>JBEDFR010000057.1:0-7369 GCA_041175045.1 Pseudomonadota bacterium | reverse complement strand
TTCTCATGGCCTTCCAGGGCCTGAGCAGTGATCTGGTGGAGCCACGCCGGAGGGTGCGCGTGCCCTTCATTCCCGCCATGGGAGTCCTGGTGGCCGCCGTGCTGATGAACGGCTTCATCCGGGCGGCGCAGACCTACTCCGGAGTCACGCTGCCGAGCTTTCCGAACGAGTTCCTGTTCGGCTACCTCTTCGTGATCACGCTGTGGTTCAACGTCAAGGTGATGCGACTGGAGGCAGAAGCACTGCAGGTGATCGTGCTGCCGCGCGAGCAGCAGCCTGTGCGGCTGAGCACGGTGCCGACAGCCGTGCGCAAGGCGGATAACTCCACCATGGTGCAGCGCATCCTGACAGTACTGCGGGAAGAGAAGCTGTATGCCCGGCCGGGGCTCACGATCGGAGAGCTGGCACAGCGCCTGTCCATGCAGGAGTACCGCCTGCGGCGGGTGATCAACAAGGAACTGGGCTATCGCAACTTCAACCAGTTCCTCAATGAGTTTCGCATCGCCGAGGCCTGCCGGCGCCTGCAATTACCGCCGGAGCAGCGCGAGCCCATCGCCAATATCGCGTTCGAAGTGGGTTATTCGGCCTTGTCATCTTTCAACAAGGCGTTCAAGGACATTCACCATGTCACCCCGACCCAGTACCGCGATGGGGCGCATTGGGAGTAGTCAATCCAGCACGTGCACGAACAGGCCGCTCTTGAGCTTGGGCTCGAACCAGGTGGACTTGGGCGGCATCACCTCCCCGGCATCGGCAATCGCCATCAGGCTGTCGATGGATGTCGGGTACAGCGCGAAAGCCACCCTGCTCTCTCCTGAATCCACGCGCTGCTCCAGCGCCTGCAGACCCCGAATGCCCCCCACGAAATCGATGCGCTTGTCGCGACGCGGGTCCGAGATACCCAGCAGCGGGGCCAGCAGATTGTGCTGCAGGATGCTCACGTCCAGCCGCTTGACCGGGTCGGCGTCGTTCCACAGCCCTTCAATCGCCTCAAGCACATACCACTGGCCGGCCAGATACATGCTGAACTCGTGCGGCTTCGTGGGTTTCACGGCCCCGTCGCGACTGAAACGCGCCTTGAAGCACAGCTGCAGTCGGGCCAGGAACTCATCGTCATCCAGACCGTTCAGGTCTTTTACCACGCGGTTATAGTCGAGGATCTGCATCTGATTGTGGGGGAAGATCACGGCCGAGAAATAATTCCACGACTCTTCGCCTGTGGGCGCCACCGCCGCCTGGCGACGCAGCTCCTTGACCCGCTGGGCGGCAGCCGACCGGTGATGCCCGTCCGCCACGTAAAGACAGTCCACGGCATCGAACTGGGCCTGCAGCTGCGCAACCGTGGCAGCGTCCCGCACCACCCACAGCACATGGCGATTGGCGTCGTCAGCCACGAAATCATATTCCGGCGGCTGCGTGACGATGCCGGCAATCAGCGCGTCGATCTGTGGCCGTGCCCGGTAGGTCAGAAACACCGGCCCGACCTGGGCACCGAGCGTGTGGATGTGATGGACCCGATCGTCTTCCTTGTCGGGCCGCGTGAACTCGTGCTTCTTGATCAGATTCTGCTCGTAGGCCGCCACCGAGGCCGCGGCAACGAGGCCGGTCTGTTCATGGCTGCCCATCACCTGCTTGTAAACATAGAAGGTGTCGCACGCATCACGCTGCAGGATGCCTTCGGCCATGAAGCGCTGCAGATTCTGCGCGCCGCGCTGGTACACCCGCGGGTCGAAGGCATCGATGGACGGGTCCACGTCAATCTCGGGCTTGTTGATGCGCAGGAAGCTGAGCGGGTTGCCCGCGGCCATGGCGAAGGCTTCCTCGCGATTGAGAACATCGTAGGGCGGCGCTGCCACGTGAGCAGCCACCTCCGGGCGGGGGCGCAGCGCATTGAATGGCTTTATCAGCTTCATGATGCATCCTTTTGAACTTGTTGCTTTTTATTTTTAATGATCTGTGCAAGGCGCCTCAGTCCGGCGCCAAAGTCTCTTCGAGCAAGGCGGCGATGCGAGCTGCGTACTGCACTCACCCTCGAGGACCAGCCCCTCGAAGTTCTGCACATCTTGCTTCCTGCCGGTTAGTCGCAACAGGCCCAGCACTCTTCAGCGTACGTCATTGCCCTTCCAGCTTCTCGAAGCCCTGCATGCGCGTGTCAATCATCACCTCGCCCGCCACGGAGGCGATGAAGTTCGCGCAGGGCGGGGAGCGTGGCGTCGTCGACGACGAGCACCTGCTGCAGTGCCGGTACCCCCACGCTTGCGCGCGGGTGCCGCGGGCGCACCGGAGAAGGCATCCTGTGCGACAAGCCACTCGGTCGTCAGAACCACCGGCGCTCCTTACACCAGCAGGCAGCAAGAGGGTGCGAGCAGGTAAACCTACTTGCCAGGAAGTGCAAGGGACAGGCTTTCATGGCTCTTGCTAGCGCTTGCCACGGGAGCGGCTGAATTGGCAGCCTTGGCAGCGGCAGTATCTCTCAGCTTGATCGGGCAAAGGCGCGGGCAATCATGTCAGCCGGATAGCCCTTGGCAAGCATGGCGCGGTAGAGCTTCTGCCTGGCCACCCGCTCCGACGCGTGCGGCAGACTGCCTCCGGACTTCTTCACGATCATTGCACGCAGGGTGTCAAGCCACTCCGGCGCGGCCGAGTCTAGGCATGTCTGCAGGGTGTGCGCCGCGACCCCCTTCCGGCGCAGCTCCTGCCTGATCAGCAGAGGCCCCGCGCCTCGTGAGCGCCGGTAGCGGACATAGGCCTCACAAAACCGTTCGTCGTTCAGCAGGCCGTCGACTGTCAGCTGATCGAGCACCTCGGCAAACACCGCCTCTGCTTCCGGGAAGCGGCGCTGGAGCTTTCCCAGCAGCTCGGCACGCGCGTGTTCGCGCCGCGCCAGCAAGTCCATGGCCGCCCGGCGCAGTTCAAGCGCTACAGCCTTATTCGTACTCACCGACCTCGTCCAATTCGTCGGCACCCGCACTCACGGCCAGCCCCGCACCGCCCAGCAGCTGCTCGCGGATCCTACTTTCAATTTCACCTGCAAGCTGCTGATTTTCTTCTAGATAAGTCGCCGCATTTTTCTTGCCCTGGCCAATCTTTTCTCCGTTATAGGCATACCAGGCACCGGACTTGTCGATAAGATTGAGCTTGACCCCGAGGTCGATGACCTCTCCCATGCGGTAGATGCCGGTGCCATACATGATCTGGAATTCCGTCTGACGGAACGGCGGTGCCACCTTGTTCTTCACCACTTTCACGCGGGTTTCGCTCCCCACCACTTCCTCGCCTTCCTTGATGGAGCCGATGCGGCGAATGTCCAGACGCACGGAGGCATAGAACTTGAGGGCGTTGCCACCGGTGGTGGTTTCGGGCGAGCCGAACATGACACCGATCTTCATACGGATCTGGTTGATGAAGATCACCAGCGTATTGGAGTTCTTGATGTTGGCCGTCATCTTGCGCAGGGCCTGGGACATCAGGCGTGCCTGCAGACCCATATGACTGTCGCCCATGTCGCCCTCGATTTCCGCCTTGGGGGTAAGCGCCGCTACCGAGTCGATGACCACGACATCCACCGCGCCAGAGCGCACGATCATGTCGCAGATCTCCAGCGCCTGCTCGCCCGTGTCAGGCTGGCTGACCAGCAGGTTCTCGACATCAACGCCCAGATTGCCGGCATAGATCGGGTCCAGCGCATGTTCCGCGTCGATGAAGGCGCAGGTGCCGCCCTTGCGCTGGCATTCGGCGATGACTTGCAGGGTAAGCGTGGTCTTGCCAGAGGACTCCGGCCCGTAGATCTCGACGATGCGCCCACGCGGCAGACCGCCGATGCCAAGAGCGATGTCGAGCCCGAGAGACCCAGTGGAGATGGCGGGGATGGCCTCGCGGCCCTTGTCGCCCAGCCGCATCATGGAGCCCTTGCCGAACTGGCGTTCGATCTGGGAGAGTGCGGCGTTGAGGGCTTTTTCGCGATTGCTGTCTTTGCTTGCGTCGATGGCCATGATGGTGTCCTTGTGGCGTCCTGGATGCAGAGGGCAGCTTGCGGGAAGACTGCCGTTGTTGATTCGGGTGTCGGCGAAGCGATTAAAGCAAAGCTTTACTGTATATTCAACCAGTATTTCTACTGAGCGCCCATGTCACGCACGCTGACGCTGCAGTAGTGCCAGCAGCCCCTCCAGCGCGGCGATGACGCTCTGCCGGCGCACTGCCTGGCGGTCCCCAGGAAAGTGTTGCACCAGCGCTGTGCTGTGTACCTGGGGTGCTCCCACCTCCTGCCAGGCCCAGCCGATCCACACCGTGCCTGCCGGCTTCGCGGGCGTACCACCCCCCGGTCCCGCGACACCGCTGGTGGCAATGGCGTACTGTGCGCCACTGCGCTGCAGGGCACCCACTGCCATGGCGAGCACGGTCTCGCAGCTGACCGCGCCGGGGGCATGCGGACCGTCCAGCAGGTCGGCCGGCACCTGCAGCAGCTGTTGCTTGGCAAGGTTGGAATACGTCACGAAGCCGACATCGAACCAGGAGGAACTGCCGGGCACCGCCGTGATGGCCTGAGCCACCCAGCCACCCGTGCAGGATTCGGCGGTGCTCACATGCGCTCCCAGCTGCCTGAGACCTTCACCGCACTGTCGGCTCAGAGCAAGAATGGATTTGTTCATGGCGAAGCCTCTTCGGGAAATGTCCAGATACCCGCAAGCTTAGCAAAGAATCCCCCCTGCGCCTTGCCTGAGAGATCCCTGCACAACCCCTGCATGAAGCCGCCGCCACCAGACTGTGATCAAGGCAGAGGCGGCGTTCGCGTCAGCCATCGTCGACAACTGCCCGGCGATCCGATCGAAGGCTTCCTCCAGCTCGCCCCCCGCTTTCCTCCGAAGGACGGGCAGCCGACATGGCGACTGTTCTGGCCGCCCGGCTGTTCCCTGCCCGGCAGGTTTGCTACGCTTCGCGCCTGTCCGCCCCCAGACTCAGTCACCGGAAGATGCGAGACCCCATGGAGACCAGCAGCAACCACACGCCGATGATGCAGCAGTATCTGCGTCTGAAGGCGCAGCACCGTCACGAACTGCTGTTCTACCGCATGGGGGACTTCTACGAGCTGTTCTACGAAGACGCCCGTCAGGCCTCGAAGATCCTCGACATCACTCTGACGGCCCGCGGCAAGAGCGACGGGCACGACATCCCCATGTGTGGCATCCCCTACCACGCCGCCGACCGTTATCTGGCCCGCCTGCTCGAGTCCGGCGTTTCCGTGGCGATCTGCGAGCAGATCGGGGACCCGGCCACCAGCAAGGGGCCGGTCGAACGACAAGTGGTGCGTATCGTCACCCCGGGTACCCTCACTGATGAAGCCCTGTTGGGCGAGCGTCACGACAGCATCCTCATGGCCCTCACGGGCCAGAACACCAGCAGCACAAAAACTGTCGTGTTCGGCCTGGCCTGGATGGACATTGCCAGCGGCCGCTTCGTCTTGAGCGAGGTGCAGGGCGTGGAGAGCCTCCTGGCAGAAATCGAACGTGTGCGCCCGGCCGAGCTGCTGCTGAACGAGGAGATCCCGGCGCTGCAGGCGCTGGAGTCGCGGCGCGGCGCGCGTCGTCGGCCACTGTGGGAATTCGACCTGGAGAGCAGTCGGCGGGCATTGAATCAGCATTTCGGCACCCGCAATCTGCTGGGGTTCGGCTGCGAGGACCTGGATCACGCCCTGCAGGCGGCCGGCTGCCTGCTGGCCTATGCCCGCGATACCCAACGCTCGCAGCTGCCGCACATCCAGAGTCTGCAGCTGGAGCAGCCGGCCGACAGCCTGATCCTCGACGCCGCCAGCCGCCGCAATCTGGAGCTGGATCGCAACCTAGCCGGTGGCACCGACCACACCCTGCTCTGGGTGCTGGACCGCACGGCGACGCCCATGGGCGGGCGCCTGCTCAATCGCTGGCTGCAACGCCCACTGCGGGATCTGCGGGTGCTGCGCGCGCGTCAGCAGAGCGTGGCTACGCTGATCGAGCACTACCGCTTCGAGACCTTGCATCCGCTGCTGCATCAAATCGGCGACATCGAGCGCATCCTCTCGCGCGTCGGCCTGCGTTCAGCGCGCCCGCGCGATCTGGCCCGCTTGCGTGATGCCCTGCTCGGCCTGCCCGCGCTGCATGCCGCGCTGCACAACATTCTGAGCGCCAGCGACTCGCCGCGTCTGGCGGCGCTGCAGGGGCTGATCGGCGACTACCCGGATCTGGCAGTTCTGCTCGCGCGCGCCATCGAGCAGGCCCCGCCCGCTGTGATCCGCGACGGTGGCGTGATCGCCCCGGGGTTTGACGCGGAACTGGACGAGCTGCGCAATCTGAGCAGCAACGCAGGGCAATTCCTGGTCGACCTGGAGGGACGCGAGAAACAGCGTACCGGCCTGAGCACGCTGAAGGTGGGTTACAACCGCGTGCACGGCTATTTCATTGAAGTCAGCAAGGCGCAGGCCAACGCCATGCCGGCGGACTACCAGCGCCGCCAGACCCTCAAGAACGCCGAGCGCTTCATCACGCCCGAACTCACGGTGTTCGAGGACAAGGTGCTCAGCGCCTCGAGCAAGGCGCTGGCCCGCGAGAAGGCGCTTTACGAAGAACTGCTGGAAACGGTGGCAGAGGATCTGGGCACCCTGCTGCAGACAGCGGCGGCACTGGCAGAGCTGGATGTGCTGAACACTTTCGCCGAGCGTGCCAGGGCGCTGGACTATTGCCAGCCCGACCTGCGCGCCGAGCCTGGCATCTTCATCGAGCAAGGCCGCCACCCGGTGGTGGAGCAAGTGTCGCAGAGCCTGTTCGTGCCCAACGACCTGCTGTTCGACGCGCAGCGGCACATGCTGCTCATTACCGGCCCGAACATGGGCGGCAAGTCCACCTACATGCGCCAGAATGCCCTGATCGTGCTGCTGGCCTACACCGGCAGCTTCGTACCGGCGCGCCGCGCCTGCATCGGGCCGGTGGACCGCATCTTCACCCGCATCGGCTCCTCGGACGATCTGGCTGGCGGTCGCTCCACCTTCATGGTGGAAATGAGCGAGACCGCCAACATCCTGCACAATGCTACGCGCGACAGCCTGGTGCTGATGGACGAAGTGGGCCGCGGCACCAGCACCTTCGACGGGCTGTCTCTCGCCTGGGCCAGCGCCGTGCATATTGCCGAAAAGCTGCAGGCACGCACCCTGTTCGCCACGCATTACTTCGAGCTGACGGCCCTGCCTGAACAGTACCCCGAGATTCACAACGTGCATCTGGACGCCGCCGAGCATCAGGACGGCATCGTGTTCCTGCACGCCGTAAAGCCCGGACCGGCCAATCAGAGCTACGGCCTGCAGGTGGCGCAGCTGGCAGGCGTGCCAGCCTCGGTGATCCGG
>JBEDFR010000056.1:0-3260 GCA_041175045.1 Pseudomonadota bacterium | reverse complement strand
CGAGCTGATCGCCGAGGATCAGCACCAGATGGCGCAGCGGCTTCATGGGCGTCCTGCCCCGGTGGTGACGGTGTCGGCGCCCGCAGCTGCAGAAGACGCGCGGCTGCGGCGGCAGCGCTCGCAACAATAGCGCACCTCGCTCCACGTCTTCGCCCAGGCCTTGCGCCAGCTCATGAGCCGGCCACAACGGGCACAGGGTTTGGTGGGGAGGGAGTGCTTGAAGCCTTTGCGGGAGGTAGACGAGGACATGCCGGAGTTACGGCCGGCATGTCCCGCCTGGATCAGTGCTTAGAAGTTGAAGCGCAGGCCGCCGATGTAGCGCGGGCCGAAGCGTTCCACCTCGATAGGGAAGTGGGTGTCGTCACCGTAGCGGCGCGCTTCGGTGTCTGTCAGGTTGACGGCATCGAAGAATACTTCCAGGGCATCGTTCACCTGATAACGCACGGAGAGGTCCAGCTCGTCATCGGCATCCCAGAAGATGTCGCCGTTGGCACTTGGAATCATCATGCCGTTCACCACACGGTAGTCGCCGATGGACTGGCCCCAGGGCGTGCGGTACTGATAGGCCAGTCGCACACTCACGCCGTACTTCTCGTAGGTGGCCTGCACGTTGTAGACCTCGTCCGAGGTGCCCGGCAGATTGATGCTGCGGCTGGGAACTCCGTTGAGCGCGGCCAGATCCACTTCAGACTCGGAGAAAGTAGCCGACAGGTTCACACCGAAGCCTTCCATCCACTCGGGCATGCCCAGGCTGCGCGCCAGGCGCTCGGCCGAGGCCACGTAGGCAAACTCGACGCCCTGCAGATGGCCCTCGCCGGCGTTGCCGATGGCAGTCTGCATGTAGCCGGAGCGGTCGATGCCTGCCACGTCCAGGGTGTCCAGTCCGAACACATTGGACTGATTGACCAGCACATCCCGCAGGCTCTTGTAGAACACGCCGGCAGAGAAGAAGTCACCGGAGGGCAGGTACCACTCCAGGTAGGCGTCGAGACCGGTCTGTTGTTCCGGCTTCGCATCGGGGTTGCCGCCAGAGATGGTCTGGTTGGCGTCGTTGATGCTGAAGTTCGGACGCAGATCATCGAAGTCCGGGCGTGACGCGGAGGTGGTCACGCCGAAACGCGCCTTCAGCGTCTCGTTGAGGTTCCAGTTCAGGTGGGCGCTCGGATACACCATGGTGTCGCCGCGGCTCACCTTGACCAGACGCATCTGCGCGGGAGTCGCGCCAACGGCGGGGAAGTTGACGTAGGCCTCGCCGGTGTTGTCGATCTGCTCCACGCGGGCCCCGTACACCACATTGCCCCAGTCGAAGTCAGTGGTGGCCATGGCGTACAGCGCCGTGATCTCTTCCGTGACTTTCCAGTAATTGCCGCGCGTATCCTGCAGCGTGGCTGCCCCGCTGCGGATCTGCTCGTTCATGTAATTGGTGGTGAAGGACTCGTTGGTATAGCGGAAACGGTAGTTCAGGTCCTGGCCACCCAGATAGCGCTGATCGCTGGCAAACGTGGCCCAGGTCGGGATGCCGGTGCCGCTGAAATTGCGCTGATACAGCGTCTCGTCGGATTCTTTGGTGCGCTCGGTGTACAGCGTGCCCAGTTCCAGCACGGTGGGCCGACCCATCAGTTCCATGTCGTAATCCAGATCGAGCTTCAGGGTGTCGGCGAGCGTGCTGTCGCCGCCTTCCAGCTGACCGATGCTCTGCAGGGGAAACTGGAAATCTTCGATATTGGTGACCGCAGGCCCCTTGCCGCGAGCAGCGGTAGCGCCCGTGGTGGTGAAGAAGCGGATGGTGTTCTCGTCGCCATCGCGGAAGTCGTAGTCGATGGTCGGGCGCAGCGCGAAGCTGGACGGACTCTGGAACGCCGCAGTCACCGGCGTGTTGCGGCCGTCGTCCGTCTCGGTGCGATTGAGGCGCCAGGAGACATTCCATGCATCCAGCGCATGCTCACCTCCGATGGTATTCGTGAACGCCCATTCTTCCACGTCGCGGTAGTCGATGCGGGCATTGATGCGCGCCCCGTAGACAGTGCCTGTCACCGGATTATTGGCAGTGATGTAGCCCGCGCTGGTGTAGCCGGCGCCGGCAGCATCGGTACCCTGATCCAGACGCACGATGAAGTTGTCGCGCAGTTCATCGTCATGGAACATCGTGTAGATCGAACTGGCGAACACGGTGTTGTTGTCATCCGGACGGTAGTCGAGGCGCAGCGACGCCGAGTAGTTCTCGCGTGTCAGCCGGTAATGCTTGTTCTCGTGCTCGCGGGCGAAGCGCTTGGTGGGGGCCGTGGTGTTGCTCAGGTAGGGATCGGTCTCCCAATTGTCGGTGGCCATCTCGCGCTCGTAGTAGGAGCCCTGGGCCAGCACGCCCAGACGGCCGTCCAGCAGCACGTTGGAGTAGGTCAGCGCGGTGTCCAGCTCGTCGCCGCCGCCCAGATCCACACGGCCGGCACCGACCTTGCCGGTGATCTTCTGGCCGGGGTTGTCAAAGCCGGTGCGGGTAACGATGTCGACATTGCCGGCCACGGTATTGCCCGCCATGGAGGGCACGATGGCCTTCTGCACGATGATCTGCTTCGCGATCGCCGAGGGGATGTTGTCGAAGCGCGAGGCACGGCCTTCCGGGCTGACGATGCTCAGACCATCGAAGGACAGGGTGGTCCAGTAATTCGGCGCGGCGCGCAGATTCACGTAACGGGCCTGACCCTGGTCGCGCTCGATGCCCACGCCGGGCAGACGGCCGACGGCGAAGGCGATGTTCTGGTCGGGCAGGTTGCCGATGGCATCGGCCGACAGCACGCTCACCAGCGAGTCGGAGTTGCGCTGCACTTCCAGCGCAGCCGCCACACTCTCCGCCATGGGGCGGCGCACGCTCACGGTGATCTCGTTGATTTCTTCGCCGCCTGACTGCGCCTGGGCGCCGGCACTCACGCCGAGCACGGTCGCGCCCAGCAGCAGATTTCTGAAATGGTTCATAGGCTTACCTTTTTGCTTGTGGGAGGTTTTCTTATGTGTGTTGGAAACTGATTTCGTAGATGATGCCGCCCTCGGGCGTGTCATCCGGGCCGGTCTGCGAGGAGAAGTACAGACGCTGGAACGAGGGGTCGAAGGCCGGGCCGCAGATCTCGGACTTGTCCTGGCCGACTACCTGCACCACCGGCAGCACCAGGCCGTCGGGCCCGAGCAGCACGATCTGCATGTCGCCGCCATCCTCGGCCACCAGCACATCGCCGGCAGCGGTGATGGTCACGTTGTCCACGCCCTGC
>JBEDFR010000055.1:0-2924 GCA_041175045.1 Pseudomonadota bacterium | reverse complement strand
GAGGTGCAGGAGTTCGTCGCCTGCACTTAGCTGTCTCATCAGCTCGAGCGTTTCCTGGGCGATCGTGAATCCGAGGGGTGCAAAGCGCGCCGCAAAGCGCGCGACGCGCAGCACGCGCAGCGGATCCTCGGTAAAGGCGGACGACACGTGGCGGAGTATGCGTGCCGCAAGGTCGGCCCGGCCACCGCAGGGATCGACATAGCGACCCTCGGCATCCTGGGCGATGGCATTGATGGTGAGATCACGGCGCAGCAGGTCCTCCTCCAGCGTGACGCCGGGATCGGCGTTCACCACGAAGCCAGAGTAGCCTTTGCCACTCTTGCGTTCCGTACGGGCAAGGGCGTACTCCTCCTTGCTGCGGGGGTGCAGGAAAACCGGAAAATCCCGCCCAACCTGCTGGAATCCCGCCTCGAGCATGTCGGTGACACGGGCGCCGACCACCACCCAGTCCGTGTCCATCACCGGCAGTCCCAGCAGGGCATCGCGAACGGCGCCCCCGACGCGATAGACCTTCATGACGGGCTCCCATCACGCATGGCAGCTCACCGATATTTTCTCCAGAGTTTCCAGCTGCAGGAGGGTGAGGCAGCGGCCCCACACGCAGCCGGTATCCAGCCCCACGATGTCGCTACGCCCCGTGCGGCCATCCAGTGTGGCCCAGTGCCCGAACAGCAGTAGTTCGTCTGCTGCCGGCTGCTGGAAATCGAACCAGGGTCGGTATCCGGGTGGCGCCGAGTCGGCGTCGCTCTTGGTGTCGAGATCGAGCTCACCCTCTGCCGTGCAGAAGCGGATTCGCGTGAGCACATTGGTAATGACACGCCAGCGCTCGACACCGCTGAGCGAGGACTGCCAGCGGCGCGGTTCGTCGCCGTACATGCCTTCCAACAGCGTGAGCGGCCTGCTGCCGCGCAGTTCGCTGCTGACTTCCTCGGCCAGTTGCAGCGCCAGCGTGGGTGTCCAGCCCGGTGCCAGCCCGGCATGAACGAGCAGAATATGACGTGGTCCGGCAGCAGTGGTCAGCGACTGGCGCTGTGCCAGTGGCAGGGCGCGCACCCACGCTGCCAGTCGCGGGCAGTCGGGCGCTTCCAGAAGAGGGCGCAGGCTGCGGTTGCGGCCCTCGGGTCTCGCCTTGGCCTGCAGGGCCAGGAAGTGCAGGTCGTGGTTGCCGAGCACGCCAGTGAAGGCCGATCCAAGGCCCTCGAGGAAACGCAGTGTGTCCAGCGAATCGGGTCCGCGGTTGACGAGGTCGCCCACGCTCCAAAGCGTATCGCGGCCGCGTTGGAAACCGACTTCCTCCAGCAGGCGGCGAAGCGGTTGATAGCAGCCCTGGATGTCACCGACGACGTAGGTGGCCATGCGCCAGGCACCCCTCAGTGCAGCATGTGGGGAACGGCAAGCACGAACAGGGGAATGGCTGCCTCGAACAGGCTGCCGTCTTCATCCTGCATGGTGTAGGTCCCATGCATGTCACCAATTTCCGTCTGCAGCACGGCGCCGCTGGAATACTGATAGCTTTCGCCGGGCTCGATGGTCGGTTGCTGCCCTACCACGCCCTTGCCCTTCACCTCTTCAACCTTGTTGTTCTGGTCAGTGATGATCCAGTGGCGGCTCAGCAGTTGTACGGGCGCCCCGCGATGATTGGTAATGGTGATGGTGTAGGCGAATGCGAAGGCCGGCCGTGTGGGGTCCGACTGGTGACGCAGGTATTGGGTAGAAACGCGAATTTCGATGCCGCTGTCGTGGATCTGCTCGGTGTTCACTGTGCCTGACCGCACTGTTCGAGGATGCGCGCGAGTCTAACATAGTCAGGTACGCCCAGAGTTTCCGCCCGCCGCTGCAGGTCCACGGGTAGCTCGGCAAGCTGCGTTGACGAAAAAAGTGGCTTCAGCGTGTTGCGTAGCGTCTTGCGCCGCTGGCTGAAAGCGGCCTTCACTAGCCTGCCAAACGACTGCTCGTCGACTGCCGGATACGGCGAGGGTCGATGCGGGGTGAGCCGCACGACCGCCGACTCCACTTTGGGTACCGGCGTGAAGGCACCGGGCGGCACCTTGAAGAGTGGTTCGACAGCACAGTGGTACTGCATCATGACCGACAGCCTGCCGTAGGCCTCGCTGTCCGGTAGGGCAGCCAGCCGTTCCACTACCTCCAGTTGCAGCATGAACACCATGTCATGGATGAGGGCGCGGTACTTCAGCAGATGGAACAGCAGTGGCGTAGAGATGTTGTAAGGCAAGTTGCCGACAATTCGCAAACCGCCCGGGCCGGGCGCCAGAGCGGCAAAATCCTGGTCCAGTACATCACCCTCTACAAGGGTGAACGCCGCGTCACCGGTATGGCGTTGGCGCAGGTGCCCGGCAAGGTCGCGATCGATCTCGATTGCGGTCAGCGCGCCGCAGGCCGCCAGCAGTGGAGCAGTGAGCGCCCCCTGGCCCGGCCCGATCTCGATGACCCTATGCCCGGGTGTCGGGCGTATGGCCTGCACGATGCGATCGACCACCTGCTGGTCGTGCAGAAAGTTCTGCCCAAAGCGCTTGCGCGCTCGATGGTGGAGCGGTTGTGCCAACCCTGCGCGAGGCAATTCTGGCGACCAGCGGTCCCGGCTCATGCCGCCGATCCAGCGCGCTGCTGCACCAGTGCCTGGGCCGCGGCCAGAGCGGCCGACAGGCTGCCGCAATCGGCCCGCCCGCTGCCCGCAAGGCTGAGTGCCGTGCCGTGGTCCACCGATGTACGCACGAAGGGCAGCCCCAGCGTGTGGTTCACGGCGTTGCCGAATCCCTGGAATTTCAGCACTGGCAGTCCCTGATCGTGGTACATGGCCAACACGGCATCGGCCTGCCGGAGCTGCGAAGGCGTGAACAGGGTGTCAGCCGGCAGCGGGCCCTCCAGTTGCAGGCCGGCGGCCCGCAAACGCTGCAGCACCGGAG
>JBEDFR010000054.1:0-3137 GCA_041175045.1 Pseudomonadota bacterium | reverse complement strand
GCCTTGCTTTCCAGCTTGTTCAGGGCGGCGATGTTGAGCGTCTCGGGCGTCAGGGTGGGCAGCAGTTCCTCGAACTGGGCGCAGATCCTGTTGCGCTCTTCGAGATTGCTGTGCAGCTTGGCCTTGCGCTCCTTGAAGTATTCCTTGCAGGGCTCGAAGGCCTTGTGCGACAGCTCGTTGAACTGTGTCCACAGCGGATCGTTCTGGATGGTGTGATGCAAAGCTTTCCATTCGTCCTGCAATACTTTGATTTTCTTCGCTTTCTCGGCGGCGTGCAGGCCGTCTACCGTCAGCGCCTGCATCTGGGCGATCAGTTCGTGCTTCTTCTGCGTGGCGGCAAAGTTCTTCCAGTCGATCAGCTCGGTGATGCGGGGCTTGTAGGGCGTCAGCATGTCCTGCAGCTGACGGCGCAGGGTGTCGTCAGCGTTCTTGATGGCACCCTGCACTTTGTCCCACATGCGCTGGGCGTCATTCACCTGGCCCTGCTCGATATGCTGTTCCATGGCGGCGATGTGCGCGATGGAGTCCTGATGCAGCCTGGCCAGATAGGCCGCATTGCGCTCGAGAAGTTTCTGCGCCTGCGTCTCCAGGGCGAGGCACTGGGTGTAGAGCTCGCTCACCGGCAGGGTCGCGGGCCAGGCATCCTTCTGAAACAGCTTGTCCAGACGCTTGCGCACGCCGGCCAGCAGGGCCGTGCGCTTGGCCGTGAGAGCATCGAGTTCGGTCTTGAGCGCGTCGAGGTCGGCCTGCTTGGCTTCCAGAGCATGGAAGGCCTGCACGCTGCGCCCGACAGTGCTGACCAGCGCCTCGGCGCGGGCCTGCAGGTCAGCGTCCGCCGGGGCGTTGCCCTGTGCCAGCAGGGCCTGCAGGGCGTGCTGATGATGTTCCAGTGCGCCGATCTGCTCGGCATTCACGGGGGCGCTGAGGCTGGCAACGGCCGCATCGGCAGCGTCACAGGCGGCACTCAGATCGGCATCGCTGCGCGCGGCCAGGGCATCCTGCTGGCGCTGGGCGGCGTAGGCGTCGATGCGCTCGCGCAGGCTGGCGCAGGCCGCCTCGAAGCGCGCCTGCAAGGCAGCGTCGGCGGCATGCGCCACCTCCTGCCACTGCGACAGCTTGTAATCGAACTGGGCCTGGCTGAGGGCGCCAATCACCTTGCCGGCCAGTGTTTCCACGGCCTCGCACAGGCTCAGCGCCTGCGCTTCGTCGGCGGCCTGCTTCGCGCGGGCGTCGTGGGCGGCCTGCAGGTGCTCCTTGCAATGCTTCAGCACGGCCTTGTCCTTGTGCTTCACCAGTTCGGCCAGTTGCTCCAGTACGTCGAGGCCCTGCAGATGACGCGCCGCTGCCAGGCGGACGGTGTGATTGTTGGAGTGCGCGGCGATGTCGAGCAGACCCTTGTCGTCCAGGGTGAATTCCTGCAGCAGATGTCCGAGCGTGGCCAGGCCGGTTTCGTCGCAGCCACAGTCGTGCAAAATAGCCAGCAGAAGGGGTTTTTCCGTGATCCGGCGCATCAGCTCGATGCGGGTGGCCGCATCCAGCGGGCTGTGTGCGGCACCGGAGAGGACGCGACAATGCTGCACCAGGGCGGCGTGCTGGATCTCCTCGTCGGCGTCGCTGCGCAGGGCGTCGAGATCATCCAGAGACACCACATGGGCAATCGTCGCCAGACGCACGACGCGGTCCGGGTCCTTGCGTGCCATCTGCGCCAGGATGCCAGCAGCTTCAGCGGCATCGGCTGATTCGGAGTCACCCGAATGGTGCAGATCGGCAATGGCTTTCAGGCGTACGGAGGGGTCTTTGTCCTGCCACTTCTTGCTCTGTAAAAACGTCTGAAAAATCATTGTCGTGTTTGTCTCTTGAGGGTTCATGGCGGGCAACTGCAGAGCTACCGCTATGCGATGCCGAGGTGGGCGCGCAGGTGCCGCGTGAGTGGCGGTGGCCGTGGAACGTGGATGTCTCCAGTGCCGGTGTGGCGCGTCGCGGGAGGCGCGGCGAGCAGTGCCGGGGTTTCGAAGTGCGGCCATTCTAGCAGAAGTTTTTTCGGCGCCGATAGCCGCGCCGGCCCGATATCTGCGGGCTCCAGCGTGGTGCTCGCACGGTGCTATACTCACTTCGCAGCCACCCGCGGCAAGGCCTCGCGAAGCCCATCCATTCCGTCACGCGCCCTCGTCAATCATGCTCCCGGACGAAGTCAAGAACGCCATACAGAGCGCCTATCGGCAATTGCTGGAAAGCAAGGGGCTGCGGCCGCGCTATGGTCAGCGCCTGATGATCGCCGAGATTGCCCGCGCGCTGGCTGGCATCGGTGCGGTGCAGCAGGCAGAAGACGGCGACGGGGCAAAGGTGGATGCCCCGGAAGACAGCGGGCCGATCTGCGTCATCGAGGCCGGCACCGGCACCGGCAAGACGCTCGCCTATGTGCTGGGCACGCTGCCGGTGGCCAGGCATTTCAAGAAAAAGGTGGTGCTGGCCACAGCCACGGTGGCCCTGCAGGAGCAGGTCACGCTGAAGGATCTGCCCGACATCCTGCAGCACAGTGAGCTGGCATTCTCTTTCACCCTGGCCAAGGGGCGTGGTCGCTATCTGTGCCTGTCGCGCCTCGACCTGCTGCTGCAGGGCAATGCCAGCCTCGATGCTATGGCCGACCTCTATGGCGAAGTGCTGACGCCCCCCAATGCCCACACCCTGGCGCTCTATGAGCGCATGTTCCGCAAGATCAATGCGGGGGAGTGGCAGGGTGATCGCGATGACTGGGAGGAATTGCTCTCGGATCAGGACTGGATGCCTGTCACCGTCGACAACGGCCAGTGCATCGGCCAGAAGTGTTCCAATTTCAGCAACTGCTGTTTCTACCGTGCCCGGGATGAAGTGCAGAAGGCGGACTGCGTGGTGGCCAATCACGACCTGGTGCTGGCCGATCTGGCGTTGGGCGGCGGAGTGATCCTGCCGGCGCCCCAGGACACGATCTACATCTTCGACGAGGCCCACCATCTGCCACTCAAGAGCAACAACCACTTCGCCTGCTTCACCCGGCTCAGGGGCAGCCAGAGCAATCTGGAGCAGTGGCGCAAGACACTGGTGAAGCTGCAGGCCGACCCGCTGCTGGAAGACAAGCGTACGCTGCAGCGCGAGCTGCC
>JBEDFR010000053.1:0-3241 GCA_041175045.1 Pseudomonadota bacterium | reverse complement strand
GCCGTATTGCCCTGGGAGCTGAGAATCACGCTGGAACCCATCAGCCGCATGCGCTGGGCCTGGCTGATGTCATAGCCCAGGCCGAAGGTCTGGGCATGGAACTCCTGCACCAGCTGCTGTGCCGGGGTCAGGGTCAGAGTCTCGTCGATGGCGCCCATCTGCACGCAGGACAGCGGACTCCCGCCCAGGGTGCTCAGGCAGACGGTGAGATCGTTCTGCGGAAAGACTTCCAGGGACAGGCCGTCCGGGTGCGCGTGGAAGCGGGGCGAAGCCTCCAGATAGTCGATCACCTGGTGCACGAAGGGGTCGTCGACGCCCCGGATACGCACCGGCAGCGAAAGCCCCAGACGGCGCAGCAGGCTCGGATCGTTCTGCAGCACCAGTTCATAATTGCTGCGGGCCACCTCGTAGTCGCCCTGTTGCCAGGCCGCTTCGGCAATGCGGGCCGACAGGCGTGCCCGCAGCAGGCTCTCCTGGGCGGGCAATCGCCCCAGCGCTCGCGCTGCATGGGCCAGAGTCTGTTCGTGCTGACCACGCAGGGCGGCAATCTCGGCGTGATAGGCGTGGTAGTAGCCCTCGTTCAGGCTGAAAGCGCCGGCGGCCAGGGCTTGCTCCAGCAGCCCGGCGATGACGCCTTCGCCCATGATGGCCACCAGTTCCGGCTCGATCCATTCCGGGATGTGCACATCCAGCGGCGCATAGGGGCGCAGTCGGTTGAGCAGTACCTGGGTATCGGCGAACAGCGCGGCGGCATGCCGGCTGGAGCGCCAGGCCTTGAAGCGAAAGCTCTGCGCCTGCAGGCGAGCCTGCAGCGCGTCGGCGACGTCCAGCGTGGCGGCGTTCTCCAGGGCCTGTTCGTAGGCCGTCTGGTTGGCGATGGCGTTCATCAGCGCGGCGATGGAATCCTTCTGCGCCTCGTCGGCACTGTAGGAGCCGGTGCGATCCGGCTGGTTCAGGGCGGTGGCACTGAGGGTGGCGGCATCGGCGGGATAGCCCGCCAGGGTCAGGAACATGGCGCTGACCAGGAAGTGCTCGGCGCGGTTCATCACCCCCACGATGGGCTCCTGCTGGTCGCGCCACACCAGCATGTTGTCCAGGGCCGTGCGCGCCTCGTCGAAGCGACTCTGGTTCATGTACAGAAACAGCAGATAGATCCACGGGTCGCCCACACTTTCCGGGTCCAGCACGCGGGCGGCGCGGGTCAGGTAGTCCTCGGCATCCTCCATGCGCAGCATGCTGAGCGAGACCTCCGAGGCATTCATCAGGGAGACCGTGTCGGAGTCGCTGCTGTCCTCGCCCGCCAGGGCTTCATCCTCGCTGATCGAGCGGTCGCAGGCCTGCAGTGACTCGGTCGGGCGCAGCGCCGACAGTTCCACGGCGCAGAGCGTGTTCCAGGCGCGGCTGCGCTCGCGCGGATCGTTGCTGCTGGCCAGCACACTCTCGGCGCTGGCGCGGGCCTCGTCCCACTTCTGCATCTTGATCAGAGGCCAGCCTCGGAAGGACTCCACCTCCTGCCCGTAGACGGCTTCGATCTTGTCCAGATAGTCCAGCGAGGCCTGCTGATTGCCCATGAGCTGGTGCACATAGGACAGCTGCGACAGCGTCAGGTAATGCCATTCCGGTGCTCCGGACGCCACCGCGCGGCCCAGGGAGCTGTAGTTGGTCAGCTCCTCGGCGCGGTTGAGGTGGAACAGGGCCCGCGCCAGATTGCCTTCCACTCGCACCAGCACTTCGGCCAGCGCGAACTGGGCGGCGGCCGAACCGGGCTGTTCGGCAATCCAGCGCTGGGCCAGCTCGCGTGCCCGCACGTTTTCGCGCAGAGCCAGGGCGTCGCAGATCGCCAGCGCGCGCTCCTCGGTGATGCCGAGCATGCCGAAGCACACGGTGGCAGCGCCGGGCAGGTCGATGCCGGCGAAGTCATCCTGCGCGACGGCAGGCGTGGCGACAAAGCTGAGCGTGGCGGCGAGCAGAGCGCCGGCCACGGGAGTTCGCAGCATTCGCTTGCAGGCTGGCTCCCCAAGAGACTGGCGGGGTCGCCTGCAGGCAGGCGCCAACGGGGGGCGTCGGCCGCTGCGCATCAGGGCTCCGCGCGCAGGGTGGCGCGAGCGAGGGCTTCCATGGGCTCGCGCATGCAGTCGCGCAGCACCTTGCCCAGGTCCGCCACGCCGGGAGCCAGTTCCACACGGTGCCCGAGCACCCGGGGCAGCAGGGTCTCGAGGTCCTCGGCGCTGACGAAACTGCGGCCGCGCAGGGCAGCGAGTACCTGCAGGGCCGGCAGCAGCAGCACCATGCTGCGGGTGGAATTGCCCTGCAGCACGCGCTCGTCCTCGCGCAGATTGCGCGAGATGTCCACCAGTGCCGTCTTGATGGCGCGGGCGATCACCACCTCTTCGTCGATGGCCGCACGCGCCGCCAGCACCTCGCTGCGGCTGACCTGCAGCTTGGCGGCATTGCCGGTGTCGCGGCGGCTCTTCCAGGTCTCCAGCACGTCGAGTTCGCTGGCGCGGTCGATGTGCTGCATGGTGATCTTGAACAGGAAACGGTCCAGCTGCGGCGTGGGCAGCGGATAGGTGCCCACGAGATCCAGCGGATTCTGGGTGGCAATGACGAAGAACAGCTTGTCCAGGGCATAGGTCGTGTTGTCCACGGTGACCTGCTTCTCGCCCATGGCCTCCAGCATCGCGGACTGCACCTTGGGCGAGGTGCGGTTGATCTCGTCGGCCAGCACCACGTGCGCAAAGATCGGGCCGTGGCGGAAGTGGAAGCTGTTGCTGTGGGTGTCGAAGACGGCACCGCCCGTGACGTCCGAGGGCAGCAGGTCTGGCGTGAACTGGATGCGACGGAACGCGGCGATGGTGGCATTCACGCCTTCGGCCAGATCTTCTGCCGAGGGCACGATGGCCTCGCCCAGCGCCTTGGCCAGGGTGGTCTTGCCCGAGCCCGGGAAGTCTTCCAGCAGCACATGGCCGTCGGCGACCAGGGCGATGATGGCCAGCTCGATCACGTCATCGCGCCCGATCACCTGCTGGCGCACGGCCTGGGCCAGGCGCTGCAGCACGGCCACGGCCTGCCGCAGACGCGGCGTTTGGGCGGCGTCCTCGGCGGCTGCGGCGCTCACAGGGCTCGTCGGGATGCTGGTCGATTCAGTCGCAAGTTCCAGGCTCATGCAGGGTCTCCGTGCCACTGCCGTGCGGTCCGCGAGGACGTGAGCGGGCAATGGGGGTGGGTCAGGGGGTCAGTG
>JBEDFR010000052.1:0-18805 GCA_041175045.1 Pseudomonadota bacterium | reverse complement strand
GTCCGCGCGGGCCGCGCACGGACTGGTTGGACAGGCGCACGTAGTTGAAGTTGGATTCGCTCGGGTCCAGCGTGGTGATCAGCGGCGCGTTCGGGCTGTCGGTGGAGGGGACGAACAGAATGTTGTTGACCGGGTCCACCCCTGCCCCGTGCCAGTTGGCGCCACCGCCGGCACCCGGCAGCATCAGGGTGCCGCGATTGCCGCCCTGGATGGTCTCGGTGGGCGGGGTGAACAGCGGCCCCCAGGTGTATTCGCTCAGAATCGCCTCGGCCTCGGCGCGCAGCTCCGGGGTGAAGTCGATCAGAAAATCCAGTGCCATGCCCTGCCGCGCAAAGGCCGGCGGCTTGCTGGGGATGGGCTGAGTGGGCGACAGGCGCTCGCCCGGCAGGGCGCCGTCCTGCGGCACCGGCATTTCCGGGATGGGCCACACCGGCTCGCCGGTCACCCGGTCCAGCACATAGGTGAAGCCCTGCTTGGTCACCTGCGCCACGGCCTTGATGACGCGCCCGTCCACGGTGATGTCGAGCAGATTGGGCGCGGCCGGATTGTCGAAGTCCCACACCCCGTGATGCACCGTCTGGAAGTGCCACACGCGCTCGCCGGTGCGCGCATCCAGCGCCACGATGCTCTCGCTGAAGAGATTGTCGCCGGGCCGATGCCCGCCATAGAAATCGTCCGTGGCCGCTTCCATCGGCAGATAGACATAGCCCAGCTCCAGATCGGCGCTCATCATGGACCACACGCCCGTGTTGCCCGCCGTGCGCCAGGAGTCGTCTTCCCAGGTCTCGTTGCCGAACTCGCCCTCCAGAGGAATGGTGTGGAAGGTCCAGGCCACCGCCCCGGTGCGGATGTCGTAGCCGCGAATCCACAGCGGGGGCCGCTCCTTGAAACGCGGCCGGTTGGAAGTGATCTGCGAGACCACCAGAATGTCGCCCACCACGATGGGCGGCGACACCGCGCCCAGCGGTGGGGCGCCCTGCCAGTCCAGCTCGCCGCGTACCGCACGGGGGATGCCGTCGGTCAGGTCCACCCGGCCATTGCCGAAGGCCGTGTCGACGGCGCCATCCTCGGCGTTCAGCGAGAACACATAGCCATCCTGGGTGGCGACCAGCACGCGCCTTTCCTGGCCATCAGACCAGTACGCCACCCCGCGCTGATGGAAGCCGAGCGCACCCACGGGCGCACCGCTCAGATAGATCTGCGGGTTGAAGCTCCACAGCGTGGTGCCCGTCAGCGCATCGATGGCCGCCACCTGGTTCAGCGAGGTGATCATGTACAGCACGCCATCCACCATCAGGGGCGTGCCCTGCATGCGCCCGAACGAGACGTCCTGGCCGACGTTGCCGAGGTCCAGCGCGCCGTCCAGCGACTGCCAGCGCCAGGCGATGGCGAGGCGCTCGAAGTTCTGGGCTGTGATCTGGTCGAGGCTGGTGTATTTGGTGGAGCCGGCGTCACCCCCGTAGGTGGGCCACTGGCCATCATCGACACCGTACTGCGCGCTGGCGCAGAGGCTGAGACTGAGAAGGCTGGCGGCAAAGAGCCATGCTGACAGAGTGGAGCCAGTTGTTCTTGTGGTTTTCAAGGCGGTGTCTCCCGAGTGTGCTGGGGCAGTGAGTCGGGCGCCAGTCTAACGCGAGGGGCTTGCCGGAGTGAAACGGGCGGCACGACGACAGGACGGAAGGACGTTCTGGCGAGACTCGCGACTAGGTTGTCGCAGTGGGCAGATCCAGCCTGAATGGCAGCCCCTGCGCCGCGTCATTGCGGTACTGCCGGATATGCTCCGCCTCGCGTACCAGAAAATCGCCAATCGCCGCGGCGAAGCGCGGATCGGCAATCCAGTGATTCGAATACGTGATGATCGGTTCAAAACCGCGCTGGATCTTGTGTTCGCCCTGGGCGCCGGAGTCGAAGCGCTGCAGCCCCTGCGTGATGCAGTAGTCGATGCCCTGGTAATAGCAGGTCTCGAAATGCAGGAACTGGTAGTCCGAACGGCTGCCCCAGTAGCGGCCGTACAGCGTGGTGTCGTCACGCAGGCTCAGCGCGGCGGCGATGGGCGTGTCCTCGTGCAGCGCCAGCACCAGCAGCAGATTGTCCGGCATGGTGCGGCCCAGCTGCTCGAAGAAGGCCGGCGTCAGATAGCCCTGCTGGCCGCGCACTTCGTAGGTGCTCTGATAGAAACCATAAAAGGTCTGCCACAGCGCGGGGGTAATGGCGTGGCCGGTGAGATGCCGGAAGTGGATGCCGGCGCCGCGCACGGCCTCGCGCTCCTTGCGCAGATTCTTGCGCTTGCGCGAATTGAACGTGGCCAGGAAATCCTCGAAGCACTCATAGCCGCGGTTGTACCAGTGATACTGACAACCGATGCGTGGCCGCAGCCCGGCGTCAGCAAGCAGGGCGTGTTCCTGCTGCGTGGGAAACAGCACATGCCAGCTGCTGGCACCCAGGGTTTTCGCCCGCGCTTTCACGGCGTCGGCGCTGGCCGTGGTCAGCGCGGCGCGATCGACGTCGGGGGCCATCAGCAGCCGCGGCCCGCTGCTGGGCGTGAAGGGGACGGATGTCACCAGTTTCGGGTAGTAGGCCATGCCGTACTGGCGATAGGCATCGGCCCAGGACCAGTCGAACACATATTCGCCCCAGGAATGGCGTTTGAGGTAAAGCGGCATGGCCGCCACCGGGCGGCCCTGTTGCAGCACCAGCAGATGCTGCGGCGCCCAGCCGGTGTCGACGCTGGCACAACCGGTGTCTTCCAGCGCGCTCAGATAGGCGTGGCTCAGGAAGGGACTGGCCCCCGCAGCAAGGGCATCCCAGAGTTCAGAATCAATCTGCGCCATGCCGGTGCAGAACTGCATCTGCCATGCAGCGCTCATGGAAAGCCTCGGTGTACGGTAGTTAAATGTTTGTATTTCCTGCTATATTGCAGCCATGAGCGAATCAGGATCACACCGCGTGGAAGCCCACAACCCGATCAACAAGATTCGGGAACACCGCGACACTCTGCGCAAGTCTGAACGCAAGGTCGCCGACTTCATCCTCGAGAACAGCACCATACTGATCAATATGCGCATCGTCGATGTAGCCTCGAGTGCCGAGGTCAGCGAGCCGACGGTGCTGCGCTTCTGTCGGGCGCTGGGGTATGACGGCTTCCAGTCCTTCAAACTCCAGTTGGCACAGCACCTGGGCGCCAACAGTGGCTATTCGCAATTTTCCGTGGACGACAACGACACGGCAGCCGACCTGTGCAGCAAGGTGTTCGATTCCACCATCGGCTCGCTGCTCAAAGTGCGGGATCAACTCGACCCGGGCGTACTGGAAGAAGCGATCAACAAACTCAGTCATGCCGGCCGCGTGGAATTCTATGGCTTTGGTGCTTCCGGCTCGGTGGCCGCCGATGCCCAGCACAAGTTCTTCCGTCTGCAAGTGTCCACCGCTGCCTATACCGACCCGCACATTCAGTTGATGTCAGCCATTTCCTTGAGCGACAAGGACGTGGTAGTCGCGATTTCTCAGTCCGGCCGCACCAAGGCGCTGATCCAGAGCGTCAACCTCGCGCTGGAAGCCGGCGCCACGGTCATCGGCCTCACGCCGCAGAACACGCCGCTAAGTGAGCTGTGCAGCATCGCCATTCACGTCAACGTAGAAGACGATCAACGCGAGTTCACACCGGTGTCTTCGCGCATCGCGCATCTGCTGGTGATCGACGTGCTCGCCATGGGCGTGGCGCGCTTCCGCAAGTCCATGCTCAAGGATCACTTGAAGCGCATGAACAAGAGTCTGCGCATGTTGCGCACCTGAGGTTCGCTCGCTACTCCACTGTCACCGATTTGGCGAGATTGCGCGGATGATCGACATCTGTGCCTTTGTAAATCGCGACGTGATAAGAGAGCAGCTGCAGCGGAATGGTGTAGATGATGGGCGCGAGGATTTCGGGGACACTCGGCACGTTCACCACCTTGCAGCTGCGATCGTTCTCGAAGCCGGCCGACTCGTCGGCAAACACGAACAGCTTCCCGCCCCGGGCACTCACTTCCGCCAGATTGCCCTTGAGCTTGCCCAGCAGCTCGTCGTTCGGCGCCACGGCAATCACCGGCATCTTGTCATCCACCAGAGCCAGCGGACCGTGCTTGAGTTCACCGGCCGGATAGGCCTCGGCGTGGATGTAGGAAATCTCCTTCAGCTTCAGAGCCCCTTCCTTGGCGACGGGATACTGCACGCCGCGTCCCAGATACAGCGCGTGATGCTTGTCCATCAGCGCCTTGGCGACCGTCTTGACCTGCTTGTCCAGCAGCAGTGTGCGCGTCACCAGAGCTGACAGGCTGTTGAGGTCGCGCACGTACTGCTGCTCGGTCTCATCGCTCATGCCAGTGCGTCGTGCCAGTACCAGAGTCAGCAGCAGCAGAGCACACAGTTGTGTCGTGAAAGCCTTCGTGGAGGCAACACCGATCTCGCGACCCGCATTGGTCAGCAGACAGAAGTCGGATTCACGCACCAGAGAACTGGTCGCCACATTGCAGATGGCCAGGTGTCCCACATAGCCGCCCAGCTCGCGGGCAAAGCGCAGAGCAGCCAGAGTGTCGGCCGTCTCGCCGGACTGTGAAATCGTTACGAAGAGCGTGCCAGGCTGCACGATGATGTGGCGATAGCGGTAGTCACTTGCGATGTCGATCTGAGCAGGAATCTTGGCTATGTTTTCGAGCCAGTACTTGGTGATCATGCCGGCGTGATAACTGGTGCCACAAGCGACGATCTGCACTTGTTTCACCTGGTCGAAAATGGCGCGTGCCTTGACGCCGAAGGCCTCCTCCAGCACATGAGTATCGCTGATGCGTCCGTTCAAGGTGTTGCGGATGACCTGCGCCTGCTCGTGAATCTCCTTGAGCATGAAGTGGCCGTACTCGCCTTTTTCGACCTCCGCGATCTCGCTGGTGATATGGGTGATCTCTCGCTGGACACGCTTGCCTGCGTTCCAGATCTTGACTTCCTTGAGCGTGAGTTCGGCGATGTCGCCCTCTTCCAGATACATGAAGCGATCCGTGACCTGCCCCAGCGCGAGAGCGTCAGAGGCGATGAAATTCTCGCCAATGCCAACGCCTATGACCAGGGGGCTGCCACTGCGTGCCAGGACGATGCGATCGGGCTCACGTCGGCTGATCACGCATAATCCATAGGCGCCGTGCAGCCGCGGGACAACATGCTTCACAGCGTCCAGAAGAGAAAGTCCGTGACCGACACAGGCCTGGTGGATCAGGTGTACCACTGCTTCGGTATCGGTTTCGGAGACGAAGAGGTAGCCCTGCGCTGTCAGTTCCTGACGCAGCGCCTGATAGTTCTCAATGATGCCGTTGTGCACCAGGGCGAAATCGTCAGCAGAGAGATGCGGGTGCGCATTGCGCTCGCTGGGCTCACCGTGTGTAGCCCAGCGCGTGTGCGCGATGCCGACGCGGCCCTCGAAAGGCCGCACTGCCATCGACTCTTCCAGCTTGGCGACCTTGCCAGTGGCCTTGATGCAGTCGATCGCTCCCGTAGCGGCATCCAGCAACGCCATTCCGGCGGAATCATAGCCGCGATATTCCAGCCTGCGCAGGCCTTCCAGAAGAATCCCGGCCACATCACGCTGTGCCACAGCGCCCACTATTCCACACATGTTCCTGCTCCCTTGAAATCCATCGACGGAGGCGTCGTGCAACGCTTCCGTGCGCCATAACTGCCATCGCAGAGCTTATTTTCTGGTGGGCTTTTTCCAGCCTTCGATAGTGCGTTGTCTGCCGCGGGCGATAGCGAGATGATCGCCGGGGACATCCCTCGTGATAGTCGAGCCGGCGCCGATAGTGGCGTTCTCGCCGATCTTTACCGGCGCCACCAGAGCGGTGTTAGAACCTACGAAGACATTGTCCTCAATGCGGGTCTCGAACTTGTTCACTCCGTCATAGTTGCAGGTGATGGTGCCAGCGCCGATGTTGACTTCCCTGCCCAGCGTCGCATCTCCCACATAGCTTAAATGATTGACCTTGCTGCCGGCGCCGAGTGTCGCCTTCTTTGTCTCCACGAAGTTACCTATTTTGGAACCGTTGTTCATAACGGTGCCGGGGCGCAAGCGAGCGAAGGGTCCGATCGCACAATTTTCAGCAACTTGAGCACCATCAATGTGAGAATTCGCGTGAATGACAGAGTTGTCTGAGATCACGGCATTCTTGATGCAGACATTTGGGCCGATGCTTACTCGATTCCCAAGTTCTACCTTTCCTTCAAAAATGCAATTGATGTCGATTTCGACATCACGGCCGCAGAGGAGCTTCCCGCGTACATCAATGCGGTCGGGATCGGCAAGGGTCACCCCGGCATCGAGCAGTTGTTGTGCCATGCGGCGTTGATAGTGGCGCTCGAGCTGTGCAAGCTGAGACTTGTTGTTCACGCCCAGCACTTCCAGCTCGTCGTCGATTCGCAGGGTTTCCACGGCAATACCATCGGCAACGGCCAGTCCGACGATGTCCGTGAGGTAGTACTCGCCCTGGGCATTGTCGTTGTTCAGCCTGCCGAGCCACTGACGCAGGGTGGCGCTGTGCACCGCCATGATGCCGCTGTTGGTTTCCTTGATGGCTTTCTGCTCCGCCGTGGCGTCCTTCTCTTCCACGATGGCGATGGCCCTGCCCTCGGCGTCACGCAGGATGCGGCCCAGTCCGTGAGGATTGGTGCTGTTCAGGGTCAGAACCGCGAGTGCGCGATTGCCAGCCTGCGCCAGCAATTGTCGCAGAGTGCCTGCCTGAATCAGTGGGACATCGCCATATAACACCAGCACAAGCGCGTCGTCGCTGACGTTCGGCATAGCCTGAGCCACCGCATGGCCGGTGCCCAGCTGCTCGGCCTGCAGGGACCAGGTGACCGGTGCTGTCTCGAAAGCGAAGCGGATCTGCTCGGCCTCATGCCCCACCACGACATGCACTGCGCTGGCGTCCAGGCTCAGGGCCGTGTCGACCACATGCGCCAGCAGCGAGCGTCCACCCACCTTATGCAGGACCTTGGGAATGTCAGAGTGCATGCGCTTGCCTTTGCCGGCAGCAAGAATGATGACGTCGAGAGGAGAAGCGGGGCATGAACTCATGGCAGTGCCGGTCTGGAAGTCTGAATTGGCAGCTATCTTAACTGAGAATCACGCGATGGGTTTTGCACTGCATAAAAAAAGGGCAGCTCGCGCCGCCCTTTCCTGTTGCCCTTTTTCTGCTTACTTGCGCAGTTGACGCAGTGCGCGCAGTTGGGCGGCCGCTTCGGCGAGCTGGGCTGCCGCGCGGGAGTACTCGAACTCGGCATCCTTGTTCGCAATCGCGTCGTTCGCATCCTGAATGGCCTGCAGCGCTGCAGCCTCATTCACGTCATCGGCACGCAGGGCGGTATCCGCCAGCACGGTGACGACTCCGCTCTGAACTTCCAGGAACCCGCCGGACACGTAGTAGATCTGCTCGGTGCCGTCCTGCAACACGATGCGAACCGGGCCGGGAATCAGCGCCGTCAGCAGCGGTGCGTGACCAGGAGCCACGCCCAGATCGCCGAGTGTACCGGTGGCCACCAGGAGCTCCACCATGCCGGAGTAGATCTTCTCCTCCGCGCTTACGATGTCACAGTGCATTGTCATGGCCATAAATCATTGCTCTCTGCTTGCAGGTGTCAGTGCCGGGACCCGATTACATGTTCTTGGCTTTGGCGACAGCTTCTTCGATGCTTCCCACCATGTTGAACGCCTGCTCCGGGATGTTGTCGTAATCACCGGCCAGGATGCCTTTGAAGCCTGCGATCGTGTCTTTCAGCGGTACGTACTTGCCGGGAGTGTTGGTGAACACTTCGGCCACGAAGAACGGCTGGGACAGGAAGCGCTGGATCTTGCGTGCACGGGACACGATCAGCTTGTCGCCTTCGGACAGTTCGTCCATGCCCAGAATCGCGATGATGTCCTTCAGTTCCTTGTAGCGCTGCAGCACGGACTGCACGCCACGGGCCACTTCGTAGTGCTCCTGGCCGATGACCAGCGGGTCCAGCTGACGAGAGGTGGAGTCCAGCGGATCGATCGCCGGGTAGATACCCAGCTCGGCGATGGAGCGGGACAGTACCACGGTGGCGTCAAGGTGCGCGAAGGTGGTGGCGGGTGACGGGTCGGTCAAGTCGTCGGCGGGCACGTACACGGCCTGGATCGAGGTGATAGAGCCGGTCTTGGTGGAGGTGATGCGCTCCTGCAGTACGCCCATCTCCTCCGCCAGAGTCGGCTGGTAACCTACCGCAGAGGGCATGCGGCCCAGCAGTGCGGACACTTCAGTACCGGCCAGTGTGTAACGGTAGATGTTGTCGACGAACAGCAGAACGTCACGGCCCTCATCACGGAATTTCTCGGCCATGGTCAGGCCTGTCAGGGCCACGCGCAGACGGTTGCCGGGCGGCTCGTTCATCTGGCCGTACACCATCGCCACCTTGGAGTTACCGAGATTGTCGAGGTCGATTACCTTGGATTCCGCCATCTCGTGATAGAAGTCGTTCCCTTCACGTGTACGCTCACCCACGCCGGCAAACACGGACAGACCGGAGTGTGCCTTGGCGATGTTGTTGATGAGTTCCATCATGTTCACGGTCTTGCCCACACCCGCACCACCGAACAGACCCACCTTGCCGCCCTTGGCGAACGGGCAGATCAGGTCGATTACCTTGATGCCGGTTTCGAGGAGTTCGTTGGACGCGGAGAGTTCTTCGTAGGTCGGTGCCTTGCGGTGAATCGGCATGCGCTCTTGTTCGCCAATGGCGCCGCGCTCGTCGATGGGATTGCCCAGCACATCCATGATGCGGCCCAGGGTTTCAAGACCTACCGGAACGGAGATCGGCGCACCCGAGTCAGTCACGTTCAACCCGCGGGACAGCCCTTCGGTACTTCCCATGGCGATGGTGCGGACCACGCCGTCGCCCAGCTGCTGCTGCACTTCCAGCGTCGTGGACTTGCCTTCTACCAGCAGTGCGTCATACACCTTCGGGACGGAATCCCTCGGGAATTGCACGTCTATCACCGCGCCGATAATTTGAACGATACGACCGCTACTCATGTTCGGTTCCTCTTGAGTACTGAATTCCAGAATCTTGCTTGTCTAATGGGCCAGTCGCGGGGACTGGCCATGTTCGGGCGGTTTAGACGGCTGCTGCGCCACCCACGATTTCGGACAGTTCCTGCGTGATCGATGCCTGACGTGCCTTGTTGTAGATCAGGCCCAGCTCCTTGATCAGCTCGCCAGCGTTCTCGGTGGCGTTCTTCATGGCGATCATGCGCGCGGCCTGCTCGCAGGCGATGTTCTCGACTACTGCCTGGTAAACCTGGGATTCGATGTAGCGCGCCAGCAGAGCATCGAGCAGCTCCTGTGCGTCCGGCTCGTAGATGTAGTCCCAGTGATGCTTGAATTCCTTGTTTTCAGACGCCTCCAGCGGCAGTAGCTGCGCCACCACAGGGCTCTGGGTCATGGTATTCACGAAGGTGTTGCTCACGATGTACAGACGGTCGATTTCCCCGGCTTCGAAACGATCCAGCATGACCTTCACGGCGCCGAAGATGTCTTCCACTTTCGGCGAGTCGCCGAGGCCTCGGACGGAGGCGACCACCTTGCCACCGAAGCTGTTGAAGAAGGAAGCCGCCTTGGCACCGATGACACAGAACTCGGTGCCGACGTTCTGGTTCTTCCAGCCCGTCATGGAGCGCACAGCAGCCTTGAAGGCGTTGATGTTCAGGCCGCCGCAGAGACCGCGATCAGACGACACCACGATATAGCCGACACGCTTCACTTCTCTGTTGGAGAAGTAGACATGATGGTATTCGGGTGTCGCATTGGCCACGTGCCCGATCACTTCGCGAATGCGAGTCGCATAGGGTCGCCCCAGTGACATGCGGTCCTGTGCCTTGCGCATCTTGCTGGCCGCAACCATCTCCATTGCGTTGGTGATCTTCGCAGTGTTCTTGATGCTGGAGATCTTGGTTCTAATCTCTTTGCCGACAGCCATAACTCACCGTGTTCCTGTCTTACCAGGTCTGTGTTGCCTTGAACTTCTGGATAGCCGCTTTCATCCCAGCCGCAATCTCGTCGTTGAAGTCACCCTTTTCGTTGATCTTCGCCAGCAGCGCTGTGTGTTCGCTGTTGGCGTAGGACAGCAGGGCGCGCTCGAAAGCCACGACCTTGTTCAGTTCGACATCCTTCAGGAAGCCTTCGTTTGCGGCGTACAGCACCAGTGCCATCTCGGCGACAGACAGCGGCGAGTACTGGGACTGCTTCATTAGTTCGGTCACTCGCTGACCATGTTCCAGCTGAGCACGGGTGGCTTCGTCCAGATCAGACGCGAACTGGGCGAACGCCGCCAGCTCGCGATACTGGGCCAGAGCGATACGGATACCGCCGCCCAGCTTCTTGATGATCTTGGTCTGTGCGGCACCGCCTACTCGGGACACCGACAGACCGGCGTTGATCGCAGGACGAATGCCCGAGTTGAACAGGTTGCTTTCCAGAAAGATCTGACCGTCGGTGATGGAGATCACGTTGGTCGGAACGAACGCGGACACGTCACCCGCTTGGGTTTCAATAATCGGCAGTGCCGTCAGCGAGCCTGTCTTGCCCTTCACTTCGCCGTTGGTGAACTGCTCGACGTACTCGGCGTTCACACGTGAAGCGCGCTCCAACAGACGGGAGTGCAGGTAGAACACGTCGCCAGGATAGGCTTCACGGCCCGGCGGACGACGCAGCAGCAGGGAGATCTGGCGGTAGGCCCAGGCCTGCTTGGTCAGGTCGTCATAAATGATCAGGGCGTCCTGACCGCGGTCGCGGTAGTACTCGCCCATGGAGCAGCCGGCGTAGGGAGCGATGAACTGCATGGAGGCCGGGTCCGAGGCACTGGCGGCCACGACGATGGTGTATTCCATCGCGCCGTGCTCTTCCAGCTTGTTCACCACGTTGGCGATGGAGGACTGCTTTTGACCGATCGCGACGTAGATGCACTTAACGCCCTTGCCCTTCTGGTTGATGATCGCGTCGACGGCCACGGCGGTCTTGCCCACCTGACGGTCACCGATAATCAGCTCGCGCTGGCCACGACCGATCGGCACCATCGCGTCGATCGCCTTCAGACCTGTCTGCACGGGCTGGTCCACTGATTGACGGGCGATTACGCCGGGAGCAACCTTTTCTACTGGAGAGCTGAGCTTGGCGTTGATGGCGCCCTTGCCATCGATGGGCTTGCCGAGAGCGTCCACCACGCGGCCTTCGAGTTCCGGACCAACCGGCACTTCCAGAATGCGCTTGGTACAGCGGCAGGTCTGTCCTTCCGCGAGAGTCTTGTAGTCGCCGAGCACGACCGCACCCACAGAGTCACGCTCCAGGTTCAGTGCCATTCCGAAGACACCGCCGTCGAACTCGATCATCTCACCATACATGACGTCTGCAAGACCGTGGATGCGAATGATGCCGTCGGATACGCTGACGATGGTGCCTTCATTCTTCGCTTGCACGGAAACATCGAGATTCTCGATACGCTGCTTGATGATTTCACTGATTTCTGATGGGTTCAGTTGTTGCATGCTCATTCCCTCATTCCCAGTCGTGCTAGGAATTCATTGCTTCGGCTAATTTGGTCAGTTTTCCCCGGACGGAATTGTCGATGACGGTGTCGCCAGCTCGAATGACTGCGCCACCGATCAGATGTCTGTCCACACGGGTCTGCAACTTGATCTCTCTGTTCAAGCGAGACTGAAGTGCTTGCGTGATCTTTTTAACGACGTCTTTGTTCAATTCAAACGCGGTCGAAAGCTCCACGTCCACGGTCATTTCCTGGTTCGCCTTCAGCGCATCGAACAGCTCTGAGATATCGGCAAGCAGCGGCAGACGCTTGTTTTCTGCCAGCAGCCGCACTAGGTTGTGCGCCCTCGGCAGGAGCTGCTCGCCGCATAACTGAATCAGGGTGTCTGCCTGTTGCGTTGCCGTCAGTGACGGAGAAAGCAGGTGTTTCCTGACCAATTCATTCGCCGACACGCCGGCCAGCAATTTCAAGGCTTCGGACCAAGTGCCAAGTCCCTTTTCAGCCAGTGCCACCTCGAAGGCGGCCTTGGCGTACGGTCTGGCCAATGTGATAGTTTCTGCCATCGCTTTTCGCCTATAGCTCGGTTGCGAGCTTCTTGACCAGCTCTTCGTTGGCGGCCTGATCGATTGAGGATTCCAGAATTTTCTCTGCGCCGGCAATCGCAATCGCCGCGACCTGAGCACGCAAGGCCTCTTTCGCACGCTGCAGTTCCAGATCTATCTCTGCCTTCGCTCCGGCAATCAGACGCTGGCCTTCTTCGCGGGCTTTTTCCTTTGCTTCGTCAATGATCTGATTCGCGCGCTTGTTGGCAAGCTCGATCAACTCGGCGCCCTGTCTCTTGGCATCGCGCAGCTCGTCAGCTGCCTTGTTCTGCGCAAGATTCAGATCGCGCTGGGCTCTTTCTGCGGCCTCAAGTCCGTCAGCGATCTTTCTCTGACGCTCTTCAAGAATGGCAGTGATCGGAGGCCAGACATACTTCATGCAAAACCAGACAAACACGAAGAACGCGATCGATTGTCCGATTATGGTTGCGTTGAGATTCATGCAGGTACCTCAAGAAAAATAGTTGTCGTTAACTCACTCGTGTCGTTAACAATCCGACTATCCGTTCGATCAATTAGACGAAGGGGTTCGCGAAAATGAACAGGAACGCCATACCTACGCCGATGATGGAGATCACGTCCACGAACGCTGCCACCAGGAAGAACTGGGTCTGCAGTTTCGGAGCAAGTTCCGGCTGACGAGCAGAGCTCTCGATCAGCTTGCCACCCAGATTACCGAACGCAACCGCGGTGCCGGCACCACAGATGCCGAAGATGATGGCAGCAGCGATCAACGAAAAAGCCTGTACAGTTTCCATTTTTTCTCTCCAAGTTTTACTAGGGATTTACAGTTTTGAGTGAAGCATTAAATCAGTGGTGCGTGTGTGCCTGGTTCAGATAGACGATTGTCAGCATCATGAACAGATAGGCCTGTAGCGTGACCACCAGAATGTGGAACACCGCCCATCCGAAGTGCAGCGGAAGTTGCCAGTAGCCAACCAGCGCAATCACCAGGAAGATCACTTCTCCGGCAAAGAAGTTTCCGTACAGTCTCAGGGCGAGTGACACGGGCTTTGCCAGGAATCCGGGAAGCTCGAGAAGCAGGTTCAGCGGAAGCGCCCACTTACCGAAAGGGTGGAAGGCGAACTCACCGAGAAATCCTCCCAGCCCCTTGATTTTCACGCTGTAGTAAATGATCAGGAAGAAAACACTGATGGCAAAGCCGAGGGTGATGTTGAGATCGGTGGTGGGTACTGCCTTGAAATAGAGGTGCGGGTCTCCGGCAATTGTCTGTGCCAGCAACGGGATCCAGTCCACAGGGATCAGATCCATGGTGTTCATCAGGAAGATCCAACAGAAGATGGTGAGAGCCAGTGGGCCAATCAAATCATTTTTGGCGAAGAAGCTGTTCTTGACGTTGCTTTGCACCATCTCGACGATGATTTCGAGAAAGTTCTGCAGGCCGCCCGGCTTGCCGGATGTGGCGCGCTTGATACAGAAACGGAAGAGACTCAGGAACAGGATGCCGAGGAGAAGGGAGATCATCATCGAATCCACGTTGATCGCCCAGAATCCCATGCCCGCGGCCTCTTCCACAGAGTGTGCGAAACCCCATGTGCCGTCATGCTTTTGACCGAAGGTAAGGAAACCGAGGTGGTGCTGAACGTATTCCGTTGCTGTCTGCGCTGTTTCTTGAGAATTTGCCATGAACTAGACTTTTGAAAGTAATTTATGGGTTGTTGTTTCTGCTGAATCCGCTTTGCACCGCTACAAGAACGAGCAACCCTGCAAAATATGTCACTACGAAACCTGTAAACAATTCTACAGGGTTCAAGGGCCTGACGTATTTGAAGGTCAAGGCAAACCCAGCGCACATCAAAAGGAGCTTGATGGCCTCACCGGTGTAAAATGCTCTTACTATTTTTTGTGCTGCCCTTGCGCCTCTGTATTGAAATGCCTTGCTTGTGAAGTACGCATTCGGTACCGCGCAAATCAAGCCACCTAACAGCAAAGAGTAAGCACTTGTCCAACCCAGAGTCGCATAACCAACTGTTGCGATCACACCAACAGCGATGAACTGGCTGGCAATTATCTTATAGATGGGAGGAGCTTTTATGGTTGACACGTTTCTGGTTCTTGTCCTTTGACGCTCACGTCAAGGGTTCCGCTGCCAGCCAAGCCCGCGCATTATAGGCAGTTTGTTTTTTCTAAGCAACCTTGCCCAGCCGTCATTTGATGTGGGCGAGAATCCCTTCGAGTTCATCCAGGCTGTTGTATTTCAATGTCAATTTACCTGCGCCACTGAGCGAGTGCTGGATCCGCACGCGAGCCCCGAGGGTCTCCGAGAGTTGCTCTTCGAGGCGTCGGATATCCGGGTCTCGGACCAGTTCTGCATCAGGCTTCGCCTGTGGCTCGGCGAGCATGCGACGAACCAGAGACTCTGTCTGACGCACGGACAGCCCCTTGCCTGCGACCAGTTTCGCCGCCTCGCTCTGCTTCAGCTCGTTCAGGGGAAGCAGTGCGCGGGCGTGTCCCATTTCGATATCGCCGTGTTCCAGCATCAGGCGCACATCAGGGTTGAGTGCAATCAGACGAAGCAGATTGGTGACAGTTGCTCGGGATTTGCCGACGGCATCAGCCACTTCCTGCTGTGTCAGTTCGAATTCTTCCTGGAGTCGTTTCAACGCCATGGCTTCTTCGATTGGGTTGAGATTCTCGCGCTGGATGTTCTCGATCAGCGCCATGGCGATGGCAGATTCATCAGAAACGGGTTTGATGATTGCGGGAATGGTATCGAGGCCAGCGATCTGGCTCGCGCGCCATCGTCGCTCACCCGCGATGATCTCGTAGCGGGTATCGGAAATCGGACGCACCACGATTGGTTGCATCACGCCCTGCGCACGAATCGAGCTCGCCAGCTCCTGCAGGGCTTCCTCATGCATGTCCGTGCGGGGCTGGTACTTGCCGCGCTGCACAAGCTCAATCGGAATATTGCGCAGATCACCATCCTTTTCCGGGGGCAACGGCTGACTGGTGCCAGCGAGCTGCTTGCCTCCAGAAGACTGGCTCTTCCCGGCATTGAGCAGCGCATCGAGCCCCCTGCCCAGTTTCTTCTTGGTCGTCATGTTGGTTCCGTTCGTCTGTATTCAAAAAGTAAATGGCTCACTGGGGCGCTTGCTGCGCCTGTTCCTGACGTCTCAACATTTCTCCCGCCAGGGCCAGATAAGCCACCGCGCCACGCGATTGCCGGTCGTACTGAAGGACGGGCATGCCGTAGCTGGGGGCTTCCGCCAGACGGATATTTCGAGGCACCACGGTGCGGTAGACTTTGTCGCCGAAATGGGAGAAGAGCTGGTTGGAGACTTCCAGTGTCAACTTGCTGCGAGGATCGTACATCGTCCGCAGGATGCCCTCTATCTGGAGCGTAGGGTTCAAGGCTGAACCAATGGCCTGGATGGTATCGACCAGCGCTGAAAGTCCTTCCAGAGCATAGTATTCGCACTGCATCGGGATGATCACGCCTTGCGCTGCCACCAGCGCATTGACCGTCAGCATATTCAAAGACGGGGGGCAGTCGATCACGATGAAATCGTATTGTTCATCGACAGTTGCGACGAGCTTTCGCAGCCTGTCTTCAGCACCGTCTTCCTGCAGCAGGGCCACTTCAGCAGCGGTGAGATCACCATTGGCGGGCAGTATGTCGACACCGGCAGCCGAGGTCACGATGGCTTTCTGCAACGTGGCTTCGCCTATCAACACCTCATAGACGGACAGCGCGAGTTCGCTCTTGATGATACCGCTACCCATGGTGGCATTGCCCTGCGGGTCCAGATCGATCAGCAGGACACGGCGCTTCGTGGCGCGCAGAGAGGCGGCAAGGTTGACAGAAGTCGTCGTCTTTCCGACGCCACCTTTCTGATTAGCAATTGCAATTATCCTGGCCAATTCGCGATTACTCCAGATTCCTTGTCAGCAATTCTATGATGTGACGCTCGGCGTCACAGCCTGGGACGCTGACATTGACGAGCCTTCCCGGTGTTATCCAGGAAGGCAGCAATCGCAGTTCATCGGCAGGCAACTGGCCCTTCATGGCCAGTACTTTTCGTGGCTGATCCGAGTCATTCGTCCTGAGCAGATGCTGCGTCAGCATGACCATTTCAACGAGCGAAGAGAAGGCCCTGGTCACGATGGTGTCCACTTGGCTAGTGTCCTTGAACGTCTCGACACGACCATGATGGACCACCACATTCTTGAGACCGAGCTGCAGCTTCGCCTGAAAGACGAAGCGCGTCTTCTTCCCGTTGCTGTCCAGCAGGACGAACCGTTTTTCAGGGAAGCAGACAGCAAGGGGTATGCCAGGCAGTCCGGGCCCCGTTCCGACGTCGAGCACGCGCTGACCTGTCAACAATGGCGCCAGACTGAGACTGTCGAGCAGATGCCTGGAAAGCATTTGCGACATGTCTCGGACGCCGGAAAGATTGAAGGTCCGGTTCCATTTGAATAGCAAGTCGAGATACGCCAGCAGTTGGTCCTGCTGTTCTTCGCTCAAGCTCAGATTCAGCCGTTCAAGTCCTTCACGCAGTGCACTGCGGTATCCAGAGGCAGTTTGCTCCATGTCCCGCAGCACGCTCCCCTCAGGCCGACTTCTTGCGCGCCGCGTCATACTTTTTCAGGTATATCAGCAGCAGCGAAATGGCAGCCGGTGTCATGCCCGGAATGCGACTGGCACGAGCAATGGTTTCGGGCCTTGCCTTCTGCAGTTTCTGCTTCAGCTCGTTTGAGAGACCTTGCATCAATGAGTAATCGAAGTCGTCAGGCAATTGTGTGCTGTCCTGACGCTTGAGCTTCTTGATGTCCTCTTCCTGGCGATCGATGTAGCCTTGGTACTTGATGTGAATCTCGATCTGCTCGCTGATCTGTCTTGCCGTTTCGAACGTGACATCACCGCTCGGCTTTTCCTCGCCGATTGCCGTGAGCAGCTTGTCGTAACTGACTTCGGGACGAGCCAGCAAGTCCGCGAGGCTGTATTCGCGAGACATCGGCTTTTCAAGCATGGTGTTGATGCGTTCGGCTTTTTCCGAGAGCGGCTGTATCCAGATCCCTCGCAGACGAGCAAGTTCCTTGTTGATGGCATCGCGCTTGCGATTGAACTGGTTCCAGCGGGCATCGCTGACCAAGCCGAGATCACGTCCGATGCTGGTCAGACGCAGGTCCGCATTATCCTCGCGCAGCAGAAGCCGGTACTCAGCACGACTGGTGAACATGCGGTAGGGCTCATTAGTGCCAAGGCTGATGAGATCATCGACCAGCACGCCGATATAGGCTTCGTCTCGACGCGGGCACCAGGCCGGTTTTCCCTGTGCCGCAAGAGCGGCATTGAGACCGGCGAGCAAGCCTTGTGCAGCAGCCTCCTCGTAACCTGTCGTCCCGTTGATCTGACCGGCAAAGTAAAGACCCTCGATGAACCGTGTTTCTAGGGAGTAATGCAGGTCGCGGGGGTCGAAGAAGTCGTACTCGATAGCATAGCCGGGCCGGGTTATGTGAGCGTTTTCGAACCCCTTGATCTGACGAACCAGAGCCAGCTGGACATCGAAAGGCAAGCTGGTGGAGATACCGTTCGGATACAACTCGTGGGTGTTGAGCCCCTCCGGTTCCACAAACACCTGGTGGGACGTCTTGTCGGCGAAGCGCATGACCTTGTCCTCTATGGACGGACAGTAGCGAGGCCCGAGTCCTTCGATGACACCGGTATACATCGGCGATCTGTCGAGACTACCGCGAATGATCTCGTGACAGCGTTCATTGGTGCTGGTGATATAGCAGCTGACCTGGCGCGGGTGCTCGTCAGCGCTTCCCAGGTAGGACATCACGGGAGTCGGGGTATCGCCGCCCTGCTCTTCCATGACCGAAAAATTCACCGAGCGGGCGTCGATTCTGGGCGGAGTCCCGGTTTTGAGCCGCCCCACGTTGAATGGTAACTCCCGCAAACGTTTGGCCAATGCGATGGATGGCGGATCCCCGGCACGACCGCCGGAACTGTTTTCCATGCCGATATGTATCTTGCCACTCAGAAAAGTCCCAGCAGTGAGAACCACGCGACTGGCATTGAAACGCAGACCCATCTGCGTGATGACCCCTGCCACCTTGCCATTCTCGACCACCAGATCGTCAACAGCCTGCTGGAAGATATCCAGATTCGGCTGGTTCTCGAGAAGACTCCGAATGGCGGCCTTGTAGAGCGCTCTGTCCGCCTGAGCACGAGTGGCACGAACTGCCGGTCCCTTGCTGCTGTTCAGTATGCGGAATTGAATGCCGGCTCGATCGGTAGCCCATGCCATGGCTCCGCCCAGTGCATCGATCTCCTTGACGAGGTGGGTCTTGCCGATTCCTCCAATCGCCGGATTGCAGGACATCTGTCCGAGAGTTTCGATGTTGTGCGTGATCAACAAGGCGCGAACACCCATGCGGGCAGCAGCGAGCGCTGCCTCGGTACCTGCATGGCCACCGCCCACCACGATGACGTCGTATGTTTTCGAGAAGATCATGATGAATCCGATGAGTGAGCCCCAGGAACAAGGGCCGGACAGTATAAGCCTAGAAATTCAAATTTGAAGCGGAAAAATTCGGTCAACTTTTCTGTTGTCAACAAAACAAAGAAATCTTTTACACAAGTATTTATAGATAAG
>JBEDFR010000051.1:0-2697 GCA_041175045.1 Pseudomonadota bacterium | reverse complement strand
CTGTTATCATCGCCTCTTCACCCGCCCCTCAGGAGCCCCCCATGCGCCACTGGGTCAACGAAGCCGTCCGCCGCATCGACGCAGACTTTCAGCGCTCGGCCGACACCCATCTCATCAAGCTGCCACTGCCGGAATATCCGGGCATCGACCTCTACCTCAAGGACGAGAGCACCCACCCCACCGGGAGCCTCAAGCACCGGCTGGCGCGTTCGCTGTTCCTGTACGGGTTGTGCAACGGGCATATCGGGGAAGGCACGCCGATCATCGAGGCCTCGTCGGGCTCCACGGCCGTGTCCGAGGCCTATTTTGCGCGACTGCTGGGGCTGCCCTTCGTGGCCGTGATGCCGGCGTCCACCGCCATCGAGAAGGTGCGCCTGGTGGAGTTCTTCGGCGGGGAGTGTCACAAGGTGGATCAGGGCGGCAGGATCTCGGACGTGGCCGCCGAGCTGGCCGGCGAACGCGGCGGGCATTTCATGGATCAGTTCACCTATGCCGAGCGCGCCACTGACTGGCGGGGCAACAACAATATTGCCGACAGCCTGTTCCGGCAGATGGAACTGGAGCGCTACCCGGTGCCGCGTTTCATCGTGATGAGCACCGGTACTGGCGGCACCTCGGCTACGCTGGGGCGCTATATCCGCTACCGCCGCTTCGACACCGAGCTGGTGGTGGTGGACCCGGAAAATTCGGTGTTCTTCGAGGCCTGGACATCCGGCCGGCGCGATCTGAGCTGCCCCGGCACCAGCCGCATCGAGGGCATTGGCCGGCCCCGCGTGGAGCCCTCGTTCATCCCGAGTATCGTGGACGCCATGCTCAAGGTGCCCGACGCGGCGTCCATGGCCGCGCTGCGCTGGCTGGAAGCGCGCATCGGCCGCAAGGCGGGCGGCTCGACGGGCACGAATCTGTGGGGAGCGTTGCAGTTGGTGAAGCAGATGGCCGAAGCGGGCGAGCGCGGCTCGGTGGTCACCGTGCTGTGCGACACCGGCGAGCGTTATGTGCATACTTACCACGACCCGGCCTGGGTGGCGCGAGAGATTGGCGATATCAGCGTGTGGGAGCAGGCTCTGCCCCCATAAACCGCGGACCCGCCGCAGCTCCGGGCGCGTTGACCAGCACCGTACTGAAGGGATTTTCCGGACGTGTTTCCCTCGGCAAATACATGGGCCGGTGCTGAACCAGGAGATCTTGCCCGAACACCCACTGGCAACGCTGCTTCCCCATCGCAGAACGCCACTCCAGTCTGTTGACCGCGCAGCGCCATTGTCACACTTGACTGCGAGAGTCGAGCACACACTGCGCACACGGAGCAGCACGCATGAAAATTCTGGTCACCGGCACCGCCGGCTTCATCGGGTCTCACCTGGCGCAGCGTCTGCTGGCGCGTGGCGACGAAGTGGTGGGGCTGGACAGCATCAATGACTACGACGATGTGCGCGTGAAATACGGCCGCCTGCAGCGTGCCGGCGTCCGCGAGTCCGACATCGCGTACAACACCCTCGTCACCTCTCGCACCCTGCCCGCCTACCGCTTCATCCAGTTGCTTCTGGAAGACGCCCAGGCCCTGAACGCCGTGTTCGCCGCCGAGAAGTTCGACGCCGTGTGCCACCTCGCCGCCCGGGCCGGCGTGCGCTATTCCCTGCAGAACCCGCGCGCCTGCATCGACGCCAACATCATTGGATTTCTCAACATCCTGGAAGCCTGCCGCCACCATGGCGTGAAGAACCTGAGCTATGCCAGCAGCTCGTCGGTGTACGGCCTGAACGAAGAACTGCCCTTCTCCACCCGCCACAACGTGGACCACCCCACCAGCCTCTACGCCGCCAGCAAGAAGTCCAACGAGCTGATGGCACACACCTACAGCCATCTGTTCGGCATCGCCACCACCGGCCTGCGCTTCTTCACCGTATACGGCCCCTGGGGCCGGCCCGACATGGCGCTGTTCCTGTTCACCAAGGCCGCGCTCGAGGGCAGGACCATCGACGTGTTCAACCACGGCAGGATGCTGCGCGACTTCACCTATATCGACGACATCGTGGAAGGCGTGGTGCGCGTGATCGACAACCCCGCGAAGGCCAATCCCGCCTGGAGCGGCCAGGCGCCCGACCCGTCCAGTTCCTCGGCGCCGTGGAAGGTATACAACATCGGCAACAACCACCCCGTGCAGCTGATGGATTTCATCGAGGCCATCGAGCGTGCGCTGGGCATGAAGATCAAGAAGAACCTGATGCCCATGCAGGCAGGAGATGTGCCGGCCACGCATGCGGACGTAAGCGACTTGGTGGAGGACCTGCACTTTCAGCCGGCCACGCCGGTGCAGGTGGGGGTTGACCGGTTTGTGGCGTGGTATCGGGAATTCTTCAACGTGTAGGAGCGGGCCCTGCCCGCCGCGCTGACATTCGCAGGCAACAACGTGTCAAGAAATTCGAGTGCGCTTGGCTGCGTTGGCGCGAAGCCCTGGAACAAGCCCCAGCCTCACCCAAGCGGAATGAAAGGCATCGCTCAGCGGTGCCAGGACAGCTTCGAACTGGCGTGGAAAGTCCCGCGGGACAAAATGGCACCAGACGGCATCGCGTCCCGTCAGATAGAACGCGCCGGCGTGTCGAGCGCAACGTCGGCTTGCTGGGCATCGAGGAGCAGGATACCCCACTCAAGGACGATGCAGCCGGACGACGAGAGCCGCCATGCCAGGCTTCATGT
>JBEDFR010000050.1:0-46152 GCA_041175045.1 Pseudomonadota bacterium | reverse complement strand
GGCACGCAGCATCCCCAGCCCCGCCGTCGCTGCAAGCAAGGATATTCTCAGCAAGATCAGGCAGTTGACAGCGCTTTCTGGAGAAGAACTTTTACAGTCGCGCCGCGCGTTCACGGAGCTCAAGGATGCCTTCCGCGCCTCCCTGACGGCCGACTTGAAGCAAGAGAAACGTCCGCTGCAGGAACAGTTCGACAAGCTCTGCGTGCTCTACGAGAGCAAGCTCAAGGCAGCACCGGACAAGAAGAGCCTGCAGCTTATCGGGCAGGCCCGCGCCAAGGCCGACTTCTGCCACACCCTGGAGCAGGGAGCCATGTCCGGCAAGGCACTCGACGCTGTCGATGCAGTGACCGAGCAGTGGCAGGGCCTGGGCAAGCTGGCCGATGTCCTGCAGGATCAGGCCCTGGAGCAGCGCTTCCACGCCCTGACGCACGCAGTGGATGCCAAGGTGCTCAAGCGCCACGCGAAAGACAACGAAGAGAAAGCCCGCGAGCTGTGCATCTCGGCCGAGATCCACGCCGGCATCGATTCCCCGGACGCCGACCGCGCCCTGCGCCTGCAGGTGCAGCTGCAGCAGCTCAAGAGCAGCTTCGGCAAAGGCAGCGGCAAGAGCCCGGCGCAGCTGGTAGCCGATCTGGATATGCAGCTGCTGTGTCTTGGTCCGCTGGATGCGGCGGTGCGCAGCGCCTTCGAGGCCCGCATGGCGAAAGCCCGCGCCCGACTCTGATGACGCGCGACGCCAGGAACCCATGAACTCGCTGACCCTGCCTCCGCTGCGCCGTATCGACGGCGAAGTCACCCTGCCCGGCTCCAAGAGTCTGTCCAATCGCATCCTGCTGCTGGCCGCCGTGGCCAGTGGCGAGACCCGCGTCCGCAATCTGCTGGACAGCGACGACGTGCGCCACATGCTCACCGCCCTGCGCGCTCTGGGTGTGCCATTGACGCTCAGTGCGGACAAGACCTGGTGCAGCGTTACCGGCATCGGCGCGCCGCTGCAGTCAGAGTTCGCCCTGGAGCTGTTCCTGGGCAATGCCGGCACCGCCATGCGCCCGCTGTGTGCCATGCTCTGTGCAGGCCGGGGAGAGTTCACGCTGAAGGGCGAGCCCCGCATGTACGAGCGCCCCATCGGCGATCTGGTGGACTGCCTGCGAGCCGCCGGCGCCGACATCGACTACCTGGGCACTGCGGGCTACCCCCCACTGCGCCTGCACGCCCATGGCCTGGCGGGTGGCCGCGTCCGCATCAAGGGCGATATCTCCAGCCAATTCCTGACTGGCATGCTGATGGCAGCTCCCTTCTGTACCGGCGATCTACAGATCGAGGTGGAGGGCGAGCTGGTCTCCAAGCCTTATATCCTGATTACCCTGGACGTGATGGCGAAGTTCGGCGTGCCGGTCGAGAACCATGACTACCAGCGCTTTGTGATCCGCGCCGGACAAGGCTATGTGGCCCCAGGCGACATCATGGTGGAGGGCGATGCGTCCTCGGCCTCCTATTTCCTGGCCGCGGCCGCGATTGCAGGCGGCACTGTGCGCGTGCACGGCACCGGCAGCGCCAGCGTGCAGGGCGACGCCCGCTTTGCCGAGGTGCTGGAACAGATGGGCGCGCGCGTGCGCTGGAGCGAGAACTGGATTGAAGTCAGCCGCGGCAGCCTGCGTGGCGTGGATGTCGACCTGAACCACATTCCCGACGCCGCCATGACCATCGCCACCACCGCCCTGTTTGCACACGGCCCCACCGCCATCCGCAACATCGCCAACTGGCGGGTGAAGGAAACCGACCGCCTGAGCGCCATGGCTACCGAACTGCGCAAACTCGGTGCGACCGTGGAAGAAGGTGCCGACTCCATCGTGATCACCCCGCCCGCGCAGATCCGCAGCGCGGCCATTGATACCTACGACGACCACCGCATGGCCATGTGTTTTTCGCTGGCAGCCTTCGGCGAAAGCGCCATCACCATCAATGACCCGGGCTGCACCTCGAAGACATTTCCGCAGTATTTCGACCTGTTTCAGGCGCTGTGCACGGTGCGCTGAACCGTGGCAATGCGTGCTGGGGAACTGGAGCGGGTGATGGGAATCGAACCCACGTCTAAAGCTTGGGAAGCTCTCGTTCTACCATTGAACTACACCCGCAGGGGTGGCGCTGGAAGGATTCAGAATTGGTCGGAGTGAGAGGATTCGAACCTCCGGCTTCTACGTCCCGAACGTAGCACTCTACCAGGCTGAGCTACACTCCGATCCGATCTGAAGGCCTGCAAATCCGGGCTGTTTCCCCGGCCGCGCAAGTCGGGGCGGATGATAGTCGAAAGCGGGTGGGGATTCCAAGAGGGGCGAGTAAATGGGCAAAAAACCCGCCTTACACCCGCTGCAACACACTCTCATTGCCCCGGCAAAGTTCCTGCCACCTTTCTGCAAGCCAATGTCCGAGCGTGGAAATCTAGACCACCTGTTCACGCGCGCTGAGCACGGGATTGGCATACATCTGCAGCAGGAAGGGACGCACCGCCGGCGATGCCTGCTGCACCCGCGCGGCAAAGCGGCGGGCTGACTCGCTGTCCGGTGATGCGACAGTCGCGTCCTGCAGCATCTGCAGCGCCTGGTGATTGGTCGACTGCAGCAGGTAGTGGCGAATGATCTGCTCATCCACCAGGGCTGCCGCCGCATCGGCGTCATCACTTTGCAGGGTGATTTCCTCGCCAAAACTCACATGCACATGCCCCTTGTAGCCGATCATGCCAGTGACGATGCTGTGCATGTCGCTCTGCTCGGTCTTCTGGAAGGTGCCATGTTCACTCTTTTGCTGCAGCTCGTCCGCCTTCAGCAGATCACACGGGTCGAACTCGTAGGAGATCGACACGGGCACGATGTGCAGCGCATTGAGCGCCGCGGCGAAGCCGTCCTCGCGCCGCGCCAGGGCCAGCATCTTCAGCAGAGCGGTGTCGGTGCGATCCAACCCGTCCTTGGCGCGCCCCTCGCGCTGGGCGATCCATACACTGTGACCGCTGCCGATGCAGTGATGAATGTACTCTGAAAGCTGCTTCGACGACTTCAGCAGATCACGCCCCTTCAGCGAGCGATGCACAATGAAGCTCTTGTTCAGACGCATGAGGTCGGTCACGAACGGGCGCTTCAGCAGATTGTCGCCGATGGCGATGCGCACCGTGTCGAAGCCCGCATGGAACAGCATGTAGTTCACGAAGGCGGGGTCCATCGCGATATCGCGATGGTTGCTGATGAAGAGATAGGCCTTGTCCCGTGACAATCCCTCCAGCCCCGTGTGGGTGAGCGACGAGGTTGTCTTCTCGATCATCTTGTCCATGTAGAACGCGATCACCGCCTGCATGCTGCGCACATCGTTGACATCGCGCAGCTGCGCCCGCAGGCGCCGCCGGGTCAGCAGGCAGACGAGCGCCGGAAAAAGACGATGCAGGCGGGGAAAGCTGAAGCCCGCAATGCTGCGGATGAATTCGGGATTTTCGAGCAGGGCGTCGATGACGGGACGCACTTCCGCGTCATTGTAGGGACGGATGTCCTGGAACTGATCCATGGGTCTGCATGTTCTTGGTTTTGAGAGGGTGCTGCTGCCGGCAGCGCGGTGGCGCCGTCACGTCCCGGTCATGGCGCGGGGCGCGATTCTACGCAGTTTGCCCGCTGGCGGCAAACTGCAGCGCGGCCAGCTTGGCGTACAGCGGACTGCTCTCCAGCAGCTGCTGGTGCGAACCTCGTGCCACCACCCTGCCCGCCTCCATCACGACGATGGTATCGACGTTTTTCACGGTGGCCAGGCGGTGCGCGATGATCAAGGTGGTGCGATTGCGCATCAACCCGTCCAGAGCCAGCTGCACCTTGCGTTCACTCTCGGCGTCCAGGGCACTGGTGGCTTCATCCAGCAGCAGGATGGGGGCATCGCGCAGGATGGCACGGGCGATGGCCAGGCGCTGACGCTGCCCGCCAGAGAGCCGAATGCCCGCCTCGCCCAGGAAGCTGTCATACCGCTGCGGCAACTGCTCGATGAACTCGTCGGCATAGGCTGCGCGAGCCGCCGCCTCGACTTCCTCGTCACTGGCCCCGGGACGGCCGTAGCGGATGTTGTCCCGGACATTGCCGGTGAACATCGCCGGCTGCTGCGAGACGATGGCGAACTGCCGCCGCAGGTTTTCCAGGTCGAGTTCGCGGATGTCGATGCCATCGACCAGGATGCGCCCCTGCTGTGGGTCGTAGAAGCGCAGGAGCAGGTCGAACAGCGTCGACTTGCCGGCCCCGGAAGGGCCGACCAGGGCCACGCTGCTGCCCGCTTCCACCTGCAGATCCAGCCCGTCGAGCGCCGCGTTTTGCGGCCGCGAGGGATAGCAGAAGCGCAATCCCTGCACCGCAATCTCACCGCGCAGGGGCATGGCGAACTCGCGTGGCTGCGCCGGCGAGACGATCTCGCTGGGCGCATGCAGCAACTCCATCAGGCGCTCGGTGGCACCCGCTGCGCGCTGCAGATCGCCGATCACCTGACTGATGGCACCCACCGCCGAGGCCACGATCACGGCATAGACCACGAAAGCCGTCAGTTCCCCTGCTGACATGCGCCCGCTGATCACATCCTGCCCCCCGACCCAGATCATGGCTGCGACCGCCCCGAAGACCAGGGTGATGACGATGGTGATCAGCACCGAACGCGACAGGATACGCGCCAGCGCCACCTTGAAGGCAGACTCCACATGGTCGGCGAAGGCCTGTTCGTTGGCACGCTGATGGGTGTAGGCCTGCACCGTCTTGATGTGCTGGATGCTCTCGCCCACATAGGCGCCCACATTGGCGATCTCGTCCTGACTGCTGCGCGAGAGCTGGCGCACCCGCCGGCCGAAGATCATGATCGGCCCGATCACCAGCGGAATGCAGATCATGACGATACTGGTGAGCCGCGGATTGGTGATGAACAGAAACAGGGTACCGCCGATCATCATCAGCAGATTGCGCAGGGCTACTGATACGGAAGAGCCGATGACCGTTTGCAGCAGGGTGGTGTCCGTGGTGATGCGCGACTGGATCTCGCCGCTGCGATTCTCTTCGAAATACCCCGGATGCAGCGACATCAAGTGGGAAAACACTGCTGTGCGGATGTCCGCCGTGACGCGCTCGCCCAGCCACGACACCCAATAAAAGCGCGCAAAGGTGCCCAGGGCTTGAATCACGGCCACTACCAGAAAGCCTGCAATAGCGAGGCCCAGCGACTGGGTCGAGCCGGCCACGAAGCCGACATCCACGATCACCCGCACGAACTGCACCAGCGCCAGGGTCACCGCGGCCGTAAAGATCAGGGCGGCAGTGGCCAGCGCCATCTGCCGGCGATAGGGGCGCATGAAGACGAAGGCCTTGCGCAGGCTGGAAACGGCCGAAGGGCCGGAGCCGCTCTTCGCGGCAGTACTGTCAGAACTCATGGGAGGGAGGTTCCGGGAAAGTCAGAGGGCAAGAGGTCACGGCCATACTGCGCGAGTTCCTCCAGCAACTGCAAGTGCGCCGCATGGCCGGGGTCGGCACGCAGCTGCGCCAGTTCCGCCGCGAACTGCGTCCAGCTCACGCCGGGGCCGGGCGTCTGCGGCTCGCGCAGCACTGTCGCATGGCAGTGCGCCTGCCAGCGAACTTGCTCGGCCGGCGTGAGCGAGGCGGGAAAATTGCGGGCGCGGTAACGAAACAGCATCTCGTCCAGGCGCGGGTCACGAAAGCCCGGACGCCACAGCGCCAGCTCCGCCGGACTGGCCGTACGCACCTGGGCCAGCGTGCGCTTGTCATCGGCGCCGAGAAAGCCGCCGCTGTAGAGCATGAAATCCGGGTTCGCGGCGCCGGGACCCGCGTCATCCAGGGGCCGGTCAAACGCACTCGCGACCCGCATGATGGCCTCGGGCGAGTCCAGCAGGCGCTGCCAGTGCACCTGCGACTGTTTGAGATCAATCGCCAGTCGGGATGCCGTCGCTTCATCCAGCAATGCGAGCGGGGCCACCACCGGGCAGCGATTGACATGCAGCACCTTGAGTGCGATCCGCGTCTCGCCCTCAGGCAATTCCTCCTGCCGCGTGAACAGCCGACGCCTGAGCGCCTCGACATCCAGTTGCAGCCATGGCGCCGGATCCTGACGCAGGTCAAACACGATGACGCCGTTCTTGTCCGCCGGGTGGCGCGTCAACGGCGCCACCAGGGCCAGGGCGCCGTGCGCCGCCGGATACATGGAGGACACATGCAGCACCGGCTTCTTGCTGACGATGTCCAGCTGGGCCAGCACCTTCGTCTTGTCCCGCAACTGGTAGACATAGTCATAAAGCCGGGGCTGGCGCTCTCGAACCAGTCTGGCCAGCGCGATGGTGGCCAGGACATCGGCCAGGGCATCGTGGGCATTGGCGTGGCCGATGCCATTGGCAGCGGTCAGCTCCTCCAGACGAAACGAGGGCGCACCGTCCTCGCGCCGCGGCCAGACGATACCCTCGGGGCGCAGAGCACAGCACAGGCGCACCATGTCGATGATGTCCCAGCGCGAATTGCCGTTCTTCCACTCGCGCTCGTACGGGTCGTGGAAATTGCGATAGAGCAGCTGACGCGTCAGCTCGTCATCGAAGCGCAGGCTGTTGTAGCCCGCTCCGCAGGTCTGCGGCCTGGCGAACTCGGCCAGGATGCGGGCAATGAACTCGGATTCCGGCACGCCGCGCGCCTGCGCGATGGCCGGGGTGATGCCGGTAACAAGGCAGGACCGGGGGTCCGGAAGGAAGTCGCGCGCCGGTTGACAGTGCAGCTGCAGCGGTTCACCGATGATGGTGAGCGCCTCGTCTGTGCGCACCCCGGCAAACTGGGCGGCACGATCACGTCGCGGGTTGGCACCGAAAGTCTCGTAATCATGCCAGTAGATGCTATTGCTCATGCTGCCTCGCTCGCGCCCCCGGCGTGTCTGACTCTGAGGGCCGCAAGCTTACCCTGAATTTGCGCAGCGCCGGATTTCTTCCTTTCAGCCAATGGTAGTAGTATCTGGGCCCAGTCAGCATCAGCACCCCGCGAGGCCCCACACCGACCATGCATTTTCCAGGCGCTCACATCCTCAGTGTCAATCAGTTCGAACGCGCGGACGTGGAGCATCTCTTCGATGTCGCCGACAGCATGGTGCCCTATGCTCACCGCGAACGCATGACCAAGGTGCTTGATGGTGCCATCCTCGGCAACATGTTCTTCGAGCCCAGCACCCGCACCCGTCTGAGTTTCGGCTGCGCTTTCAATCTGCTGGGCGGCGAGGTGCGCGAGACCACCGACATCAAGACCTCGTCCATCTCCAAGGGCGAGTCTCTGTACGACACGGCGCGCGTGATCAGCGGCTATAACGACATCATCGTGATGCGTCACCCCCAGGCCGGCTCGGTCGCCGAATTTGCCCGTGCCAGTCGCGTGCCGGTGCTCAATGCGGGCGACGGGCCCAATGAACATCCGAGCCAGGCGCTGCTGGATCTGTACACCATCCGCAAGGAGCTGAGCAGTCACGGTCAAAGCGTCGAGGGGATGCACATCGCCATGGTGGGGGATTTGAAGCACGGCCGCACAGTGCATTCGCTGTCCCAGCTGATACAGCTTTACCCCAACATCACCTTCACGCTGATATCCCCTGCTGAACTGCGCATGCCTGGCGAGATTGTCGAAGAGTTGCGCAACAATGGTCATACGGTCGTCGAGACCGAAGACATGGAGCAGGGGCTGATAGGCAATGACACAGTGTACCTGACCCGTATTCAGGAAGAGCGCTTCAGCACCAAGATGGAGGCCGACATGTACCGCGGCCGCTTCCGGCTGAACGAAGCCATCTACACGCGTTACTGCCAGCCCCGGACTGTGATCATGCATCCGCTACCACGTGACTCGCGCGAGGACGCCAACGAACTGGACAATGATCTCAACCAGCACCCCAATCTGGCGATCTTCCGCCAGACCGACAATGGTGTGCTGGTGCGCATGGCACTTTTCGCCCTCACACTCGATGTGTGGCAGCAAATTGACAAGACATCCCGCGAAGTCAATTGGTATACAGAACGACGCTTCTGAAACTGACTCTTTCTGAGGATTAGAGGGCACTCGCATGAGCTTCAAAGATCTGCTGCGCGTCATGATCCGCAAGACTGGCTCGGATCTGTTCCTCACCACAGGAGCAGCACCCAGCAGGAAGGCCTGTCGCAAGCGCATGTCGATCTCAACCCAGCCGCTGCCACACCCAGTCGTGAAGCAAGTTGCTTGTCAGATCATGAAGCCGACGCAGACCAGGCACTTCGAGAAGGGTTCGCAGCTGAACCGCGCCGCGGCCATCGAGATCCTGCTGGGCGCCCCACGCGAGTGCGAGCCGATCAAGCAGGGCAAGGTGGCCGATGACAGCGGCCCGCACGGCCTCATGCTGCAGCCCAAGGCTGACAGCGCCGGCCGTTGAGACCCCCGATCATGGACCTGCGCAGCACGTTCACCCTGATCGCGCTCTGGCTGATCGCTGCAGCGGTGGCGTGGCGGCTGTTCGTCTATCCGCGCTGGCATCGCAAGCGACTGGATGCCACCCCCTTCCCCACCGCCTGGCTGGCCATCCTGCGTCGCAACCTGCCTGTCTACCGCGCCATGTGGCCCGATCAGCAGACACAGTTGAGGCAGCTGGTGCTGCGCTTTCTGGACAGCAAGACCTTCGTGGGCTGCGGCGGCCAGCAGATCGATGATGAGGTGCGGGTCACCATCGCGGCCCATGCCTGTCTGCTGCTGCTCAACCGCCCCAGCCATGAATATCAGGACCTGCGCTATATCCTCGTCTATCCCAGCGGCTTCGTGGTCGACCACGACTCGGTAGATGACGCCGGCGTGGTCAGCGAGGAAGAGCGTGACCTGGTGGGCGAGTCCTGGGAGAACGGCAAGGTGATCCTGGCCTGGGACAGCGTGCAACACAGCGTGCGCCATTTCGGTGACGGCGAGAACGTGGTGCTGCACGAGTTCGCCCACCAGCTGGATCACGAGTCCGGTCTCACCAATGGCGCGCCGCTGCTCTACCAGCGCGGCAGCTATGCGCGCTGGGCAGAAGTGTTCTCGGAAGAATTCGAGCGCCTGCGCCAGGACAGCGAGCAAGAGCGCCAGACTCTGATCGACCAGTACGGTGCCACCAATCCCGCCGAGTTCTTTGCGGTGGTCACTGAAACCTTCTACGAACAGCCGCACGATCTGGCGCGCAAGCACACGGCTCTGTTCGAACAGCTCCAGGCCTATTACCGGGTCGACCCGCGCGAATGGCAGCGCGACCCCCGTGATCAGGTGCATTGACCGCATGCGACTCGACAAGTACATCAGCCACGCGACAGGGCTGCCCCGAGACACCGTGAAGCGGGCCATTCGCGACAAGCGTGTCAGCGTCAATGGGGCACTCGCCCGCCTGGCCGCTCAGCACCTGACCGAGGTTGACCGGGTCTGTCTCGATGACAAGGTGCTGCAGCTGCCTGGCCCGCGCTACCTGATGCTGCACAAGCCCGCCGGCTATGTCTGCGCCACGCAGGACGCCCAGCATCCCATCGTGCTCGACCTGCTGCGCGACATCGACACCACAGGCCTCGGCATCGCCGGCAGGCTCGACATCGACACCACCGGGTTGGTGCTGCTCAGCGACGACGGGCAGTGGCTGCACCGCGTCACCTCACCCCGGCATCAGCACGACAAGGTTTACCGCGCCGTGCTGCAGGAAGCGGTAACACCCGAAACGATCGCGGCCTTTGCCACCGGCATGCTGCTGCGCGGCGAAGACAAACCCACGGCCCCCGCACGCTGCATCCCTCTTCCGGACAACGGCGCCGAGGTGCAACTGCAGGAAGGCCGCTATCATCAGGTCAAACGCATGTTCGCCGCCTGTGGCAATCATGTGCTGGCCCTGCACCGCGTCCGTATCGGGGCGGTGCTGCTGGACGACACGCTGGCCGAAGGCGCCAGCCGCCCGCTAACCCAAAAGGAAATGGAGAGTTTCCTGCCATGAGTATTCATCTGGAACACCTGCTGTCCGATCTGCTGGCGCCCGCGGCGGCTCCCGTGACTGGCGCCCAGCTGTGGATCGCCGACGAAAGCCTGAGCGAACGCGAACTGCTGGGGGTAGGCCCGCACCCCGGCCTGCACGTGCTGACCAACCGCTGTGATCTCGCCGCCCTGCTCAGGGCCAGAGGCCTGCAGGTCAGCGTCAGCGACTTCGACTTCGCGGCTGTGCCCCGACGCGAATTTGCCAGTGTCGTGTACCGTGTGTCCAAGGAGCGTCCGCTGGTGCATCACTGCATCAATGAGAGCTACCGCCATCTGCTGCCAGGCGGCACCCTGCACCTGCTGGGCAGCAAGGATGACGGCATTCGCACCCATGGCCGTCATGCCGAAGAACTCTTCGCCACACCGGAACATGCCAAGAAGCAGGGTGATGTCTACCGCGTCACCCTGGAGCGCGGCGACGAAACGAGCACGGACGACGCGCAGTGGCTGGACTGCAAGGACTATGCGCAGCTGCGCCCCTGTACTGTCGGCGAGCTGCATTTCCTTAGCAAACCCGGCGTGTTCGGCTGGAACAAGGTCGACCGCGGCAGCGCCCTGCTGGTAGAGCAGGCGCACAAGCTCATCACCCAGCGCAAGAATGCCGGCAGCGTGCTCGACCTGGGCTGCGGCTATGGGTATCTGCTGCTGGCCACGGCCGACATTCCGTTCTCCCTGCGCTGCGCCACCGACAACAACGCCGCCGCCGTGCAGGCTGCCGAGGCAAGTTGCGCCCGCGCGGGGCTGACGGTGAAGGTCACCCTGGACGACTGTGGTGCACAGCTGCAGGAGCGCTTCGACCTGATCCTCTGCAACCCCCCTTTCCACCAGGGGTTCAACACCAGCCAGGCGCTGGCAGCAAAGTTCCTCGCGGCCATGGCGCGGCTGCTGGCACCGGGTGGCCGTGCCCTGGTGGTGGTCAACCAGTTCATTCCCCTGGAGAGTGTCGCCGCCGGGCAATTCACGAAGATCAGCAGGCTCACACAGGAGCACGGCTTCAAAGTGGTGCAGCTCGGCTGATGCAGCGGGGGCCGTGCCTTTTGCGATTCCCCCACTTATAATGCGCGCCTTTTTCCAACACCGCCCGCCCAGAACAAAAACAGCATGGGTCACTCCACACTCACTCAGGTACCCATATGAAAAAGTTTCCGCCCCCCTTCTACCGCTGGCGCCCACATCCCTGGCATGGACTTGACGTCGGTCCTGACGCTCCGCGCCTGGTGCACGCCTTCATCGAGATCTGCCCGTTCGACCTGGTGAAATACGAAGTGGACAAGACCACGGGGTATCTGCGCGTGGACCGTCCGCAACGCTCGTCCTCCCAGCACCCGACACTCTATGGCTTCATTCCGCGCACCTATTGCGGCACACGCGTGCGTGATCTCATGGAAGGCGCATCCCGTGGCGACGGCGACCCGCTGGACATCTGCGTGATCAGCGAGCGGCCGATTTCCAAGACGGAAATCATTCTGAATGCCAAGGTGATTGGCGGATTGCCGATGCTGGATGGCGGGGAAGCGGACGACAAGATCATTGCCGTGCTGCAGAACGATCCGCTGTTTGCGGACGTGGAAGACATCAGCGAGCTGCCACCGGCGCTCATCGAGCGTATGCGGCACTACTTCCTGACCTACAAGCTGATTCCGGGGCAGGAGAACAAGGTCTCCATCGGGGCGGCCTATGGCTTCGAGCACGCCAAGCTGGTGATTCAGGCGGCCATGGACGACTACGAGACCGAATACGGCACGTCCAACTGACCCCGATCAGCGGCAGACCATGCCCTCGGCACTGGCATCACAGGCCACTGCGCCTGGTTCCCGGATGTCGTTGGCATGGCGTACTGCCGTGACCTGCGCCATCACGGAGATGGCGATTTCCGCAGGCGTCTTGCTGCCAATCGGCAAGCCGATGGGCGCATGCAGACGCGCAATCTCTTCCTCACTCAACCCGAGTTCCGGCAAACGCGCGCGGCGACTTGCCGAGGTGCGATCGGAGCCCATGGCCCCCACATAGAAAGCCTGTGTCTTCAAGGCCTCCATCAAGGCCATGTCGTCCACGCGCGGATCATGCGCCAGCGCGATCACGCCACTGTAGGGATCGCTGAAGTGCTCGCGCACCACATCGTCCGGCAGTTCGGCCGTGACGTGCACCCCCTCCACATGCCAGTTGCCCAGATAGTCCGGGCGCGGATCGCAGAGCGTGACTTCATACTCCAGCGCCAGCGCCATTTCGGCCACGTAGCGCGCCACATCCCCGGCCCCCAGCAGCAGGAGCCTGTAGCGCGGACTGAGGCTGTGCAGCAGCACGTCTTGCGTGAGTACCACGGCATCGGCGGCTTCCTGATGCTCGACCGTGATGCTGCCGGTATGCAGATCGACACGGCGGCTCACTCGCTGATGCGCGTCGAGGCGCTCGACCAGCTCGGTGAAGACCTGCCGCAGTTGCGGACTGGGTGCAAGGTATTCCAGCAGCACGTGCAACTGCCCGCCGCACGGCAGGCGCAGACGTGCGGCCTGCTCTGCAGTGATGCCGTACTTGACGACAAAGGGCCGGCCTTCGCTGTCGTAGCGAGCCTTGAGACTGCCATCGCGCAACTGCACCAGGAAGTCTTCTTCGATGCAGCCACCGGAGATGGAGCCTGCGATCTCGCCATCGAGCGTGCAGGCCATCATCGAGCCGATAGGGCGTGGCGAGGACCCCCAGGTGCGCAGGATGGTACACAGCCACACCGGGCGCTCGTGCTCGAGCCATTCGAGAACCATGTTGATGATGTGCTGCTGACCGCTCTGCATGACGATGCCTCTGTCATCTGGATTTTGCGCGAGCCGCGAGCTTACAGCAAAGCGGCGAACCGGCACAACGCGAGGGCCGGCGCTCAGACCACCCGGGTCTTCCAACTGCCGCGCATGAAGTAGAACACCCCCACCACCCCCATCAGAATCTCGGCGAGAAAGATGGACCAGAACACCCCGTAAGGGCCCATCTGCAGCGCAATGGCAAGCAGATAGGCCACGGGAATCTGCACGATCCAGTAGCAGAAGCCATTGATCCAGGTGGGCGTCATGGTGTCCCCTGCCCCGTTGAAAGCCTGTATCGCTACCATTCCCAGGGCCATGAAACCGAAGCTGTAACTCATGATGCGCAGGGCATCGATGCCATAGGCCACCGCCTCTGGCTCGTTGGTGAACCCGGCCATGATGGTGCCGGGGAAGAGGATCAGTACGGCCGCCACGGCCAGCATGTAGCCGATGTTGTACTTCGCCACCTGCCATACCGTGTCCACGGCGCGCTGCACCTTCCCTGCGCCGAGATTCTGGCCCACCAGGGTAGCCACCGCATTGCTCAGTCCCCAGGCCGGCAGGATCACGAACATCATGATGCGCACCGCGATGGTGTAACCGGCCACCGCCTCGCTGCCGTATTCGGACACCAGACGCATCAGGAACACCCAGCTGGCGGTGGCGATCAGGAACTGGGCGATGCCGCCCACGGAAATTCGGATCAGTGCGAACACCACGCCCAGCTTGATCACCAGGTCGCGCAGGCCCACTCGAATGCGCCGGTTGCGGGCACACAGACAATACAGCTGATAGAGCACGCCAACGCCGCGCCCGATGTTGGTGGCCACGGCAGCGCCAGTCACACCCATGTCGGGAAAGGGCCCCCAGCCGTAGATGAGGCAAGGGTCGAGCACGATGTTGATGCCATTGGCCAGAATCAGCGAACGCATGGCAATGCTGGCATCGCCCGCGCCGCGAAAGATGCCGTTGTTGAGAAACAGGAACACGATGGTGAAGCAGCCACTGAGCATGATCTGGGTGTAGCTGGTGCCCATCGCCACCACCTCGGCATCCGCTCCCATCAGGCCGAGAATGCGCCCGGCATAGAAGTACCCGACGATACCGACAAAGGCCGAGACGAACACGCCCATCCACAGCGCCTGCCCTGCCGCGAAGGCCGCACCCGCCGCGTTGTCCTCGCCGATGCGCCGCGCCACCATCGCGGTGGTGCCCATGGCCAGACCGATGGCAATGGCATACAACAGCGAAAGTACGGCCTCGGTGAGCCCGACAGTGGCCACCGCCTGAGCTCCCAGACCGGCCACAAAGAAGATGTCCACGATGGCGAACACCGACTCCATGGCCATCTCCAGAATCATGGGGACGGCCAGCAGGAAGGTGACGCGGGCGATGGAGCCCTCGGTGTAGTTGAGCGTCGAACTGCCGGCCAGGGCCTGTTTGAACAGCGCGAGGCTGTCGCGGATCTTTTGTGCTGACATGGTGTGCTCGAAGACGGTCTGACGAGGGGCGCAAAGTGCGCGGATTATAGGCAAGGCCCCGGGCCCTGTCCTGCCAAAATATTTCCCGGAAACGCTTGGCTTCGAGGTGCGGCGAAGATTACCTTACCGGCCGTCGCAGCCCTGTGCGCGCAATCACTTCAAGAGCACCCTGTCATGAGCATCGTTTACTTCATCGCCGGACTGGTCCTGCTGGTCATCGGCGCCGAGGCCCTGGTGAAGGGCGCATCGCGCCTTGCCGCCGCGTTCCGGGTTTCTCCATTGATCATCGGGCTCACCGTGGTGGCCTTCGGTACCAGTGCACCAGAACTGGCCGTCAGCATCAAGGCGGCACTGGCCGACCAGGCCGACATCGCCATCGGCAATGTGGTGGGCAGCAATATCTTCAACGTGTTGTTCATTCTGGGCGTGTCTGCCCTGATCGTGCCGCTGGTGGTCTCGGCTCAGCTGATCCGGCTGGATGTTCCCCTGATGGTGGCGCTGTCGGTGGTGGTGTTCCTGATGGCGCTGGATGGCGCACTGTCGCGCACCGACGGCGTCGCGCTGGTGCTGGGACTCATCGGCTATGTGCTGTTCCTGATTGTCCAGAGCCGCCGCGACAATGCCGCCGCCGAGGCAGCGGCCGCCGCCTGCGAGAACCCGGAAGAGCTGGCAGATGCCGTCAACAATCCGCGCTGGCTGCTCAATCTCGGCCTCGTCTTCGGGGGCCTCGCCCTGCTGGTGCTGGGCTCGCGCTGGCTGGTCGAGTCCGCCATCGCCTTCGCCCAGTATTTCGGCGTGAGCGAGCTGGTGATCGGCCTCACGATCGTGGCCGCCGGCACTTCGATGCCGGAGGTCGTGACGTCCATCGTGGCGGCGCTGCGGGGCGAGCGCGACATCGCCGTCGGCAATGTGGTGGGTAGCAATATCTTCAATCTGATGGGAGTACTGGGCGTGGCGAGTGTCGTAGCTCCTTCGGGCATCGCGATTTCCGACGCCATCATCGCCTTCGACCTGCCGATCATGCTGGCCGTGGCCTTCGCCTGTCTGCCCATTTTCTTCACCGGGGGCGTCATTCGTCGCTGGGAGGGAGGGGTTCTGCTTGGCTATTACCTGATCTACACCCTCTACCTGATCTTTGCCTCGACCCGCCACGACCTGCTGAACGAATACAGCCTGGTGCTGATCTGGTTCGTGTTCCCCCTGACGGCGCTGACCGTCATCATCACCCTGGTGCAGGACCTGCGCCGGCGCCGTAACAGCCTGCGCGCCGACTGAAGGCCGCCCTCGTACCGCTCAGGCCTCCAGCCTGAACGGTGCGTGGCGCTGCTCCAGCCGCAACAGCATGGCCTTTGCTTCCAGGCCGCCACCGAAGCCCGTCAGACTGCCCGACGCCCCTATCACCCGGTGACACGGGATGACGATCGGCAACGGATTGCGCCCGTTTGCGGCGCCCACCGCCCTGCTTGCCAGTGGCCTGCCGATCTGTGCCGCAATGTCGCCATAGCTGCGCGTCTGGCCAAAGGGAATCGACTGCAGCGCCTGCCAGACCTGCTGCTGAAACGGCGTGCCCACAGGCGCCAGCGGCAGATCGAATTGCATCAATTCACCCGCAAAATAGGCGCGCAACTGCTGTTTCGCTGCGCGAAAGGCCCGGTCATCGGGCAGCCAGACATCCTGATGCCGCATGCGCGCCTTGCCCTCCGGGAAACCGATGAAACTCAAGGTCTCGCCCTGACCGGCCAGCAACAGATCCCCCAGCGGCGAGGGCATGTAGGTGTAGTGAATGGGCATGTCAGTCTCCTGTCTCAGTGGAAGTCCTTGAATTGACGGCTCTGGCGCCATGATGGCGCCACAGCAGCAGCACCGCATAGGCTCGCCAGGGGCGCCAACGTTCGGCCAGCGCCAGCAGCGCGGCCGGGTCAAGCGTCTCGCCTGGCAGCGCGGCGGCGCGCAGCAGGATCAGGTCGGCGTGCGGAAAGGCATCGGCGTCATTGAGCGCACGCAGCGCGATGTACTGGGCAGTCCACGGGCCAATGCCGGGAATCTGCCGAATACGCGTCACGAACTCCGCTGTCGCCATGCTGCCATCGAAGCGCAGCTCACCCGCCTCGACGGTGCGGGCCAGGCTCTGAATGGCCGCGATGCGCCGCGCCGTGATGCCCAGACCGTCCAGCGTGGCCTCGGCCAGCACCGCCGGCACGGGAAACACATGCGTCAGGGGCAACCCGGCGGGCGCCACACAGGGACGTCCATGAGCCGCCGCCAGACGTGCCACCAGTGTCGTGGCCGCCTTCACCGACACCTGCTGCCCGAGAATCGCCCGCACGGCCACCTCGAATCCATCCCAGGCCACCGGCACGCGCGTGCCTGGAAAGGCCGCCACCAGCGGCTGCAGGCGCGGGTCCTGCGCCAGGTACGCATCGACATCTGCACTGACCGCCGTGAGATCGAACATCACGCGCACCCGTTCCAGTACCTGGGCAAGAGAACGGATCTGCGGGCTGTGCAGGTGCACCAGTACTTGATGCGTATCTGGCAGGAACTGCACCTGGAGGAATGCCACCGCGTCATCGAGCTGCAGGCTGCGCGCGTAACTGTCCTGCGTGACCCACTCCACGCCGGGAATGGCGCGCTGCTTCAGGTAGGCGAGCATCGCGGCCCAGTCGAAGGGCGGGCGGTAGTGCAGGCGCAGGGTGAGGTGGGTCGGCGGCGCCGCGCCGAGGGACGGCGCTGCACGCCCCTTGCGCAGCGACAGCGGGGTGCGGCCATAGACCTCGGCAAACACCGCGTTGAAGCGGCGAATACTGCTGAAGCCGGCGGCAAAACACACACTCGCCATGGGCAGGTCAGTCTCGTCGATGAGCTTCTTGGCCAGGTGCAGGCGCTGGGTGGTGGCCACGGCGAGCACGGACACGCCCAGATGCGTCTGGAACAGACGCGCGAGTTGCCTTTCACCGACGCCCACGGCGCGCGCCAGAGCGGGCATGCCGCCTTCGTCCAGCACGCCGCGGGCCAGCAAGTGGAGCGCCCGCGCCACCGTGTGAGAGCTGCCCAGCCAGGCCGGTGTGCCCGGGGCGGACTCCGGCCGACAGCGCAGACAGGGCCGAAATCCCGCCTCGGCAGCGGCAGCAGCAGAAGCAAACAGACGGATGTTCTCGCGCCGGGGAATGCGCGCCGGACACACCGGGCGGCAGTAGATGCCGGTGGTGATCACGCCGATGAAGACGCGTCCGTCGAAATGCGGGTCACGGGCCAGACGCGCCCGCTCGAACTCCTCTGGATGCCACTGCACGTCGCCACACTCCCTGCTGCTGGTTCAGGTGAGGGGCACCATAGCACAGCGTCCGCAGCCTGCACTGGCCGTTTTCGGACCTCCAAGAAAAATGGGCGCTCCCTTGCGGCAGCGCCCATTCTCGTATGCTGCGCGGCCTCTGCGGACCGGGCAAATGCCGGCTCAGCGCCTCTGTGCCTCCAGCGCCACGTGAGCCTGGGAAATCACGTACTGGCGAATGGCCTCGGCGTCGGCGTCTTCCAGCGAACTGTCGAAGGACACCATGCCGCCACTGGTCAGCTCGCCGTCGATCACCACGGCCTCGAAGGCTTCAAGGGTCTGGATGCGCGGGCTGTAGCGCAGATCGGGGAAGGTGCCCACGCTGGCGCTCACCGCAGCCGGGCCGTGACACACGCTGCACAGACGCGCGTAGACCTGCTCGCCGTGCGCCAGGGTCTCGCTGACGGCAGTGAGCGGCGGGGGGTTCAGCTCCCCCGCTGCCGTGATTTCGGCGGGCAGCTCGGCGGGAAGCTGGGCCGTGCCTCCGATCTTGAACACCAGGAGGCGGGAGTTGTTGTTGGACGCCCGCGTGGTGGAACCGATGACACCGGCCCCCACAGTGGGCAGGGAACGACCACCCGACAATACGGCGACGTGCTGCACACCGTCCACCAGGAAGCTGATCGGAGCCGCCACGGTGACCGCCTGGGTCATGGCAGACCACAGACGTTCGCCGTTGTCGTCGCGGTAAGCCACGAACTCGCCCTCGGCATTGCCCTGGAACACCAGGCCACCGGCGGTGCTCAGCACCCCGGCGGCGTCGCTGGGATCCAGATGTGGCACACGCCAGACTTCGCGCTGGGCAATCGGGTCCCAGGCCAGCAGATAGGACTGGCGGGTCGGCGCCTGATCGCCGGCCGCGCTGATCAGGGCGGCGCCAGCCGCGAAGTCAGTGCCGGTGTTCCAGCCACGCTCGGAGGTGATGTATTCCGTTTCGGCCGTGTAGCCCATGATGTTCTCACGGGCCGCAAGGTAGACCAGGTTGGTGCGCTGACTGAAGGACATCGGGTGCCAGTTGTGGCCGCCCAGGGCGCTCGGCTGCACGATCAGGGGGACGCCGGTCTCGTTGTAGCGCGCTTCCGGAATCTCCACGGGACGGTCGGTTTCCAGGTCGATGTGGGAGGCCCAGCTCACGGGCACGAACTTCTCGGCGGTGATCAGCTGGCCAGTGGCGGCATCCAGTACATAGAAGAAGCCGTTCTTGGGCGCCTGCATCACCACGCGGCGCTCGGCGCCGTCGATGGTGACGTCGGCGACAATGATGTGCTGGGTGGCGGTGTAGTCCCAGGTCTCTCCCGGGGTGGTCTGGTAGTGCCAGCGGTAAGTGCCGTCATCCGGGTTGATGGCCATGATGGAGGTCAGGAACAGATTGTCCCCACCCCCGGGGCTGCGCAGACTCTGGTTCCAGGGCGAACCGTTGCCCACGCCGATGTAGAGCAGGTTCAACTCCGGATCGTAGGCCATGGAGTCCCACACGGTACCCCCGCCCCCCAGACGCCACCATTCGCCGTTCCAGGTCTGGGCAGCCATTTCCAGCTCGGGCTGCTCGAAGCCGTCGGCCGGGTTGCCCGGCACCGTGTAATAGCGCCAGTTCTGGCGGCCGGTATTGGCGTCATACGCCGTGATATAGCCACGCACGCCGTATTCCGCGCCGCCGTTGCCGATGATCACCTGGCCCTTCACGATGCGCGGGGCGCCAGTGATGGTGTAAGGCTTGGTCTGATCGACGGTGACGACGCTCCAGAGCTCCTCGCCCGTGGCAGAGTCCAGCGCAATGAGGCGGCCATCGATAGTGCCGACGAACACCTTGCCTTCCCACACGGCGACACCGCGGTTGACCACGTCACAGCAGGCATCCACCCCCTTGGCCGGATCGACTTCCGGGTTGTAGGCCCACAGGGGTTCCCCGGTGCGCGCGTCATAGGCCTTCACATGACTCCAGGCCGTGCTCACGTACATCGCGCCATCGACCACGATCGGCGTGGCTTCCTGACCCCGGCTGGTGTCGATATCGGCATACCAGGCCAGGCTCAGCTGGCTGACGTTCTCGGTCGTGAGCTGGTCCAGCGGACTGAAGCGCTGTTCGCCGTAGTCCCGCCCATTGCTCATCCAGTTGCCCGGCTCGCTGTCGGCAGCCACCAGGCGGGCGGTATTGACGGCGGCGGAGTACGCTTCCGCAACAGGCGGCGCGGCGGCAGGGGCGGTAGAGGCAGCAGGGGGGGGCGTTTCGGTGGCAGGACCGCAGGCCGCCAGCAGCAGCGCGGCGGACACCAGCGCTGACAGTTTCACAATCGTCGACATAGTAGGAATACCTTTGTTGTTGTAGTGCTGCAGAAGTCGTCCCTGAACCTTGCGTCTCCACCGCGCCTTCGCGCCGAGGCAGTATACACAGGCTGTACGCCCTTGGGCGACCGCCGGTCGGGGCTTTGTGGTAGCCCGCCAAAGGCCCTCTGGTGTATAGTGCCGGCCCAGTTTCTTTCCGCAATTCAAGAGCCTGTACGAGTGAGCCGCCATGACCGACAAATCCAGTGACAAGAACACCCGCAAGTATTCCAGCCAGGTCGTCGACGGCGTCGAACATGCGCCCAGTCGCGCCATGCTGCGCGCCGTGGGTTTTGGTGACGAGGACTTCAAGCGCCCGCAGGTCGGGATCGCCTCCACCTGGAGCATGGTCACTCCCTGCAACATGCACATCAACACGCTGGCGGAAGAGGTCAACCGAGGCGTCGATGCGGCACAGGGCAAGGGCGTGATCTACGGCACCATCACCGTATCGGACGGCATTTCCATGGGCACCGAGGGCATGAAGTACTCCCTGGTCTCCCGCGAGGTAATCGCGGACTCCATAGAAGCCGTCTCTGGCTGCATGGGCCACGACGCCGTGATCGCCATCGGCGGCTGCGACAAGAACATGCCCGGCTGCCTCATGGGCATGGCTCGCCTGAACCGTCCCTCCCTGTTCATCTATGGCGGCACCATCCAGCCCGGCAAGAACCACACAGACATCATCTCCGTGTTCGAGGCCGTCGGGGGACATGCCAATGGCCGCGTCTCCGACATCGAACTGAAGCAGATCGAAGAAACCGCGATCCCCGGCCCGGGCTCCTGTGGCGGCATGTACACCGCCAACACCATGGCCTCCGCCATTGAAGCGCTGGGCATGAGCCTGCCCAACAGTTCGGCACAGGATGCCGTGTCGGCCGAAAAGGTGGACGACTGCCGCCGTGCAGGCGAGGCGATCATGGAATTGCTGCGCCGCGACATCAAACCATCGGACATCATGACCCGCGCCGCCTTCGAAAACGCGATCAAGGTGGTCATCGCCCTGGGCGGATCCACCAATGCCGTGCTGCACCTGCTGGCCATTGCCCACACCGTGGGTGTGCCGCTGGCCCTGGATGATTTCACTCGTCTGGGCAAGGACACCCCGCTGCTGGCCGACCTGCGTCCGAGCGGCCGCTTCCTGATGTCCGAACTGATCAAGATCGGCGGCATCCAGCCCTTGATGAAGATGATGCTGGATCGCGGCATGCTGGATGGCAGCTGCCTGACCGTCACCGGCAAGACCCTGGCGGAGAACCTCAAGGACGTCACACCTTATCCGGCAGGCCAGGAGATCATCCAGGCCTTCGACAAACCCATCAAGAAGGACAGCCATCTGGTGATCCTGCGCGGCAACCTCGCGCCACAGGGCGCCGTGGCCAAGCTGACGGGCAAGGAAGGCCTGGCCTTCACCGGGACTGCCCGCGTGTTCAATTCGGAAGAGGAAACCCTGCGCGGCATTCTCGACGGCACAGTCGTGAAGGGCGATGTGCTGGTGATCCGCTATGAAGGGCCCAAGGGGGCTCCCGGCATGCGCGAGATGCTGAGCCCCACCTCCGCCATCATGGGCAAGGGCCTGGGCAAGGACGTGGCGCTGATCACCGACGGTCGCTTCTCCGGCGGCAGCCACGGTTTCGTGGTCGGTCACATCACACCGGAAGCCATCGAAGGCGGCCCGATTGCCATCGTGCAGGACGGGGACACCATCACCATTGACGCGCAGAGCCACGAGGTGAAGCTGCACCTGAGCGACGCCGACATCGCCGCGCGCCTGGCTGCCTGGAACAAGCCGGCGCCGCGCTATACCCGCGGGCTGCTGGCGAAATACGCGAAAACCGTCGCGTCTGCTTCGGAAGGCGCCGTGACGGACAAGTACCTGTAAGACACCCGCAAGAGCGAACTGTCACAAGACCAGAGTAGAGTCAGCCCATGCTGCACACCTATCACCTGACCCATGAGCACTGCCTGCACGCAGGACCGGAGGAACACACGCCCCAGTCCATCGGCACGGCGCTGTGGCTGGACCTCGTCGACCCGAGCGACGAGGAACGCACACTCGTGGAAGTGCTGCACCGCCAGACTCTGCCTGACACCGAGGACGTGGGCGAGATCGAGGCCAGCGCCCGCTCCTATCGCGACGAGGCTGGCGGCCTGCGCGTGCACTCGATGTTCCTGCACCATGTGGAGGATCGCCCGCGCAACACCACCGTGGCCTTCACCCTCACCGGCAACCAGCTGATCACCCTGCGCGAGCGGGAGATTCCGGCCTTTCGTCTGCTGCGCATGCGCGCCAAACGGCAGAAAGGGCTGGTGCTGGATGGCGTGGGCATCCTGCTGGCGCTGTTCGAGATCAAGATCGACGATCTGGCCGACACCCTGGAAGAGGTCTACAAAGGACTGGAACACACCAGCAATCTGGTGCTGGAAGAGAACGACAGCCCCATCGAATCGGCCATCGACGAGCTGGCGCGCCACGAGGACACCAACGGCAAGGTGCGCCTTTGCCTGATGGACACCCAGCGTGCGCTCACCTTCCTGCTGCGCCACGGCAGGCTGCAGAGCGAGCACGCCGAGCACGCCCGGGAGCTGCTGCGCGACATCGAATCCCTGCTGCCCCACAACAGCTTCGTGTTCGACAAGGTGAACTTCCTGATGGATGCGGCCCAGGGCTTCATCAACATCGAGCAGAACCAGATCATCAAGACCTTCTCGATCGCCGCCGTGGTCTTCCTGCCGCCTACCCTGGTCGCCAGCGCCTATGGCATGAACTTCGAGTTCATGCCGGAGCTGGACTGGGTGCTGGGCTATCCCTGGGCCATCTCCCTGATGATCCTCTCGGGCATCGCGCCCTACTGGTACTTCAAGCGCAAGGGCTGGATTTAAGCCGCCTTCAGAGCTTGAGGGCCGCGAACTCAATGCGGGCCGCTGCGCCGTAGATCACGGAGGGCGCCGTCTCCAGCCGCTGCGGCGCGCGCAGCCCGGGCCACACCGGCAGCAGCAGCGCGATCTGTGTCTCGATGGCAGCCACGGCGTCGGCGTTCCGAGTCAGCGCCGCCAGTTTCGGCAGCCACTCGCTGGCGGTGCGCACGAAACCCAGGGCATCCTGGTACTCGTGTTCGTTCTCCAGCACTCCTCCCTCGCCCACGGCAATGTCGAATTCTGCCGCTGCTGTACGGACCAGGTCGACGATCACCGCTGCCACCGTGGTGGCATCAACGTCCTTCACCGCCGCCTCGGCCTGGCTGATGGCCTCCAGCAAGTTCGCGTAGGCCGCTTCGACCGCAGCCGCCCCCTGCTGCTGTTCCACCGCCACGGCAAGGGCTTCGAGTTGTGGCGCGAAGCCCTTGGCGCCACGCGCCAGCAGAGCGGGCTCCAGGGAGGTGTAAAGCTCGTCGGTCGGGTGTTTCATGTGAGTGGCAGAGGCGTCCAGCGCGTTCTCGCGATACAGGTTCACGCCCACATTGAGATGCCCGCGAATGAACGAGAGCTGGGCGAGATAGGCCGCCGTGCTGTCGATGGCCTCAACCGTCGTGGCACCTTCCCCGCCTTCACCCCCTTCTTCCGTCATCACCGCCATGTCGTGGTCCATGCCACCCTGGCGGGTACCCGCGTAGAAGGCGGTGCTGGTGGCGAGCATGATGCCAAGACCGAGCCAGATTCGTTGCTTGATTTCCATAGTGCCTCCATGGGACAGATGCCGGGTTTGAATTCGGGCGGGGAGCCCCTTAAACTGGAGATCATCCTACACCTAACAAGAATCATTCTCAATTAGGCGCCTTCATGCTGCTTCAGATTGCTCAGCCTCTCCCGCCCGCCCGGCTCTCCCGATGCCAGACCCTCGCGGCCGAGGATTGAACTGAAGAACATTTGCAGGCGATGGCTGGTCACTGCCTGAGCATCGTCATCATTCATTTTCATCGTCTCTGGAGGTTTTGCATGTCCCACGGCAACCGTTTTCTGACCCGTCGCGATGCCCTCAAGCTAGGCCTGGCCGCTGGCGCCGGCCTCGCCCTGCAACCCCAGTCCCTGCTCGCCCAGGCGGCAGCCGGCGAGTTGCTGAGCAAGCCGATTCCCTCTTCTGGAGAGCGGATCCCGCTGATCGGCATCGGCACGGCTCGCCGTTATGACATTGCCAGCACCGAGGCGGAACTGGCCCCCCTGCGCGAAGTGCTGCGCGCCTTTCCCACCATGGGCGGCAAGCTGATCGACACGGCGCCGTCCTATGGCAGCGCCGAAACCGTAGTAGGCAATCTGCTGGCGGAGCTGGGGATACGTGATCAGATCTTCCTGGCCACCAAGGTGGGCGCGGGACGGCAAGGTCGCGAGGCCGGCATCGCCGAGATGGAAGGCTCGCTGCTACGACTGAAGACGGACCACTTCGATCTGCTGGAGATCCACAATCTGGCCGGCACGGCCGATATGCTGCCGGTGCTGCGGGAGTGGAAGCAGGCGGGTCGCATCCGTTACTACGGCATCACCACCACGTCCAAGGAGCAGTACGAAGCGCTGGCCGGCTTCATGCGCAGCGAGCCACTGGACTTCATCCAGGTGGACTACGCCATCGACAATCGCTCGGCCGAGGATCTGCTGCTGCCCCTGGCGCAGGAGCGCGGCATCGCGGTGCTCACCGCCCTGCCCTTCGGCCGCGGTCGTGTATTTGACGCCTTTGGCGACACTGCTGTGCCGGAGTGGGCCGCCGAGCTGGGTATCGAGACCTGGGCTCAGTTCGCGCTGAAGTTCAATGTCTCTCATCCGGCCATCACAGCAGCGATTCCCGGCACCGCGCGACCGGAGTATCTTGCGGACAATTTCAATGCCTCGCGCGGCCTGTTGCCCGACGCAGCGATGCGCGAACGCATGGCCGCCCTCGTCGCCAACGCCTGATAACAACAAGGACTCTTCATGCAAGCTGCCATCACGCGCCTGGTCACGCGCTCGGTCAATCTGCGCGAAGGCGAAGGAGCCGCCCTGGGCTGGTCCTTCGCCTATTACTTTCTGCTGCTGTGTTCCTACTACATTCTGCGTCCGATCCGGGACGAGATGGGCATCGCCGGCGGCGTCGACAATCTGGCCTGGCTGTTCACCGGGACCCTGGTGGGGATGCTGCTGATCCACCCGGTGTTCACGACACTGGTGAAATCGCTGCCACGCCGACGCTTCGTGCCCCTGACTTATCGTTTCTTCATCGCGAACCTGGTGGTGTTCTTCGCCCTGTTCCAGCTGGTACCTGAAAACAGCGTCTGGATCGGCCGCATCTTCTTCATCTGGGTGAGCATCTACAATCTGTTCGTGATCTCGGTGTTCTGGTCCTTCATGACGGACATCTACCGCTCCGCCCAGAGCAAGCGGCTGTTCGGCGTGCTGGCCGTGGGCGGCACTATCGGTGCCATGACGGGCTCGGGCATTACCTCGGCCCTGGTGCAGGCCCTGGGTCCGGTGAATCTGCTGCTGATCTCGGCACTCATGCTGGAGGCCGCAGCGCGGGTCTCGGGCGCCCTGGAGAAGGCCGAGCAGGGGCTGGCCGTGGCGGGTCTGCAGGATGAGCAGCTGGACGCCGACGGTGGGACAAACGATCCGGAGGCACGCATACGCCAGCAGGTGGCGGACAAACAGCAGGAAGTCATCGGCGGTGGCGTACTGGATGGCGTGCGCGATGTGCTGCGCTCACCCTATCTGCTGGGCATCGCCCTGCTGATGCTGCTGTTCACCATCACCTCGACCTATCTGTACTTCATGCAGCTGGACGTAGTGGCAGGCGCTTCGGAGGATTCACGCGTACGCACCCAGTTACTGGCCAACATCGACCTGATCGTCAACATCATCACGCTGATCACCCAGCTGTTCCTGACCGGCCGCCTGCTGCGCTGGCTGGGCGTGGGCATGAGTCTGGCGTTCCTGCCGCTGTTGAGCCTGATCGGCTTCGGACTGGTCGGCGTGGCTCCTGCGCTGTTGGTAGTGCTGGTGTTCCAGATTCTGCGTCGTGCCGGCAACTTCGCCATCCAGCGCCCGGCCCGCGAGGTGCTCTACACCGTGCTGCCGCGCACCGAGAAGTACAAGGCCAAGAACTTCAACGACACCTTCGTCTATCGCGTGGGAGACCAGGTCGGCGCCTGGTCCTACACGCTGATGGGAAGCCTCGGGCTGGGGGTGTCGAGTCTGGCGTTGACGATGGTGCCCGTGTCTGCCGTCTGGCTGTTGCTTGCGCTGTGGTTGGGTGTGCGTTACCGACAGTACAATGCCGGCAGTTGAACCGATGAGCCCGCCCGCAAAGGAGCAGACGATGTTGATCTTCCATTACGCCCCCCGCACCTGTGCACTGGCCGCTCATCTGGCTCTGGAACACGCCGGCGCCGATTACCAGGCGGTCGCCGTCGATCTGGCGGCAAATGACCAGCGTTCACCGCAGTTCCTCGCACTCAATCCCAAGGGGCGCGTACCCGCATTGCAAACCGAACGAGGCACCCTGACGGAGATTCCGGCCCTGCTGTTGTACATCGCCCAGCGCTACCCCGACGCCGCGCTGGCGCCGCTGGACGACCCGTTCGCACTGGCACAGTTGCAGGCTTTCAACAGCTATCTGTGTGCCACGGTCCATGTGGCCCACGCCCATCGCGTGCGTGGCGCCCGCTGGGCCGATGATCCCGCTGCCATCGACGCGATGAAGCGCAAGGTGCCGCAGAACATGCTGGACTGCATGCGCCTCATCGAGGACAGCATGCTGGGGGGGCCCTGGGTGATGGGGGCGCAATACAGCGTGGCGGACATGTACCTGTACACGATCAGTGGCTGGCTGGCGGGGGACGGCGTGGACATCGCGCTGCTGCCGGCCATTGCTGCGCATCGCGCGCGCATGGCCGCCGACCCGCTGGTGCAACGGATCGACGCGCTCTACGTGTGAAGGGGAACAGCTTGCCGCTCAGGCGGCAATATGGGCCGGGTGGCGGGCCGCTATGGAGACGTCTCCCCAGAGGAATTGCATGGCTTCGTCTTCCCCCTGCAGTTCGTCGGTGAATTGGTCGATCGAGTAGAGCAGGTCCAACGCTCTGGCCGGCTTGTCCTCCTTGACGGCTGGATCGCTGGAACTGCCCGCCGCGAGGGAGAACGCGGTGGGGAAGCTCCTGAAATCGTTCGGTACTACTGACATGATCCGATACTCCTGTGGCTCTCTCGATCGTGCGGGTTACTGTGCACTGCAATTGTGGCAGACCGATGAAAGCACTGAGGCAGATTCTGATTTTTGCTGCGGCAGGCTGGCTTCCTCGCCTGAGCCGATTGCAGTAGCATGCCCAGGACCCTTCCTTTCCCGTCTCCTCAGACCAGGATCAACACCATGAACAACAAGAACAATCGATTGCATGCTGCCATCGCGGGCCTCGTGGGCAGCGGCATGCTGATGGCCGTGTTCGGCTACGTGAACGCCCAGGGCGAGCCGCCCGAGATCATCGAGACCAGCTCCCACGTCTTCACGCGCATGGCCGAGGGCGTGTACCAGGTCACCGGCACGGGCGAGGTGTATCTGATGAGCAATGCGCTCATGCTGGTGGGCACCGAAGATGTGCTGCTGGTGGATTCCCACGTCACACCCAATGCCGCCAATGCCCTGCTGCGCTCTGTCCAGCAGGTCACCGACAAGCCCGTGCGCTACCTCGTGAACAGCCACTACCATTTTGATCACGCCCACGGCAATCAGGTGTTTCCCGAGCAGGTCGAAATCATCGGCCACAGTTATACCCGCATCAAACTCAACGGCGAGATGGGCAGCAATGTGCTGACGGAGAGCACCCACGTGAGCTTCACCGAGGGCGTGCCTGCCCTGGTGGAAAGTCTGCGCCGTCAGTTGTCAGACACAGTTGACCCGGAACGTCGCGCCGCGCTGCAGCGTCAGCTCAACGCCCAGGAAGCGCACATGATTTCGCTGCAGGAAATCATCCCGACGCCACCGAACATCACGCTGGAAGAAAAGATGACGCTGTTCCAGGAGATGGGCGAAGGCCAGCAGGACCGCGAGATCCAGTTGCTGCATCTGGGGCGCGCGCATACCGCAGGCGACGTGGTGGTGTATCTGCCGCAGGAGCGCATGGCCTTTACCGGCGACATGATGCTGCCCTCGCTCTCCTACATGGGTGACAGTTTTCCGCTGGAATGGGTCGACACGCTGGAAGCCCTCAAGGGACTGGAGATCGACGTAATCCTGCCGGGTCACGGATCTCCCTTCCAGGACAAGCAGGTCATCAGCAACTTCCAGGCTTACCTGAGCGATCTGTGGACCAAGACGGCGGCTCTGAAGGCGAGCGGGCTGACGGCCGAAGAAGCAGCGGCACAAGTCGACATGACCAATCATTCTGTAAACTACGCGCAGATTCGCGCTCCGGGTGCCGATGTGCGCGGCATCCGTCGTATCTATGCCCTTCTGGATGAATGAGTGAATGAAAAAAGGCGATGTGGCACTTGCCGCATCGCCTTGGTTCTCTGCCAGCGCCTGACGGCGCTGCTTATTCGCTCAGGCCTCGGCCTGAATCTCCAGCGCGATTCTCTGCACTTCATCCAGCACACGCAACAGATTGCCGCCCCACAGCAAGGCGATCTGCTCCTCGGTATACCCTCGACGCACCAGCTCCAGCGTTACATTGAAGGTTTCTGATGCATCATTCCAACCGGAAATGCCGCCGCCACCATCGAAGTCAGAGCTCAAACCCACATGCTCGATGCCGATCAGCTCGACCATGTAATCCACGTGATCGATGAAATCGGCAACATCCACAGGCGGCGCGACAGCATCGACTTCGGCTGCCTTGCGGGGAGCCACGCGCGCCTCGATCTCGTCCATGCGGGCGTCGTAGGCGGCGCGCTCGGCACTGGCCAGTACACGTACTTCGGCAGGTGGCAGGATCGTGTAGCCAAGCTCTGCCGCGACACTGGCGCGCAGCGCGTTGAGTGCTGCCAGATGCGCGCTGTGCTTGGCGCTGTTCAGATAGGCCGCAAATGCCGTGGCCTGCACCACACCACCGTTGTCACGAATCGCCAGCAGCTCTTCGTCATCGAGATTGCGGCTGACATTGTTGAGTGCGCGGGCCGAAGAGTGCGACGCGATGACGGGCGCACGCGAGAGAGCGATGGTCTGCATGTTGGCGGCCTTGGAGGGGTGCGAGAGGTCCACCATCACACCCCACTTGTTCAATTCAGCCACGGCCTGGCGGCCCAGTTCACTCAGCCCGTTGTGCAACCACACACCGTCGGCCTCGCCGGTATTGGAGTCGGCAAACTGGCTGTGACCATTGTGGGCCAGGGAGACATAGCGCCCGCCCAGCTCCTGGTAGCGCTTGATATTGGCAATGTCCAGACCCATCGGGTAGGCGTTCTCCACGCCGATCATCGCGACCTTCCTGCCCTCGGCGTCGATGCGGCGCACGTCGTCAGAGGTATAGGCCATCTCGATGGTGTCCGGCGCAAACTGCTCGGCAAGACGGTGAATGGCACTGAACTTGTCCAGGGCATTGGCCTCGGCGGCGGCGTAGCCTTCTGTGGTCAAGGGTCCCTGCCCGGTGTAGACGATGAACCAGGCCACATCGAGCCCGCCCTGGATCATCTTGGGCAGATTCACTTGGGTGTCCAGATCGGCGGTGTAGTTGTTGGTCTCGGTGAAATTCGCTGTATTGATGTCGGCATGCGTGTCGAGCGTAATCACGCGCTCATGTATGCCGCGCGCACGGGCGATGAGTGCCTCCTCTGTTTCTGCTGCGGGCTCGGCAGCCGGCACGACTTCAGTGAGGGGGGCAGTCGGTGCCGGTGTCTGTTCGGCTGGGCTGCAGGCCGCGACGGCCAGAATGGCAAGGAACAGGGAGCGATGTACGAAGGACATGGCGATTGATCCGAATGAAAGTGAGAAAGGGTGTGCGCCAGACAATGCTAGCAGCGCCTGTTGGGTATTGAAAGGCACATTCCGGAAATGCCATTGCAATGCGGGTGCCGGCAGGCACAGCATCAACGCGGGGAGCAACGTTCATCGGCGCATGCCGGTGCTCGTCCGAACCACCCTGAGATACGATGCCGATGCCGCGCAAAAAACAGATAGGCGCGATCTGCCACCGGCCGAACCAGGGGCCAGCGCAGAAATGCGACCCACCGGCCACGCCCGACCAGTCGCCACGCCATGACGGTGACATCCAGTCCAAAGAGCAGCGTGCCGTCAGGCAATTCGCCATGCAGGATGCGGTCGGCCCGCACACGATCGATATGTGGAAAGCGTTCGGCGAAATCAGCGGTGTTGATGTCCTGCAGGTCGAGCCTGCGTCCTTGATCGAGTCGTTCGAGATGACGCATCTCTCTAACACACAAGGGGCAAAGTCCGTCGTAATACACGCGCAGCGTGCCGTTTGATGGTGCATGCATGAGCACTGACTCTCCGTCCTGGTGCATGAAGTCTAAGTGAGTACGCGCGGCAGCGCACTGCAGATCTTCGCGTGCAGGCCCACGCTTCCGTTCGTGCGGCCAATAGGGTTTACTCGGCACACTCTCACACCTCTGGAGCCTGCCTTCATGTTTCCTCGACACCCGCGTGCGATCCTGCTAAGCCTGATCTTTATGTGTGGCCTCGCGGCCTGTTCACCCTCCGCCACGACACCTGCCGCGCCTGACACAGCGGCAGCATCCGCAGCCAGTGGGCAAAGCGAGACCGCAAGACTGCAGGCCATCGCCGACAGAATCACCATCATTCGCGACGACTTCGGTGTGCCGCACATCTATGCGCCCACCGACGCCGATGCCGTGTTCGGCCTGCTGTACGCACAAGCTGAAGACGACTTCGCCCGTGTCGAGCGCAACTATATCTGGGCCATCGGGCGCCTTGCCGAGGTGGAAGGGGAAACGGCCCTGTACAGCGACCTGCGCGCGCGGCTCTACATGAGTGAAGACGAGGCGCGTGCCGCTTATGCCGCCGCCCCTGACTGGCTGCAGGTCCTGTGTGACGCCTTCGCCGACGGACTCAATCATTATCTGGCCAGCAACCCGCAGGTACAGCCCCGCCTGCTGACCCGCTTCGAGCCGTGGATGCCGTTCTACTTCTTCGAGGGCTCCATCGGAGGCGACATCGAACAGATTCCTCTGCGCGGCATCGAGGCATTCTATTCTGACGCCGCCGCCATCGAAGACAGGGTGCCGGATGCCACGCAAGACACGGTTGCGCTCGAGGCAGAAACCCTGGACCGTGTGCACGCCGATCGCCATGCGCTTGCGCGCACCATCCTCGAGGAACCTGCCGGTTCCAATGGCTTTGCGATCAGCGGCGCGCGCACGGCCTCTGGCGACGCCATGCTGCTCATCAACCCGCACACCAGCTTCTTCTTTCGCGGCGAGGCCCATGTCGTCAGTGAGGAAGGCCTGAACGCTTATGGGGCTGTCACCTGGGGGCAGTTCTTCATCTATCAGGGCTTCAACGAAACCACGGGCTGGATGCACACCACGACGGCAGCCGACTTCATCGACGAGTTCGTGGAAGACGTGGTACGTGACAACGGCGTGCTGAAATACCGCTACGGTGACGAGCTGCGCGATGTTGACGTCGGCGAAGTGACGCTGAAGGTACGGGAGGGCGACACGCTGGTGGAGCACAGCTTTCCCCGCTACCGCACGCACCATGGCCCAGTCACACACCTTCTGGATGACCGCTGGGTGGTCACTCGCATCAACTGGAACAGCGTCGATGCATTGCGACAGTCCTATCTGCGGATGAAGACCGCAGATTACGCGGCCTTCCGCGACATGATGGACATCCGCACCAATTCTTCCAACAACACGGTGTTTGCCGATGCGGAGGGGAACATCGCCTATTTCCACGGCAACTTCATGCCGCGGCGCGACCCGCAATTCGACTACTCGCAGCCGGTGGATGGCAGCAATCCCGCCACTGACTGGCAGGGCGTGCACCCGGTAGCGGAAACCATCACGCTGCTCAACCCGCCCAATGGCTGGATCCAGAACACCAATTCCACTCCCTATACCGCGGCGGGAGAATTCAGTCCACGTGCCGAGGACTATCCTGCCTACATGGCGCCGGATGCTCAGAACTTCCGAGCCCTGCATGCGATACCGCTGCTGGAGCAGGCTTCACAGCTCACACTCGACTCGCTGATCGAACTGGCCTACGACCCCTATCTGCCAGGATTCGAGCAACTGATCCCCGGGCTGGTATCGGCCTGGGACGCAGACGCCGCCAACTGGCCTTCGCTGGAGGCTCCCATGGAAGTGCTGCGACAGTGGGACAGACGCGTGAGTGCCGACTCGGTGGCCATGAGTCTGGCCCACTTCTACGGCATGGACACGGCCCAGAAGATTCCGACGCCTCCGGGGCTGGCGCAGATGGACCAGATCAACTGGCTGGGCACGGACAGCGACCCGTCCGAGCGCCTGCGCGTGTTCAGTGACACCATCGCCCGGCTGGACAGCGCTTTCGGCAGCTGGAATACGCCGTGGGGCGAGATCAACCGCTATCAGCGCCTGACAGGGGCCATCGATCATGTTTATGACGACAACGCGCCCAGCCTGCCCGTGGGCATGGCCTCGTCACGCTGGGGCGCGTTGGCATCGTTTGGTGCACGCGCCTTCCCCGGCACCGACCGCATATATGGCAACAGCGGCAACAGCTTCGTGGCCGTGGTGGAATTTGGCGAGCGTGTGAAGGCGAAAAGCCTTTTGGCAGGCGGACAGAATTCGAATCCGGACTCACCGCATTTTGCGGACCAGGCGCAGCGCTATGTCGATCGGCAGTTCAAGAACGTAGCGTTCTATCGAGAAGAGGTGGAGTCGAGAGCGACCCGGACGTACAGTCCGGGCCGGTAAGCAGGATGCAGCGCTGCGCGCAACGACCCCGACTCAGGTCGGGTTGTGAATGCGCCACTCATCAATGAAATGCTGCGAACATTCCGCGGCAATGCGCTCTTCGGTGAAGTCACGTGATGACACGACGGCCACATTGCCGCGCTCCCACAACAGCCGATTCAGGTCGATGGAGTCGATCTCCCAGAACTGCAGTGTAGCGACGTAGGCCACATCTCGGCCGGATCGGGTGGCCTGCACCTTGCAAATCAGATATTCGCGCACGGCAGGGCGCAAGCGCAGTCCGGCCTGCTGCAGAGATTCTTCGAAGATGGCTTGTGTATTCATGCGGAACTCGGTGCGCTCGCCCGGCATTTCGGTCCACTGACTGACATCGACATAGACATCAAAATCCCGGATGCCGGTAAGAGAGATTCCATTGCCGCGAGGAAATACCTGGGCACTGGACTGCGTCATGAACAACAGAGACAGCAATAGCAGTGCAAGAGCAGACGTCAGACGAATTCTAGACATGGTGTGACACAACCCTCTAAGCGTGAATCTATGTGACCCGGAACGTTTTCAGAAGGCGCGAATTCTGCGCCGAATCGTGGAAAATTGCACGCCGGCTGCGGCGAGAGCATTCCGCGCGCGCCATGCAGGAGCCAAAAAAAAAGTCTGCAATTGCAGACCTTTTCTTTTGTGGTATATGGCGCGCCCGGCATGATTCGAACATGCGACCCCTTAGTTCGTAGCCAAGTACTCTATCCAGCTGAGCTACGGGCGCTTTAAGAGGTGCGTATTTAACTCGAAAAAAGCCGTTTTGCAAAGCGCTTTTTTCAGCGGCAGCATTCCCCGTTTCAGCTATCGCCGCGACGCGTGCTAAGATCGCCGGGCGTTTCGGATACCTGTTTCAGGCATCCACACCCGTCTCCTGTTCCATGCCGTGGATGTTCCAGTCATGAGAAAAATTGCTCCAATATTTGCCCTGCTCTGTCTGGGTATCAGCCTCTCTCTCAGCTCGACGCACGCGGATTTCGACGCCGGCCTCGCCGCCTACGAGGCACGGGATTATGCGACAGCGCTGCAGGAATTCCGGCCCCAGGCCGAAGGCGGCGACATCCGTTCCCAGTTCTACATGGGCACGCTCTACGACAATGGCCTCGGGGTGGAACAGGACTACGTGGAGGCCTATCGCTGGTATGAACTGGCCGCCAACCAGGGGGACGCCGCCGCGCAGTACGCCGTGGCCACCATGAATTTCTACGGCCAGGGCAAGGCCGAGGACTACGGCCTGGCGATCCAGTGGTACGGCAAGGCCGCGGCACAGGGGCATCGGGATTCGCAGTACAACCTCGGCATCATGCACGGCAATGGCTATGGCACGCCGCCCGATGCCATGGAGGCACACAAGTGGTTCCTGGCGGCCGCCGAGGGCGGCAAGGCTGACGCTCAGTACAATCTGGGCATCATGTATCAGGACGGCGTGGGGGTGATGCCCGACCCGACCCAGGCCTTCCGCTGGTTCGTGCGTGCCGGCGAACAGGGCGTCGCCGCCGCACAGGCCCGCGTGGGCATCGCCTATGCCTCCGGCCAGGGTATCGAACGCGACTATGTGAAGGCCCGCGAGTGGTTCCTGCAGGCGGCCGAGCGCGGCGATGTGCCGGCCCAGTCATTTCTTGGCCGACTGTATCTGAACGGTCTGGGCATGGATGAACAGGATCTGGTGAATGCCTACAAGTGGTTCAGGATCGCCAACAGCAACGGCGACCAGGAAGCCACCAATGTGATCGCCACCCTGCGTGGCTACATGAAGGCCGAGGACATCACCACGGCCGAGCAGGCCGCCATTCAGTGGGTCTCCGCCCAACGCGCGAGTCGTGGGCAATGAGCCGTCTGCGCGCGCTGCTCCTGAGCATCTGCCTGCTGCTTGCCAGCGAGGTCGGCATCGCGCAGCAGGCTGTCGGCCAGGATCTGGGGTCCTTGCAGGCCGCCGCTGCGGCAGGCGACAGCAACGCCCAGTTTGAACTGGGCAATCGCTTTCTCTATGGCACCGGCGTGGTGGCTGATGAACTGGAGGCCGCGCGCTGGTTCCGCCTTGCCGCCGAACAGAACAACAACAACGCGCAGTACAATCTCGCCGTGATGTACCTGCAGGGCACCGGCGTGCTGGCGGATCTCAACGAGGCCCTGCGCTGGTTCCAGCGTGCCGCCGACCTGGGTGATGCGCCAGCCCAGTTCACCCTGGGAACCCTGTTCGCCAATGGTCGCGTCGTGCCGCAGAACCCGGTGCAGGCACACAAGTGGTTCACACTCGCCGCCTCCAGCGGCCACCGCGCGGCGGCAGCCAATCTGGTGCTTTACCAGGAGATGATGTCCGACGCCGATATCCTCGAAGCTCAGCGCCTCGCCACCGAGTGGATCGAGACCTTCAACGCCAGCCTCGGTCGCGGCATTCCCACCGACAACGAAAACTTCGCCAATCCCGGAGCGCCGTGATGTCCCGTGGCGCCCCTCTGCTTCTGTGTGTCGCCCTGATGTGGCCCGCCGTCTACGCGGACTACGAGGATGGCGTAGCCGCCGCCCAGGCCGGTGACTATGCCACGGCCCTGCGGGAGTTCACCGCCGCCGCTGAGGCTGGACTCGACCTCGCCCAGTACAATCTCGCAATTCTGTACTTCACCGGCCAGGGCGTGCCGCAGGACCATGCCCAGGCTTTGTACTGGACGCAGGCAGCTGCGCAACAGGGGCATGTCAATGCGCAGTTCAATCTGGGCGTGCTGCATTACACCGGCAGCGGCACCCCGATCGACCTGCAGCAGGCCTTTGCCTGGTATGAACGAGCCGCCGAGGCGCAGCATGCCGGGGCTCAGTACAATCTGGCGACAATGTACGAGAAGGGAGAAGGCGTGGCGCAGGATCTGGTGCGGGCCCATTTCTGGGCCAGCGCGGCGCAGTACAACGAATTCGCCGATGCGCCCGCGTTGCTGGTGCGCCTGAGCGCCGCGATGAGCGAGGAGCAGCTGGCTGCCGCGCGGCAGACTTTCGCGCAGTGGTTGCTGGCGCTGTAGGTAGTCGAGTCAGCGCGAGCTGTTCAGTGGCTTGCGGCCAGCGCCTTGATGCGCTGCACCATGGCCTGCAGGCCATTGCCCCGGGTGGCGCTCAGGTGCTTGAGCAGATTGAGGCTGTCGAAATAGGCGGTGATATCGAAGGCCTGGATCTGCTGCGGTGTGCGGGCATTGTAGGCAGCCAGCACCACTCCGAGCAGGCCGCGCACGATGAAGGCATCGCTGTCGGCCTCGAAATAGAGCGTGCCCCCCTCCTCCCGATGCGTCAGCCACACCTGACTCTGACAGCCCCGCACCAGGTTCTCCTCGGTACGACTCTCTGGTGACATGCCAGGCAGTTCCTTGCCCAGATCGATGATGTATTTGTAGCGATCCTCCCAGCTGTCGAAAAAGGACAAGGCCTCGACAATGTCCTCGGGGGTGATTTCGGTGCCAAAGCGACTGGATGTCATGGTATGCGGCGCGCAGGGCGCTCCTTCAAGGTCAGTAGAACATGCCGGTTTCGAGCTGCGCTTCCTCGCTCATCATGTCCCGCCTCCAGGGCGGATCGAACACCAGTTCGACCTGCACATGCTGCACGTTGGGCACCAGACGAACCCGGTATTCGACATCGCCCACCAGCACCGGCCCCATGCCGCAGCTGGGCGCGGTGAGCGTCATGGCGATGTCCACGCGCTTGTTCTGCTGATCGATCTTCACCTTGTAGATCAAGCCGAGATTGACCAGATCAACCGGGATTTCCGGATCGTAAACCGTGCCCAGGGCCTGCCACACCTGGGCTTCGTCGATCAGCTCACCGGTGGGCGCGGGAAAGCTCAGCGGCTCGGCGGCCAGCCCCAGCGCGCCGGCATCGGTGCCATCCACACGCACCATCTGCCCGTTGTAGACCACCGTGTAATTGCCCCCCAGCGCCTGAGTGATGGCCACGAAGGTGTTCTTCGGGATCATCAGCGGCGTGCCATCGGGCACGCGGCGCGCAGGACAGTCTTCCTGCGCCAGCACCATGCGTCTTTCCATGTCAGTTCACATTGAAGCTTTCGCCGCAACCACAATGGTCCTTGGCGTTGGGGTTGATGAAGCGCAGCTGACGATTGACACCCTCGGTGACCAGGTCAATGCGGGTGCCACGCACGATGGCCAGGCTGTCGCGGTCGACCAGCAAGTCGACGCCCTCACCCAGCGGCACGTGCAGATCATCGGGGCCCGCCTGGGGCACCAGATCCATCACGTACATGTAGCCGGTGCAGCCGCTCTTCTTGACACTCAGGCGCACCGCACTGGCAGGTGTGGCGCGCTGCAGCTGCGTGCGAAAGTGCGACAGCGCGGCCGGGGTGACGTCCACCACCTTGTCGCTCGCGGATTGGTTCGGTTCGAAAGTCTGTACGCTCATTGCGCAATCCTCACGCGTGTCACGGCATTTACTGGAGAAACTGTCGTGCCTTTTCAAGGGCGGCAAACAGTCGATCCACATCGTCGAACGTGTTGTAGAAACAGAAACTGGCCCGCACGGTGCCGGGTATCCCGAATTGCGCCATGATCGGCTGGGCACAGTGACTCCCAGTGCGCACGGCGATGCCCTGCTGGTCCAGCAGCGTGCCCAGATCGGCTGGGTGTACACCCGCGAGATTGAAGCTGAGCACACTGGCCTTGTGCGCCGCCGTGCCCACCAGCACCATGCCGGGCACACGGTCAGCCAGGGCCACAGCGTGTTCGAGCAAGGCGTGTTCGTGGCGTGCCGCTCCTGCGCGATCGAGAGCCTGCAGATAGTCTACAGCGGCACCGAGCCCGATGGCTCCCGCGATATCGGGCGTGCCGGCCTCGAACTTGTAAGGCAGCTGATTGAAAGTGGTGCCAGCGAAGCTGACGGCCTCGATCATCTCGCCACCGCCTTGATAGGGCGGCATGGCCTCGAGCAGTTCACGCCGCCCGTAGAGTACGCCGATGCCGGTGGGTCCAAACAGTTTGTGTGCCGAGAAGGCATAGAAATCGCAGCTCAGAGCCTGCACGTCGACAGGCCAGTGCGCGACAGCCTGGGCACCATCCACCAACACAAGGGCGCCCGCCGCATGGGCCAGCGCCACAATCTGCTCCACCGGGTTGATGCTGCCCAGCGCATTCGAGACATGGCCTACGGCCACCATGCGCACCCGCGCATCCAGCATGGCGGCGAAAGCTGTCATGTCCAGGGTGCCGCTGGGGTCCACGGGAATGGGCTCCACTGTCGCGCCGCGCTCGGCCGCGACCATTTGCCAAGGCACGATATTGGAATGATGTTCCATGGCCGGCACCAGGATACGGTCACCCGGCTGCAGAGTGCTGCGTCCCCAGCTGGCCGCCACCAGGTTGATCGACTCGGTGGTGCCGCGCGTCCAGAGGATCTGCCGGGAATCCTCGGCATTGAGCAGGCGCGCTACCTTGCGACGGGCCTCCTCGAACGCAGCCGTGGCGCGATCACTCAGGGCATGGGCGCCGCGATGTACATTGCTGTTGTCGCGGCGGTAATAGTCCACCAGGGCCTGAATGACGCACTCGGGCTTTTGCGTCGTGGCTGCATTGTCGAGGTAAACCAGCGCATGGCCGTTCACCTGCTGCTGCAGGATCGGGAAATCGGCGCGCACACGCTCGACGCAGAACGGTTCCGGGTGGCTGGCTGGCGTGAGCTTGTACACGGGCCGTTCCTCGCTCATGGGGTCGTCACCGTCAGCGGCAGGGTCTCGGCGAACAGCCGCTGCAGATGTCGATGCAGATGTTCACGCACAGCGGGCTGCTCAATGCCCTGCAGCAGCTCGTTGATGAAGCCGAAGCTGAGCATGCTGCGCGCCTGGGTCTCGGACAGTCCGCGGCTGCGCAGGTAGAACTGTGCCGTGGCATCGAGCTGGCTGACGGTGGCACCGTGGGCGCACTTGACATCGTCGGCGTAGATTTCCAGTTCGGGCTTGGTGTCGATCTCGGCGCGGTCGGAGGTCAGCAGCGTGCGATTGTTCAGCTCCGCAAGGGTCTGCTGCGCCTGCGGATGAATGTGGATGCGGCCATTGAACACGGCGCGCGCCTCGTCGGCCACGATGCCACGGAAGCTCTCGTTGGTCGTGCAGTGCGGCGCCTTGTGTTCCACATTGGTGTGGTAGTCCAGCAGCTGCTGGTTGCGCGTCAGATAGATGCCATCCAGCACCGCGCTTGCACCGGCGGCCTGGTGATTGATCTGGTAGTCGATGCGCTTGAGCACGCTGCCTTCGGCCAGCGTAAAGCCGCGGTACTGCGCGTCGCGCCACAGATCCACATGCACGCCACCGACATGCAGCTGCTGCTCCTGCTCCAGGTTGACGCGGTAATGACGCAACTGTGCACCGGCGCCACAGTGAATTTCGGTGAGGCTGTTCACGAAGCTGTGCTGAACCTGCGAGTCGGAAACAAACTGCTCGATCAGTTCCAGCTGCGCATGGCTTTCCAGCACCACCAGCACGCGCGGGCTCACCAGCACGGGCTCGGCCTGCGGCACGGCCACGTGGACGATATGCACCGGCTTGTCCAGGACCTGATCCCGCGCGACATGCACCAGCACGCCGTCGGCCACCAGGGCATTGCTGAGAGAAGCGAACAGATGCCGTGAAGTAGTAGCCACGTGTCCCAGATGGCGGGCGATCAGCGTTTGCTGCTGCGCGTCGGCGGCACTGAAGCGCACCACGGCGGCATGTTGCGATCTGGAAGCGACGGCATCGAAGACGCCGTTCACGAACACCAGGCGGATGGCATCGACGTCCAGCAGCAGCTCGTCTGGCCAGGCCGGCAGGATGTCGACGGGAAATTGAAACCGATGTCTGCGCAAGGCCGCCAGAGGCGTGTATTTCCACAACTCCGTGCGGCGGTCAGGCCAGGCCGCATCGCGCCACTCGCGGGCACCGGCGAGTCGCAGCGGCGCCAGCCAGTCGGGAGCACCCTGTCTATCCGCCAATTGCAGCAGCTGCGCCTGTACCGACGCCTGCGGCAAGTCGTTGATCAGCTCAGACACCCTCGTCCTCCAGCCAGCTGTAACCCCTGGCTTCCAGTTCCAGCGCCAGTTCCTTGCCGCCAGAGCGGGCAATGCGCCCCGCCGCCAGCACATGGACATGGTCAGGCACGATGTAGTCGAGCAGACGCTGGTAATGCGTCACCACGATGAAGCTGCGCTGACCGTCACGCATGGCATTCACGCCGGCGGCTACCACCTGCAGTGCGTCGATGTCGAGACCGGAGTCCGTCTCGTCCAGAATGCACAGGGAGGGTTCCAGCAGCAGCATCTGCATGATCTCGTTGCGCTTTTTCTCGCCGCCGGAGAAACCCTCGTTGACTCCGCGCTTGAGGAAGGCCTGATCCAGACTCACGCGCTTCGCGGCATCCCGCGCCAGTTTCATGAAGTCAAAGGACGACAGTTCGCTCTCGCCGCGATGGCGACGGCGAGCATCCACCGCTGCCTTGAGGAATTCCATGTTGCTGACGCCGGGAATCTCCACCGGATACTGGAACGCCAGGAACACGCCCTCGCGGGCACGCTCCTCGATTTCCATGGCCAGCAGGTCCTTGCCCTGGAACAGCACCTCGCCGCCCGTGACCTCGTAGCCGGGCCGGCCGGCCAGGACATTGCCCAGCGTGCTCTTGCCGGCGCCATTGGGACCCATGATGGCGTGCACTTCGCCCGGACGAATGCTGAGAGTGAGTTGTCGAAGAATGTCATTGCCTTCGACGCGCGCACTGAGATTGCGAATTTCCAACATGCTGGCTGCCTGCTCTGTCAATTGCCTGGTAATGAAAAAGTGAGTGCTGCGTCAGCCCACGGACCCTTCGAGACTGACTTCCAGCAGCTTGCCCGCCTCGACGGCAAACTCCATGGGCAGCTCCTTGAAAACTTCGCGACAGAAACCGTTGACGATCATGGACACGGCCTTCTCGGCATCCAGACCACGCTGCTGACACAGAAAGAGTTGATCGTCGCTGACCTTGGACGTGGTGGCTTCGTGCTCGATCACGGCCGAGGCATTGCGACTCTCGATGTAGGGGAAGGTATGCGCTCCGCAACGATCCCCGATCAGCAGCGAATCGCACTGGGTGTAGTTGCGCGCGCCTTCGGCACCGGCATTGATGCGCACCAGCCCACGATAGGCACTCTGGCTGCGGCCAGCGGAGATGCCCTTGGCCACAATCGTGGAACGGGTGTTCCTGCCGATGTGGATCATCTTGGTGCCGGTATCGGCCTGCTGCAGATTGTTGGTCAGCGCCACGGAATAGAATTCGCCCACACTGTTGTCACCCTTGAGGATGCAGCTGGGATACTTCCAGGTAATGGCCGAGCCCGTCTCCACCTGAGTCCACGAAATGCGCGCATTGCGGTGGCACACGCCGCGCTTGGTGACGAAGTTGTAGATGCCACCCTTGCCTTCCTTGTCGCCGGGGTACCAGTTCTGCACCGTGGAATACTTGATCTGCGCGTCGTCCAGCGCCACCAGTTCCACCACGGCCGCGTGCAGCTGATTCTCGTCGCGCATGGGCGCGGTGCAGCCTTCCAGATAACTCACATGCGAGCCTTCATCGGCCACGATCAGCGTGCGTTCGAACTGCCCAGTCTTCATTTCGTTGATGCGGAAGTAGGTGGACAGCTCCATGGGACAACGCACCCCTTTCGGGATGTAGACAAAGGAACCATCGGAAAACACCGCGGAATTCAGCGCGGCGTAGAAGTTGTCCTTCTGTGGCACCACGGAGCCGAGGTACTTCTTCACCAGCTCGGGAAAACGGTGCACGGCCTCACTGATGGGGCAGAAGATGACGCCGGCTTCTTCCAGCTTAGCGCGATAGGTCGTGACAACGGACACCGAGTCGAACACGGCATCGACCGCCACGCCGGCCAGGGCCTCCTGCTCGTGCAGCGGAATGCCGAGCTTGGCATAGGTCGCAAGCAGTTCCGGGTCGACCTCGTCCAGGCTCTTCGGCTTGTTGGCCATGCTGCGCGGTGCGCTGTAGTACGACAGGGCCTGAAAGTCGACCAGAGGATAACGGACATGCGCCCAAGTGGGTTCTTCCATTTCCTGCCAGGCGCGGAAGGCTTTCAGCCGCCATTCCAGCAGCCATAGCGGCTCTTCCTTCTTCGCAGAAATGAAGCGGATCACCTCTTCGTCCAGACCTGGCCGCAGCGTGTCGGACTCGATCTGGGTGTGGAAGCCTGCCGAATAGTCCTTGCGGATCAGGTTTTCTACTTGTTCGGACACGGACTCACCCCTGTGACGATGGCACGCGGGGTGACCCCTGAGATGGCCATCACGCATGATTTTTGAGCAGATTTTGAGGCCGCGATTGTTGCTTGTCCGAGTAAAACAGTCAAGTATTCATGCCCGACCCGCAGGCCTTAGTTGATCTGATAGCAGGGATTATACGGGCGCCCACCGAGTGTCATCCTGCCCTGCGCCACGAAGCCCTGCAGCAGGCGGTCCATGGCCTGCAGGATGTCCCGGTCACCGTGGAGCTGGAAGGGTCCGTGATCACGGATCATGTGGATGCCTGCTTCCTTCACATTGCCGGCCACGATGCCGGAGAACGCTCGACGCAGATGGCACACCAGTTCGGCGGGAGGCAGGCTGCGCCGCAGATCCAGCCCGGCCATGCTGGTATGACTCACCGCGAAGTGGCGCTTCATTTCCGGCGGAATGTGCAGCAGCCAGTTGTAATAGAAGGCATCGCGGGTGGCGCGGCGATTGGCCACTACAGCGTCCATACCCTCGCGCATGGCACGCGCCACGGCCACGCTGTCATTGACGATCACGCGGTAATGGCGCCGGACGTCTTCACCCAGAGTGCTCACGAGAAACTCATCGATGCCGGCGAAATAGTCCTCGCTGCCCGGGCCTGCCGTGAAGACGACGGGCAGCGTCACCCCGGCATTGCGCGGGTCCATCAGGGTGCCAATCAGGAAGAGGATTTCCTCCAGCGTGCCCACCCCGCCAGGAAAGACGATGATGGCATGCCCCAGGCGCACGAAAGCCTCGAGCCGCTTCTCGATGTCCGGCATCACCACCAGATTGTTCACAATCGGATTGGGGGATTCGGCGGCGATGATTCCCGGCTCGGAAATCCCGATGTAACGGCCTTCGCGAATGCGCTGCTTGGCGTGTCCGATGGTGGCACCCTTCATGGGCCCCTTCATGGCACCGGGACCACAGCCGGTACAGATATCCAGGCCACGCAGTCCCAGCTGGTACCCCACTGCCTTGGAGTAGAGATACTCCTCGCGACCGATGGCATGGCCGCCCCAGCACACCACGAGACGCGGCTGCAGACGCGGCCGCAGAAGGCCGGCATTGCGCAGGAAATTGAACACCAGATTGCGTGTCAGCAGGTCTTGCTCGTCGACGCTCAGCGCTCTTGCAGCTGCCAGCGCCTCGACTTCGCCGGACAGAAACACCATGTCGCGCAGCACGGCGAACAAGTGATCCCGAACCCCATTCATGATGGTGCCATCGACAAAGGCACAGGCGGGCGCATTGCTCAGCTGCAGCTTGATGCCGCGTGCCCGGTGTTCGATCTCGATGCTGAAGTCGGCGTAGCGCGCATAGACCTCGGCGGCATCGTCCGTGGTGTCGTCACAGTTCAGCACCGCGAGGGCGCAGCGTCGGAACATTTCGTAGACGCTGGAATCGCGGACCTGACGCAGCCTGTCGACTTCGAGTTGCGACAACAGCTCCAGAGTGCCACGCGGGCTGACCTGGCCGTCGATACGGTCACTGCAGCCCTGCTGCGGGGTTGTCGAGTGTGTCATGAAGGCCTTTTCTCCTGCCGCAGCAAGCGCTGTTGTGCTGGGTTCGCGCAGTCGCCTGGGGTACCATGGCCCCCGGCTCTGCGAAGGGCCGCAAGCTATCATCAATCCAGCGAGGATGTCATGCAGTCACAAGCCCCCATCAATCCCAACACCCGGCTCGGCAACGACGAAGAGCAGAACTATGACCTGTTCATCAGCGAGATTCAGGACACTGGCAAGGTCTGGGGTCTGAAGGCGAAAGATGGCTGGGCCGTCTGCCCCTCGCTGGAATTCGAGCAGACCGACGTGTTTCCGTTCTGGTCCGACGAAGCCGACGCCAAGATCCACTGCGTGGACGACTGGTCCATCTACACGCCCAGTGCCATCGAGCTGGATGATTTCGTCGAAAACTGGCTGCCCGGCATGCACGAGGATGAAGTCATGGCCGGCCCCAACTGGGACGCCGAGATGAGCGGCCTCGAAGTGGAACCCGCCGACATCGCCGAGCGTCTGGGCGCCTCCTGAGCGCGGCAGCGCGGCGCGTGCCAGCGCCGTGCCGTCACTGCTCGAGTGCCGCGCGGCGGCGCTCGAGTTCCTGCTCCGCCTCTTCCCGTGCATGGGCGATGATGCGCAACACCTCGTCCACATCCGCACTCTGCAGATTGCCTTCGAACTGACCGCTCAGGCGGCTGTTGGAGCGCAGTTGTCCCTTTTCATACAGACTCCAGATCTCCCGACCATACTCGGTGCGGCGCAGCTGCGGAGCGAAGCGGCCGAAATAGCGCGCCATGTTCTCGACATCTCGCAGCAGCATGGCGGCGGCACTGTTGTTGCCCGCCGCATTGACGGCCTGCGGCAGATCAATGATTACCGGCCCGTCGTGACTAAGCAGCACATTGAATTCGGAAAGATCGCCGTGCACGAGCCCCGCACACAGCATCTTCACGATCTCGCCGATCATGCGGGCATGAAAATCCACAGCATCCTCGGTGGAAAGCGTGACATCGTTCAGCCGAGGTGCCGGGTAGCCCTCGTCATCGCAGATCATGTCCATCAGCAGCACGCCATCGACAAAGCCATGCGTCGCAGGCACACGAACTCCGGCAGCGCCAAGGCGGCGCAGTGCATCGACCTCGGCGTTCAGCCAGGCCTGTTCCGCCTCCTGCTGGCCATAGCGACTGCGTTTGTCCATGGCACGGGCACTGCGGCTGTTGCGTACCTTGCGCCCCTCCTGATACTGCACGGCCTGCTTGAAGCTGCGCTTGCCGGCTTCCTTGTAGACCTTGGCGCAGCGCAGCACGCTACCGCAGCGCACCACATAGACCTGCGCCTCCTTGCCACTCATCAACTGACTGATCACGTCATCGATCAGGCCATCCTCCAGCAGAGGCTGTAAACGCGGGGGTATTTTCATGGGCTCCTTTCTCGCTTTCGCGCTTCGTCATCACTCAGCGCAGGCATATACTGCCAGCGGACAACAATAAATCACGGGGAATTTCCAATGGCACTGAGCGCCAATCTCGTCGCAGAACTCAACACACTGCTGCTTTACAACGTCACCAACCCGCAGGAAGGCATCAAGATTCACAAGGACGCTGACACCTCGCGCATCGAGGCCGCGCGGCGCCTGCATCACAAGGGTCTGATCACCCAGGCCGACGGCGGTTACCTGACCGATCTCGGGCGTGAGGCGGCCGAGCATCTGCACATGGCGCACACCATCCTGACCACGGGCTGAGATCTCAGCCATCCGGCCAACCCAGCCTCGCCGCGAGGCCTGAGCGGCGCCGAGCAGGACTCACGCAGCTGCGGGCAAAGGCCTCGGCGCTGGCGAGCAATACCAGTCGCTGCCGGGCTCGCGTGATCCCTGTATACAACAGCTCGCGCAGCAGCAGGGGACTCTCGAGCTCCGTCGGCAGCACCAGCAGTACTTCGTCGAACTCCGAACCCTGGGACTTGTGTACCGTCATGGCCCAGGCCACTTCGTGCGGGGGAAGACTCGCGGCCGGCAAGCGTCGCACCTTGCCATCAAGCTGCGGGAAACACGCCTCCAGCCGCCCCTGCGCCGAGCGCCACAGCAGGCCGATATCGCCGTTGTACAACTGCAGCTCATAGTCATTGGACGTCACCATTACTGGCGTGCCATGGCCCTGCGTACCCGCCTCGAGCAAACCCTGGCGCCGCAGCACCGCTTCCACCTGTCGATTGAACTCCTCCCCGCCCAGCGGCCCCGCGTGCGCGGCACACAGAATTCGAGCGTGCGCAAAGGCGGTCAGCGCTTGCTGCACATCCGTCTGCACCAGATAGTCCTGGTAATGCCGCAGAGCCCAGTCCAGCGCTTCGCGCGGCACCACGGGGCGAAGCTGCGCGCCGCTGTGCAGCCATACGAGATCCCTTGGCGCTGAATTTGCCGACGCTGCCGCCTGCTGCAGCAGAGCAAGCCCCTGCGCTGCTTCCCCGGCGTTGACCAGGCGCGCAAGGCGCCCGATGCCGCTGTCTGCCGCGAAGCGATGGCTGTGACGCAGGATCGCAATGGCGTCCTGAAC
>JBEDFR010000049.1:0-11212 GCA_041175045.1 Pseudomonadota bacterium | reverse complement strand
TTTTCCATCTTCGACAGCCAGGACAGCCAGTCATTGCTCAAGAGCCTGCTGCACAAGGATGCGCAATTGAGTGACGAACAGCTCAGATTCCTGCAAAGCACGATCTCGAACTGGAAGAATCAGCTGGTGACAGCCGAGCAAGCCAATCAGCTCGCGTTGGAGCCGGAGCAAGTGCTGGCTGCACGGGTCTACACGCAGTACCAGCGCCATCTGGCGGCGTTCAACGCCGTGGATTTCGACGACCTGATTCTCTTGCCCGTCGTGCTTTTCCAGACGCACACGGAGGTTCTGGAACGCTGGCAGAATCGCATTCACTACCTGCTGGTGGACGAGTATCAGGACACCAACACAGGCCAGTATCTGCTGGTGAAGCTGCTGCTTGGCCCACGCAACGGCCTGACGGTGGTGGGCGACGACGATCAGTCCATCTATTCCTGGCGCGGCGCTCGGCCGGAAAACATGATCCAGCTGGAAAAGGACTATCCCTCTCTTAAGCTCATCAAGCTGGAGCAGAATTACCGTTCCACGAACAACATCCTCGCGGCCGCCAATACGCTGATCGCCAACAACTCGCATCTCTATGATAAACAACTCTGGAGCCAGCTGGGGGTGGGTGAACAACTGCGCGTGATCGTGGCACCGACGCAGGAAGCGGAGGTGGAACGCATTGCCACAGAAATTCTCGCCGAGTGTGTGACGAAACGCCTGCGTTTTCGCGACTTTGCCGTGCTCTATCGCGGCAATCACCAGGCCAAGGCCCTGGAGTTGCAATTGCAGGCCAACCAGATTCCGTATCAGATCACCGGGGGCACCTCGTTCTTCTCACGCAGCGAGATCAAGGATGTCATGGCCTATCTGCGGCTGCTCATCAATCCGGACGACGACAACGCCTTTCTGCGCGCTATCAACACGCCACGACGCAAGATCGGGCCTTCCATTCTGGAAGCCCTGGGCACCTATGCCACCGAGCGGGGCATCAGCCTGCTCCGCGCCTGCAGCGAGATCGGGCTCAGTCAATTCCTGGAAGACAAGAAACGTGAACGCCTGGTCAAGTTCGCGCAGTGGATGAGCCACGTCAGTGAGCAGTGCCAGCGCGGTGACAGCATTGCCGCCATCCGCGAGATGCTCGGCGACATGGACTTCGAGGGCTGGCTGCATCAGACCAGCAATTCGGAACCTGCTGCCATGCGCGCCATCGCCAATGTGGAACTGCTGCTGGAGCAGTTGCAGAAAAGCCTGAACAAGGCCGGCGAAGACGACGACGAAGCTGAAGAAGACATTGAGGCGGCCATCAACAAGCTGATCCTGCGCGACCTGCTGGAACGCCAGGAAGAAGAAGACATCAACAATCAGGTGCAGCTGATGACCCTGCATGCCGCCAAGGGACTCGAGTTTCCCTATGTCTACATCATGGGCATGGAAGAGGACCTGCTGCCGCACCGCACGAGTGTCGAGAACGACGATATCGAGGAGGAGCGCCGCCTGGCCTATGTGGGCATCACCCGCGCGCAGAAGGGGCTGGCCTTCACGCTGGCGCGCAAGCGCAAGCAATTTGGCGAAGTGATCACCACGACGCCGAGCCGTTTCCTGGACGAACTGCCTCAGGACCTGCTGGACTGGGAAGGCCGCAGCGAATCAACGCCGGAACAAAAGAAAGAGAAAGGCTCGGCCGCGCTGGCCAGCCTGATGGGGATGTTCGATTCGGAATGAAGGATCAGGGAGGGAAGCCTGTAGGAGCTTGCTTGCAAGCGAACCGTTCGCGGGCAAGCCCGCTCCTGCAGGTGTCAGCACTGCTTACTTGCTGTTGTCGACCATGTACTGCACCAGTGCCTTGATGTCGTCGTTGGTGCAGGTGAAGCACATGCCCTTGGCGGGCATGGCATTCAGACCGTTGACGGCATTGGTCACGACGGCGTCGATGCCCTTCTCCATGCGCGCACTCCAGGCGGCGGCATCACCCACTTTCGGGGCACCCGCGGCACCACTGTTGTGGCAGGCCCAGCAGCTCTGCATGTAGGCGCGCTCGACGTCGAAATTCTCGGACAGCTGCGCCAGCTGCATGACCACCGGCCTGGAGGTGTCGGCAGACAGAGAACCTGACATCACTGCCAGAACGGAAACCAGACCAACCTGTACTGCACGAGACTTCAACACACGAATCAATTTCACGACGTCTTACTCCTGTACTGTTTCCAGTAATGAACTTTCTCGAATTAAGAGTATTTCAGCCAGGCTTAACCAGTAATGAACGGCTTACTGAGCCTGGGTTGTTATGTACTCAACCAGCGCTGCAATGTTTTCATCACTGCAGGTCATGCACATTCCACGAGCCGGCATCGCATTGATGCCGTTGATTGCATTGGCGACCAGCCCTTCCAGGCTCTTCTCGGCAATACGGGCTGCCCAGGCGGCGCCATCGTCGGTGCGCGGAGCACCGGCCATGCCGGACGCGTGGCACATGGAGCAACTGGCGTTGTAGGCGGCTTCAACACTGAATTCGCCCCCACCGGCAGCGGCTGGCGCGGCACCGCCAGCGGCACAGGCTTCACCAGCCAGGCAGACTTCACCCACCGGTTTCATGCGTTCGGCCACGATGTCGTCGCGTGACTGGGCTGCAAGGGAACCGGCAAACACAACGCTGGCGAGCAGCGCACTGATACGGATGACACGAAACGCGGGACTGCTGGAAAAAACGGACACGCTGAAACCCTCTTGAATGGACCATCTGATGCGCTTCTCACGCTCAGCGATTATACAGGCAGCGCCACACCCGAGTAAATTTGGAAAATCCGGCTCAGGGACCTACCAGCAAATTGACGGGTTCATCGTGGAAGTACAGCTCTTCAGGATCATCGTCGAGCCCGTAGCCCATCAGAAAGCGAATCGACGCATCGGTGATGCCGAGCTGCGCCGCAATGGTTGCGGGAAGGAGCGTCAAGGATTCTGTCGCTCCCAAGCTCGTGCGCACAGCCACCGGAAGCGACTCCCCACCGGCCTGCCAGGGACGGAATATCCCGTCGGACCCGCGCAACAGGATCTGGTTGTCCTCGAGGATCGCGGCGATCACCACAAAGCCCGACCGGCCCTGATGAGCCGGGTCCACGTTGATACGTCCCCGAATTTCAAACGACTGCGAGGGCGCGACCTGATTGCTGAAGGTACGACCGCCGTCGATTGTGACGCCCCCGAAAAATCTTGCCTCGCTTCGGCCCGACTTCAAACTCGTGGGGCGTCGCACTTCCACAAGGCTGTCTGTGTCGTAACGGGCGCTCAGCTGATAAGGCCCGCTGGTTCTGCCGCAGGAAGTCTGCTCGGTAGCGCTGGTCAAGGTGTTGGCGAGCACCGCGTAGCGACCGGCGCGCAGCAGACGTTCGATTCGAGAATCACAGCCGGCGCCGCCATCGTCATCGATTTCGATGACACGGGAATTCTCATCCAGCAGAACCAGCACGGAGTCCAGCGTGGCTGAGCGCATGGAGAAGGTGACTCGCGCATCCTGCGCAAGTTCGAACTGATACGCGTCCGTCAAACTGTTGTCCGAGCCGCCGCCGACGAGTTGCTGCACCGTACAGTCACCCGCCACCAGGCTGCCGGTGGTCCGACCGAAGTCCAGCTGTGTCACGGGACAGCGTGTGTAGCCCTGATACAGCGTGGTGGCGCCCGCGATATCGTCCGGCTGCAAGGTGTCGAGATTGCCGATACTGGCCCGCATGATCGCTCTGGCAGTCGGCTCATGACCAAGGCCGATCACGTGACCGAGCTCGTGCAGGGCGACGCGCGTCAGATCGGTGCCGCGACCATAGTCCAGGGGCCCGTCGTAAATGTCGAAGCGAGCATTGCGATTGAAGACGATATCGGCCTCAGTGATATCAGAGGCCCCCAGTTGATTGTCTTGCGAGTACACCAGGGTCACCGCCAGCACATTGGTTCCGAACTCGTTGCCGCAGACGCTGGAGGCGAAGTCGACACCATTGACCTCGTCCCCGGCGCCAGCCGGAAAGCTCGCTGCCCCGCTGCTGGCGCGGTAGCCCTGACAGGGATCTCGATAGGCGTCCACCACCTGAAAACGAAACGGCGTGTGCTGCGTCCACTGCTGTGCAGCGCGCCGCAGAGCCAGGCTCCAGGTCTGTCCACTCGGGGCAGTGCCGGGCATGCCGATATGCAACTGCGCGGTGCCGCCGGGCCATTTGGTCCCGTCCACGGAAAAGCTGAATGCGGTCATGCTCAGTGCCGCCAGCCCAGCGACTCCCAGCAGTCGGCTCAGCACGCGGCTGCTGCTCATTGCTCGTCAACCTCCAGCATGGCCCGCACGGCAGCCTTGAACTGCTCGGGACTCAGCGCCCGCGCCACGGCCGGAGCCACCAGAGCCTGCGTGACGACGACGCCCTTGGCAACGCCCTTGCTCGACACACCCATGCCCTGCACAGACACAGGCAAGTCGGGCTGCGGCAAGCCAAGCACTGGCGCATGCGTGGCCGTCAACACCCCCGCACGACCATCGGCCTGCGTTTCCACCAGAAAGTGACCCTGCGACCAGCCAACCAGAGGGTTGACCTGCGCTCTGGTGAGCGTCTCCACGAAGTAGAACCCGGTCTCGCCCACCTCGGGCATGACCATGTCGGTGACCTGCAGATGCTGCCCGTCCACTTCCCCGCCCAGAAAACTCAGTGCCAGCACAGAGCCGCGGAAGTCGCCCTTCACGACATCCAGCACATCGAAGTGCACCGTGGTGTAGACCAGCCCATCGCTGGCACGATGCGACTCGCGGTCGCGCACATGCCCTTCGAACACCAGCTCGGCATGGGCCAGGATGTCGGCAAACGGCATCTCCAGAACCGTGCTGGCATGGACCCGAAACGCCCCCGAGGCGCAGGACAGCAGCGTCAACAACAAGGCCAGGCGTGCCGGCAGACTACGCATGGCGAGGCAGCCGCAAGGCGATCTGGTAGCTGCCGTCCTGGATGCGCCGCCACCAGTCTTCGTTGTCCAGATACCACTGCACCGTGCGCGCCAGTCCTTGCGCAAAGTCCACCATGGGTCTGTAGCCCAGCTCGCTCATGAGTTTCCGGGGATTGATGGCGTAACGCGTGTCGTGGCCCGGGCGGTCGGTGACGAAAGTGATCAGGCTGGTGCTGGCAGCACCCTTGGCCGCCGGGCACTGCGGGAAGCGGACGCGCAGAGCCTCATCGGTCTTGAAGAAGCCATCCACCAGCTGACACAGCAGTTTCACGGTGTCGATGTTGGCCCACTCGTTGTTGCCCCCGACATTGTAGGTCTGGCCCGGCGTGCCCTTCTCGATCACCAGCTCGATGCCGCGGCAGTGGTCTTCCACATACAGCCAGTCGCGGATCTGCTGCCCGTCGCCGTAGATAGGCAGGGCCTTGCCGTGCAGGATGTTGAGCAGGCACAGCGGAATCAGTTTTTCCGGGAAGTGGAAGGGGCCGTAATTGTTGGAACAGTTGCTGGTGGTGACGCGCAGACCATAGGTATGGTGATAGGCACGCACCAGGTGGTCGGATGCCGCCTTGCTGGCCGCGTAGGGCGAGTTCGGCGCATAGGGCGTGGTCTCGGTGAAGGCCGGGTCCTGCGGTCCCAGGGTGCCATAGACTTCATCCGTGGAGACATGGTGGAAGTGATGCGGCAGCTTCTGCGGCCCGTCCAGCCACACTTTCTTCGCCGCCTGCAACAGCGAGTGCGTGCCAACGATGTTGGTGGTGATGAACGCACCGGGCCCGGTGATGGAACGATCCACATGGCTCTCGGCGGCGAAGTGCACAATCGTGTCGATGCCGTGCTCGCGCAGCAGCGCTTCGACCAGCGCCTGATCGCAGATATCGCCCTTCACGAAGTGCAGCTGCGGGTTCTCCCACACGCTCTCCAGGTTCCAGGTATTGCCGGCATAGGTCAGCGCGTCCAGGGCGATCACACGATCCCGGGAATGCTGCGCCAGCCAGTAGTGGGTGAAGTTCGCGCCGATGAAGCCGGCAGCACCAGTGATCAAAACGGTTCGCATGGGGGCATGTCTCTCTTGTCTCAAAGTGTCTTCATGGCCTCACGCAGCGCCTCGCGCCAGTGCATCTGCGGGCACTGCAGTTCCTGTAGCGCGCGGGACTTGTCCAGCACGCTCCAGGCCGGGCGGCGGGCCGGCGTCGGGTATTGCTGCGTGGGAATCGGCTGCACGGGAATCGCGTGTTCCAGCAGGCCCAGGCGCAGCGCCTCTTCCTGAATCGCCATGGCGAAGTCATACCAGCTCGCGACACCGGCATCTGTCCAGTGAAAAATGCCTCCCGGCACCTCGTGGGCAATCAGCGCATGCAGGCACTGCACCAGACTTGCAGTGGAGCAGGGCGTGCCCACTTGATCATCCACCACGCGCAACGAGTCGCGCTCGCGCATCAGCCGCAGCATCGTCTTCATGAAATTCTGCTGCCAGGGTGAATACAGCCAGGCCGTGCGCACAATGGTGGAACGCTCGGGCAACAGCTGCATCAAGGCACGCTCGCCCGCCAGCTTGCTGTGACCATAGACGCTCAGTGGAGCCACCGGCGCATCGATGCGATAGGGGCGATTGTGCTGGCCGTCGAAGACGAAGTCGGTGGAAAGGTGGATCAGCCTTGCTCCGCTGTCACGCGCCCACAGCGCCAGGTGGCGCACGCCGTGTTCGTTGCTGGCGAAAGCGCGCTCGGGCTGGGATTCGGCAAGATCCACCGCCGTGAAGGCCGCGGCATTGATGACGATGTCAGGCTGCAGAGCTGCGAGGGTGCTGTTGACGCTCGCGGCGTCCGTGATGTCGAGTTCGCTGCGCGTCAAGGGCAGCAGCAGGTGTGCTTCGAACAGCGAGGAGCGCATGAGCGTCTGGCCGAGCTGGCCGTTCGCTCCCGTGATCGCGATGCGTTGTCCCATGTGATGTTCCCGTGGCGCTGCGCTGGCGCCCTCGTGTTGGTGGTCAGCGGTCGTCGTAGGCCACGGCGTCGATGAACAGGCGGCCGTCCCGATCCTTGGCCGACAGCACCGGCTCCGGCATGCCAGGCCCGGCCAGCGGCCAGTCGATGCCCAGGGCCGGGTCGTTCCACAGCAGCGAATGTTCGTCCTGCGGTGCGTAGTAGTCCGTGCACTTGTACACCATTTCGGCGCTGTCGCTGGTCACCAGAAACCCATGCGCAAAGCCGGGCGGCACCCAGAGCTGCCGGTGATTGTCGGCCGACAGGGTCACCCCGACCCAGCGCCCGAATGTGGGGGAGCGGCGGCGCATGTCCACGGCCACATCGAAGATCTCACCGGCGATCACCCGCACCAGCTTGCCCTGGGGCTGCTGCAGCTGATAGTGCAGGCCGCGCAGGATGCCTTTGCCAGACTTGCTGTGATTGTCCTGCACGAAGCGCAGGCCGGGCGCGATGGTGGCAAAGCTGCTCTCGCGCCAGGTTTCCATGAAGAAACCGCGGTGGTCGCCATGGACCCTGGGCTCGCAAATGATGACGTCGGCAATGGCGGTGGGAATGAGGTTCACGAGGGGCCTGCGTTCAGGGCTTCTGGGTCAGTTGGGAAAGAATGCCGGGCAATTCCTCGGCAAACGAGCCGGCCGGATTGTAACCCAATTCTTTCTGCAGCTTCTCGCAGGAAAGCACCTTGTCCGTCGTCAGGCTGCGATAGGAACGCAGCCCCGGGGCATTGCGCAGGCGCAGCACGCGGCTTGCCAGCTCCAGCAGGTGCGCCCCCAGCCACAACACCGGCAGCGGCATTGTCCAGCGCGCCGGCGGGCGGCCCAGGGCGCGGCGGATCGTCACTTCCAACCCCTTCATGGTGTAGGTCTTGCCGTCGGTGACGGTGTAGATCTGCCCGTTCGCCTGAGGTGATTCGGCAGCCAGCAGGGCCGCTTCACACAGATCGCGATTGCCGACCAGGGACAGCGACGCACTGGGCACCGGCAGTGGCGGCAGCAGGCCACGCTGCAGCAGACGCACCATGCCCAGCAGATTGCCCTGCATGCCCAGGCCATACACATTCACGGGACGCAGGCACACCACTTCAATGGCGCCGGCGTGTGCAGCCGCCAGCAACAGCGCCTCGGCGTCATGCTTGGCACGGCCGTAGGCGGTCAGCTCTGCGGGGCGGGGCGCCTCTGCCAGGGCACTGCTGAAGAAGACGATGCGGCGCACACCCGCCGCGAGCGCGGCTTGCAGCAGCACGCGAGTGCCGTCGACATTGACGGCCCGCATCTGCGCCTCGTCATGTTGATTCACGTGGGCGTAGGCGGCGAGATGGAACACGGTGTCAACGCCCGCGCAGGCGCGCGCCAGCATGGCAGCGTCCCGAATATCGCTCTGGAAGGCCAGACAATCGCCTTCATCCGGGCCGAAGTCAGGGCGCTGGCGCGACAAGGTATGCACCCGGCAGCGTTTCTCGAGCAAGCGTTGCACCAGCGTGCGACCAATGAAGCCGGTGGCTCCGGTGACGAGGACTGTTACCACCAGCGCCACCCATGCCTGCGATAGAAGCGCAGGCCCGAGCGCGCAAACATGCCGATATGGCGCAGTCCCTTGCGCGCGCTGTTGCCACCCGGATGCACGATGTGCATGGCAGGCACGTAGGCGAGCGGCCCGAAGGCATGGGCGCGCAGCGAGAGATCGAAGTCTTCGAAGTAGAGGAAGTAGGCCTCGTCGAAGCCACCGAGTGCCTGCAGCACCTCGGTGCGAAACAGCATGAAGCAGCCGCTGATGATGGGAACATCCAGAGCCGGAACATCAATCGGCAGATCAGCCATGGCGTAGTGGGCCAGACGACGGTGCAGACACTGGCGGACGAAGGCCGGTGCAAAGCCCCGCAAGAGCAGGTCAAACAGCGCGGGATAGCGCTTGCAGCCATGTGTTGCCGAGCCATCCCCCGGATCGATGCGGGGACTTGCCGCCACGACTGTCGGCTGGGCGCGCAGAAACTGCAGGCCCTGCAACAGGCAGTCAGGCGCGAGCGTCACGTCGGGGTTCAGGATCAGATGCCGCTCGGACTGCAGCTCGGGCAACACCCGGTTGTGGCCACGCCCATAACCGACATTGCCGTGCCCCTGACACAGCTGCAGCTCGATGGGCGGCTCGGTCGCCTGCGCCTGCCAGCGCGCCATGAGGTCCGGCAGGGTCGGGTCGGCATCATTGTCGATCAGCGCAATGCTGACCTCGGCGAGCGCACCAGCGGCGCGCGCACACGCAACCGCCTGCAAGAGGGACGCCATGGTCGTGTGCAACAGAGCGGGCGGCGTGCGAAAAAGGACGATGGAGACAGATAGCGAAACGGCAGCAGGCATCGTTGCTCCACCCTGAACCAGAGACAACCTACAATTCCACCAGACGATCACCGAAAGGCGTGCGGACCAGCCGCATCCCCGGCGGGACTTGATCGGGCGAAATCCGTCGTGGCTGGAAGCGCTCGACATTGAAGGAACCGCGCCGACCGCCCGCGCCGGCGCGCTGTTCTTCCGCGGCCGCCCGCAGTGCCGCCGCAAAAGGATTGTCGGCAGCGATCTCGGAGTTCTCGGCGTCCGTGGGCACCTCGGCCGCAGGCGCGGCGCCCGGGGTCGCGGAAGCCAGTGTGTCGGAGGGCTGCTGCGCCGGGGCGAGTGGCGCCGCAGTGGTCAGACGCAGTTGCACCGTGCCGTCACTGTCGCAATGCACGCCCTGTGCCGGCGCGGCCTGGCAGAGCATCCCCGGCGGCAGCGCCAAGCGCACCTCACGCGCACTGACCTGCAACAGCTGATAGCCGGGCAGCTGCGCGATGGCGCCGGCCTCGCCGGCACGCCAATATCCCTGCACACTGCGCCCGTTGGCATCGCGCAGGGTGGCGCCGAAGCGCTCGCCGATCCGCGATGTGCCCGTCAACACCAGCGTCGACGCCTGCGGCGCCAGGCCCGCTTCGACAGCTTGTGGCAGGAACGGCGCATTGGCAGCCGCTGTCGGAGCCACATCGACAGGCTCGAACAAGGCAAGCTCCTGGGCAGCCACGGCGCCGGGCAAGGCGAGCAGCAGGCAGATCCGGGTCAGGCTCGGGGTAAGACAGCTCATGGCGATACTCTCGAATAAGGGGGCCACTGCGCAGCAGGCGAGGCGATGCTACTCCTAAGACGCCAGTGCTTCAAAAATTGTTTGCGCCGCCACTTCAATGCACAATCTCCCGGCGAACGTGCGCCCCGGGAGGCCAAGGCTGTGCAGGAACTTCAACGCATCACGACCGAGTACGTCGAAGCCGAGGACCGCCTGCGGCTGACGGGTGAATTGAGCCCGGGCGACACGCGGGTGCTTTGGCTCAGCCAGCGCCTGATGTTGCGCTTGTTGCCGCATTTGTGCCTGTGGCTGGAGAAGCAGCGCGGCACGGCCTTTCCCCCGGACATCGAACAAAGCCTGGAGCTGCGCGCCGCCACCGAGCGCATGGGACATGAAGACCCGGTGCGTCCGACCCCGCACTGCCTTGGCTGGCTGGTGCTGGCCGTGGACATCAACACTGCTGGTCCTGTGCTGTGCCTGAGCCTGCGGGGCGACAAGGAAGCCGAAAGCGTGGCACTGAATCTGCCGCCCCTGGCCCTGCGCCAGTGGCTCAATATCCTGCACACGCTCTGGAGCACCGCGCAGTGGCCGGCTTCCCCGTGGCCGGACTGGGTCGCTCAGACAGATGCGCGGCGGTCGGCGGACAAGCGCGCTCTGCATTGAGCTTGCCTCGGGATGGTGCTGATCACGCTTTGACCAAAACTGCCGAAAGGGTATGCTCCTGCCACCATTTCATACCGGAATTTCCCCATGTCGTCTCTCGCTCTCCTTCTGGGCAGTCGCCCGCTGACCGCCACCCACATCATTCGTGCCCTTGATTCCCTGTACAGCAACATCGGCCGTAATCTTGACGAGCGCAATTGGGGCGAAATCCTCGCCAGCGCTGACCCTTTGAGCGCCTCCGAGTCCGCCTTGCAGGCGATGTATCAGAACAACGGATATCTGCTGCGCAATGCCGAAAATCTCGCGGCAATCGGGTACACAGACAATCAGATCGCCTACACCTACCAGCTCTTGGCTGCCCGCCTGGGATTTGTGTATCAGAGCACCTGGGCCGTGGGCAGCCGCTTCGAGCCGGCCGCCACACTGGCGCTGGCAACGCTGCGCAATCAGGCCGCGACCGACCAGCAAAACAGTCTGCCCGTGCCCGTGCTGACGCTAAGCAATAATGCCCTGGGCCTGCT
>JBEDFR010000048.1:0-3360 GCA_041175045.1 Pseudomonadota bacterium | reverse complement strand
GAGCATTCTCGGCCTGCTGTCGGCTGAACTCGCGGCTCATGTCCTGCACGCGACGCTCCATGACCTCGGCCACATGCCAGCCGAAGCTGGTGCGGAAGGGCTCGCTCAGCTGGCCGATGGGCAGGTCCTTGATCTGCGCCTCGAAATCGGGCGGCATGCCGCCCTCGGCTGCCCAGCCCATGTCGCCGCCGGCCACGACGGAGGCGGAATCGTCGGAGTTCTGCCGCGCGATATCACCGAAGTCTTCGCCGCCTTTGATGCGGGCATGCAGGCTGCGAATCAGGGCCGCGGCCTGTTCCTCGGTGCGGATCTCGTTGGGGGTGATCAGGATGTGGCGCGCGCGGGTCTGATTGACCATGCTCTGGACGTCACCCTGTACGGCCACCAGTTTCACCAGGTGAAAACCGCTCGGGCTGCGAATGGGGCCGCGCACTTCATTGGCTTGCATGCCCGGCACGATGTCGACGAACAAAGTGGGCAGCGCCTCGGCCTTGCGCCAGCCCAGTTCGCCGCCAGTGGCAGGATACGCCGTGGGCGGGGTGGTGGCGGCGCCGCGCTGGGCGATGGTGCGGGCCTGCACGAAATCGGTGCCGGCCTGGATGGCATCGAACATCTGCTGCGCAAAGGCTTCCTTGGCAGCGATCAGCTCGGGCGAGTCATCTTCGCCCACGGGGATCAGGGTCTGATCCACCAGATAGTCCGGCGCCATGGTGACGCGGCCCATCTCGGAGTTGAGGAAATTGTCGATCTCCTGATCGGTGATGTTGATGCGACGATTCACCATGCCGCGCTGCAGGTCGCGCATGGAGAGCTCCTTGCGGATCTGCTCGCGGGTAATGGTGTACTGACCGGCGGCTTCCAGGGCGGCGACATATTCGTCGAAGCTCAGATTGCTCTGCTGGGCCAGGGTCTGCATGATGCCGTTGACGGTGTCGTCGTCATAGCGGATGCCCATGCGCTCGATCAGCTGCAGCTGCAGGTTTTCCACGATCAGCGACTCCAGCGCCTGCTCGCGCAGCACAGTGGGCGGGGGCATGGGCTGGCCGCTGGCCTGCATCTGCTGCCGGGCTTCGTCCATGCGCAGGGTCAGTTCACTCTGCAGCACCACGCCTTCGTCGACGATGGCCACAACCTTGTCCAGCACCTGACGCTGGGCCAGGGCCGACCCCGCCGTCATCACCAGCAGCACCAGCGCAAGGACGCGCAGGCAGAATGACTTATTCATTGGTTCCGTACTCCTTGAAGCCCAGGATGCCGTCGCTGAGCATCCGGCTGATGCCGCCGCCGCTCACATTGCCCAGCCCGTTGAGGGTGACCTGAAAGAACACGCCGGTGTCGGTGTCGTCCCGCAGCAGGAAGAACTCGTCGTCGTCGATCCACTCGCGGGCCACCAGGCGGATGGTGGCGCAGCAATTGCTGTATTCGACACCGGCGAAGGTGTCCAGATTGCGACGGTTGCTGTGATCATAGTGCCATCGACCCAGCAAACGCCAATGATTGTTCAGGGGCCAGACGCCCGAGACATCGCTCTGCTTGATGCGCGGATCGAGGCCCGAGGGCACGGGTCCGTAAAGGTCCACGAGGCGGCGGAATCGATAGCCGATATTGAGGATATGGCTCTCGTCGCCCATGTAGCGCAGCGAGAGCGAGCCCTCGTCGATGTCCTGCTGCTGCTCGTTCCACTGCACGTCGCTGCTGATGCGCCACTGCTCGCTCAACAGGGCGGCGCCCTCGGCCACCAGGGCTGAACGGTCGGTGTTGCGCGGCTGCAGCGTGACCCAGCTCTGCAGCGGGCTGTCCAGCGCCACGAGGCGGTCCTCGAAATGCAGGATCTGCCCGACACTGAGGCGGGCCCGTTCCTCGCCGCTGCCGCTGATGACGCGCGAAGTCACGGCCAGGCTCAGCTGATCGGCATCGCCGATGCGGTCAAGGCCGCTGAAGCGGTCGTGGCGGAACAGCTGGCCGTAGTGGAAGTTGACCTGGGCGCTGTCGAAGGTGGGCAGCAGGGACTGATCCTCCTGCTCGCTGTACAGATAGAACAGGCGTGGCTCCAGAGTCTGGATAGCGCCGTCGCCGCGTGCCAGCGGGCGCTCGAAGATCAGGCCGCTGTCGAGGCTGAACAGGCCGAGGCCGCGATCGGGCTGCGCCAGCGTGCCCACGGCCTGCTGCTCCAGATCCCACTGCGTGTAGCGGTAGCGCGCCGTTGGCACGAAGAAGCCGGCCTCACGGCGCAGCGGCCAGCTGATCTCGGGTTCCACGTGCAGGCGGCTGCCGCTGACCAGGGCCCCGGCATCGATCTGCGCCTGGGTGAGACCGCTGCGGCTCAGACTGCGGTCGAAACTGACGTGGCTGGCATCGATCTTCAGCTGCAGGCCCCCGAGCTTGTGCGCGGCGCCGAGAGTGAGTTCCGGCAGGCGGTCATAGGGGATATTGAGATCACTGGCCGAGATGTAGGGGTCGATGATGTCGATGCGCTGCACGCGGGTGCCGGCATACCAGCGCTCCGCCCGGTAGTTCAGTGCGCCATTGCGCTGCAGGTGGGTGCGGCTGGACACGGTAAGGCCGCTCGACCCCAGGTCGCGGAAATAGCGGTCGTCGCTCACGGCGTCGTAATTGATGGCCGTGGAGACACGCTCACCCAGCTGGCCGTTGTGCTGCAGGCCGACGAACCAGCGGTCTTCCCTCGCCGGAGAATTCGAGCCCGGCACGCCGGCGGTGGCGGCATCGAAACGCTTGTCGCCGGGCAGCAGCGCGGCGCTGAGGGTGTTCATGGACCAGTCGGCCAGATAGCGGAACTCGCCGCTGGCCATCAGGCCGCGGTCGGCAATCAGGCGTGGCGTGAGCGTGGCGTCGTAATGCGGGGCCAGGGCCAGGTAATAGGGCAGCGCGATGTCGGCGCCGCCGTCGCTGGTCGAGCCGATGCCGGGGGCCAGAAAGCCGGAGACACGCTGATCGCCCAGCGGGAAGGGCACGGTGAACGGGTAATGGAACACCGGCACGTCCTTGATGCGCAGGGTCACGCCCTCGGCGGTGCCGATGCCGGCAGCGGTGTCCAGACGCATGCGCTCGGAGCTCAGACTCCAGAACTCGTTGCCCGGCTCGCAGCGGCTGAACGCGCCGTTCTCGATGGCCAGCACCTCGCCTTCGCTGTCATACACGATCACACGGGCGCTGCCATGCACACCGTACTCGTGCAGCACATAAGTGGCGCCGTCGATGCGGTTCTGGCTGTTGCTCTGGTCGATGAAGGCGCCGCTGCCAGTGAGCAGCACGCCGGGTTCGCGGAACTCCACGTCACCCGTCAGCGTGAGGGTGTCGGCCTGCTGGTCGATCTGCGTGGCGGCGGAATTGCGGATGGTG
>JBEDFR010000047.1:0-6586 GCA_041175045.1 Pseudomonadota bacterium | reverse complement strand
CTGGCGGCCCAGGGCTGCACCCCGTCGGCTGTCATGTCCTGCTGACACATGGCCTGCAGAAGATGACTGCAGCCCGCCCCGGGGGTGCCCCACAGCCAGGTGAACTGTGCCAGAGCAGCCGGTTCCTGCAGATAATTCACCAAGGCGCGGTTGGCAGCGGTGACATGAAAATTGTCGAAGGTGGCGGCGTCATCGAGCGCAATCTGCAGCGCCAGCTGGCGGGGCTGCAGCATCTCAGCGGACCCAGCGCAGGTGCAGCAGCGGCTGCTCCGGGGCGACGCCTGGCACGCTGAGCGGCTGCAAATCGCGCCCCAGGGCAATGAATTCGGTGAACAGAAATGGCGTGGCCAGCAGTCGCACATCGAGTTCGATGGCGGCACCATCCAGCAGAGCAGCCGCCGCAGTATCCACTACGGCCAGCGAGTCCATGTAAGCCATCAGGTCCACGTAGTCACGCGCGCTGTCCATGCCTTCCACGCGCACGCGCACGCGGGCATCAGCCGGCGCCTGCATGCTGTTGAAGGCGTAATGGGCCGCGAGCTGACCAGTGATGCGGTTCATGGTGCCTAGCGTCAGCACGGCCAAGTCCCGTTCGAAAGCGTCAAAGCTCTCGACGCTGTCGCGAAACAGGAACTGCCACAAACCCACCAGATCGCCCGTTGGGGATTCGAGCAGCCGCCCCGCCAGGATGGCATCCGCGCCGTAACGGGCGCTGGCACTGCGGATGCGCGTCTCGTCGAGGCTCCAGGCCACATCCGCCGGCAGATTGCGGCGATCCTCCAGATCCATCACCGGCAGCAACATCGGCAGGCCGCGCACCCGGGAGAATTCGCGCACGATGTCCAGCATGGGGTGTTCGGAATCCGCACTGAGCACCTCACGCACACCAACGGCGTTCTGCACCGTCAGCCAGAGCATCACCACGGGCCTTTCGCGATCCCACACCGGCACGCCGGAGGTCATCAGTGCCTGGTTCAACAACGCGCTGTCGAAGCTGATGCGAATGAAGGTACGTGCTGGCGCGGCGCTGGAGTCCGTGCGGTAGCTGACTTCCTGCACGTAGCTCTGGGCATCACGCACAACGCGTTCGATGGCGGAGTTGCGCAGATGCTGCTCATCGCCCGTGACCTTGCGTACCACGGCCGCCAGGCCCTCGCGATAGGCGCGCAGACGCTCGGCATCCCCCTGATCCTGCACCACGATCTCCTGCTCATAGAGACCGGAGACAAGCAAGGCCTGCGCCGGCAGAGCAGACAGCGCGGCGACGAAGAGGCTGAGACAGAGCAGGCGGCGAGCGATCTGGAGGAGATTTTTCATGCGCGGCATCATACCCGATCCTCCCTGCCATGACACGCCAACGGCCCAGCTGCTAGAATCCGCGCACTTCCTGACCAGCATACGGACCCCCTCATGAGCCAGCACAGCAATCACTCTTCCACTCCCTCACTGAGCTACAAGGACGCCGGTGTCGACATCGACGCGGGCGATGCGCTGGTCGAACGCATCAAGTCCGTGACCCAACGCACCCGCCGCCCGGAAGTGCTGTCCGGCCTCGGCGGCTTCGGCGCCCTGTGCGAGATCCCTGCTGGGTATCGACAGCCGGTGCTGGTCTCGGCCACCGATGGCGTGGGTACCAAGCTCAAGCTGGCCATCGAGATGGGCAAGCACGACACCATCGGCATCGACCTGGTGGCCATGTGCGTGAACGACCTCATCGTGTGCGGCGCCGAGCCCCTCTTCTTCCTCGATTACTACGCCACCGGCGGACTCAATGTGGACGAAGCGGCCCAGGTGGTCACCGGCATCGGCGAAGGCTGCGTGCAGGCGGGCTGCTCCCTGATCGGTGGCGAAACGGCCGAGATGCCCGGCATGTACAAGAAGGAAGACTATGATCTGGCCGGCTTCGCCGTCGGCATCGTAGAGAAGAGCGAGATCATCGAGAACGAGCGCGTGCAGCCCGGCGATATCCTGATCGGCATGGCCTCTTCCGGCGCGCACTCCAACGGCTACTCGCTGATCCGCAAGGTGCTGGAAGTCAGCAGCACACCGCTCAGTCAACCCTTCGCCGGCCGCACCATCGGCGAGGTTCTGCTGGAACCCACGCAAATCTACGTCAAGGCCATTCAAGCCCTGAAAGGTCACGCCAGTGTGCACGGCCTGGCTCACATCACCGGCGGCGGCATCGTGGAGAATCTGCCGCGGGTGTTGCCCGAGGGTGTGCAGGCCGTCATCGATCTGGGCAGCTGGCAGCGCCCGCAGATCTTCCAGTGGCTGCAGAGCAAGGGGAACATCGCCGACGCCGAGATGCTGCGCACCTTCAACTGCGGCATCGGCATGATCGTCTGCGTCAGCGCCGCTGACAGCGACAAGGCTCTGGCGATCCTGCAGCAGCACAACAAGGGCGCCACTGTCATCGGCCGCATTCAGGCCTGCGCTGCCGAGGCCCGTCCGGTCGTCCTGGAAGGCAGCCCGCGATGAGCCAGGTGCCCTGCCCGATCGTCGTTCTGATCTCCGGCAACGGCAGCAATCTGCAGGCCCTGATCGACCAGAGCGCCGCCGGTGGCTATGTTATCTGCGGTGTGATCAGCAACAAGGCAGAGGCCTACGGTTTGCAGCGCGCCGCCAGCGCGGGCATTGCCACGCGAGTCATCCGGCACCAGGACTTTCCCGATCGCGAGAGTTTCGATCGTGCTTTGATGGAACAGATCGACAGCTTTTCCCCCGCCCTGGTCCTGGCCGGCTTCATGCGCATTCTCAGTGCCACATTTGTCAGCCATTACGCGGGACGCATCCTCAATATTCACCCCTCGCTGTTGCCGGACTATCGCGGCACCCATACCCACGAGCGGGTGCTGGAAGCGGGCGAGAAGGAGCACGGCGTCAGCGTGCATTTCGTGACCGAGGAACTGGACGGTGGGCCCGTGGTGCTGCAGGCCGTGGTGCCCGTGCTGGCCGAAGACACCCGCGATGCGCTCGCGGCGCGCGTTGCCCGGCAGGAACACCGGATCTACCCGCGGGCCGTCGGCCTGTTTGCCGCCGGAAGACTGCGCATGCAGGGCAAAGCGGCCTGGCTGGATGGCGAGCCTCTGGCCGCCTGCGGCCTGCGCGAGGACGCCTCATGAGTTCACTGCGCATTGCTGCCCTGGGACTGGCCTTGCTGGCCGGCGCGTCGCCCTCAGCCCAGCCGGCACCGGCGGAAACTGTGCTGGCTCTGGAACCTCCCGTCTTCGAAGCACGTTATCTGGCCGAAGCCATGGGCCTGAATGCCACCGCCCATCGGGTGCAGACGCGCAGCGAGGACGGCCTCTACACCCTGGAGAACCGCCTGCGTCTGACTTTGCTGGGGGCCACGGTGGGCACTGTCACCGAGACCAGCGCCTTCCGCTGGCAGGATGGCCGGGTGATGCCCGAGCGCTACCGCTACAGCCAGACCGGCTTGAGTGCCCGCGAGGAAACCGTGGACTTCGACTGGCAGACCATGCGCGCGCGCAGCAGTCGCGATGGGGACTTCTGGACGCTGCCGCTCGCCAGCGGCGTCCAGGACAAGCTCAGCTACAGCCAGAATCTCCGCACCGACATCGACGCACGCGGCCTGACACAGATGCATTACGCCATCCTCGACACCGACGAGATCGAGGAACAAGTGTATGACCTGGTGGGAGAGGAAACGCTGCAGACCCCGGCGGGCGCGCTGCCAACAGTGAAGATCGAGCGCGGGCGCACCGGCAGCAGCAGTCGGCGCACCACTGTCTGGCTGGCCCGGGACTGGCACTATCTGCTGGTACAAGTGGAACAGGTCAGCGAGTCCGGCAATCTGACACGCCTGACCCTGGAATCCGCCACCGTCAACGGTCAGATCCTGCAGACTCGCTAATGCCTTGGTTGCGCAGGCGATGGCCAGTGCTGCTGCAATGCCTCCCAGCGCGGCAAATCCTCGGGCCTGTCCACATCCCAGCGCGGTTCCAGTTCCACCCAGTCCAGCCCCGCTGCCCGCATGCGCTCGCGGCTGATCTGCATCAGCTGTGGGCTGCCCCAGGGCATATCGCTGAACAGACAGTCAGGCACCTGGCGCAGCCCCAGCAATACGTAGCCACCATCCTCCGCAGGACCGAACACGATCTGCGCACCTTCCCGAAGATGCTGCAGTGCCTGCTGCAGATAGGCGCCGTCCACCGCCGGGCAGTCGGCTCCCACCAGTACCACGCAGGACGAGCGCTGCAGCACCCGGCGCGCGCAGTCCGCCATGCGGGCGCCGAGATCTCCTTCGGCCTGACGATATATATCCTTTATATTACAAATTGATGTGAACACCTCTTCATGCAGAGAATCACCTTCAAGCGAACCATCGCCCACCGCCACCCAGAACTCCAGCGGGCACAGCGCCGCCGCGTCCAGATTGCGAAAGACAAACTGAATCAAGGACTTGTGAAGATCAAGCGCGCCCGTTTCTCCCAGCAGCGGCTGCAGACGCGTCTTCACCGCGCCGCGCCGGGGCGTCTTGGCGAAGACGGCAGTCACAGCCTCTGAAAATGGTATTTTCCCCTTTTCATTCATTGGCTTGTCACTTCTTCTTCAAGTACATGTCGCGCAGCCTGACTGGACTCGCGCCCAGCATATAAAGCAGCCGCAGCCACCACATCAGCAGCACCGTGCGCGCGATGCCATGCTGTTCCCAGCGGCGGCTGGAGGTCGTCACGCGCTCGCGCAGACACAGCGGCCGCGAAAGCCGGCGCAAGGTCTTGGTGATTGCCACGTCTTCCATCAGCGGAATGGCCGGAAAGCCGCCGATGGCGTGAAACAGCCCTGCCCGCAGGAACAGCGCCTGGTCGCCTGTGGCCACACCCGAGGCGCGCGAGCGCAGATTGATCATGGTTTCGATCAGCCGGAACGCCGGGTGCGTGCCACTCAGGCAGACATCGAAGCGCCCCCACTGCACGGCCGGCTGCGCGAAGGCCTGTTGCAACAGCACGATGGCTCCCTCGGGCAGACGCGTGTCGACATGCAGGAAAACCAGCACATCGCCGCTGGCCAGTGCAGCACCGGCATTCATCTGCAGCGCCCTGCCCGCCGGGCTGTGCACAAGTTTGTCCACCAGCGGTGCTGCCAGCGCGGGGCCTTCGTCGGTGCTGCCGCCGTCCACCAGAATGAGTTCGTGTCCCGCCTGTCTCGCCGCCTGCAGCAAGGGCAGATGCGCCTGCAGACTGCGGGCTTCGTTGAGCACGGGAATGATGATGCTGAGGCGGGGTGGCAACACGATGAGCGGGGGTTCCTGGGCGAGGTGAGCCGGATTCTATGCCAGCCCCGATGCAAAGAACATCGGGCGAAAACGGCGTAGTGGCTGTGATACTGCTCACTTTGCACCCACTTTCGCCACCATCAGGGCTGGCCAGCACTGGGCGAAAGCAGGATAATGCGCGCCGTGTCAAGCCGCCGACCAGGCGCATATTTTCCAGTTCACGGGGCAATGAAACGGCACACAGGCCGTTCTTAATCTCAAGGAGCCATTGTCTGATCCAACGACCCGCGTGGTTGCTGCCACGAGGGGCCCACACCCGGGACCCGTCACGATCAGACCAGCAGACGCAATGAACGTTGAAAATTTTTACATTATTGCCACAGCCCCGAACGAGCCCACTCTGCAAGTGAACATCTCCGGCCCCTATCTGACCCGGCAGGCAGCGGAAGCTGATCTGACGGCGGCCATCGGGGAAGCGGTAGGTCTGGACCCTGCAGCGAAGGACTACGTCTACATCATCTCCAAGATCGCCTGCCAGAAGCCTGGCGTGATCCAGCACATGGCCTGCCACATGGGTCAGCGTCTGTAAGAGGAGTGTGACGGGGGAACGTGCGCAGCAGCCATCGCCACAGGCTGCATTGAAACGAGAGAGAGGTTTTCGCTGTGAAAAATCTGGATCCGCTTCATCACATCAGCATCATCGAATCCCGCGGCACCAATTGCGCCTGGGTCCGCATCCGTTACGACGACAAGCAATTCCAGGAATCCTTCCCCTTCCGCCGCTACGGCGGCAAGGAAGCGGCCATCGCCGCTGCCATCAAGCGCCGTGACGAAGAAGGCCGCCGCATCTACGGCGAGCACTGGCCCTTCACCAAGTTCAGCCCACGCAAAGTCTCACCGCTCAACTCCTCGGGCGAGATCGGCGTGAGCTATTCCGAGAGCGACCACGCCTGGGTGGCCACCTGGCAGGAGAACGTCGACGGCCGTCGCCGCCAGCGCAATGCCTATTTCTCCATCGCCAAATACGGCGACAAGAAGGCCCGCACGATGGCTGTGCAGCGCCGCCGCGCCGAGGTGGAGAAGAACAGGATCGGGTCACCAGCCCAGGCGCGGGCCTGACCCTGGAAGCCGATTTGTCTGTGGAAGCTGCTTTGCCTGTGGAAACTGCCATGCCTGTGGGAGCTGGCTTGCCAGCGAACCGATTCCGGATTTCGCGTGCTATACTCCGCGCCCTGTCCAGACAGCCAGACCCTGCAACACCCCCCACCTCTGCTCCGGTGGCACAGCTGGATAGCGCGGTCCCCTCCTAAGGGACAGGTCGCAGGTTCAAATCCTGCCCGGGGCACCAAA
>JBEDFR010000046.1:0-6355 GCA_041175045.1 Pseudomonadota bacterium | reverse complement strand
GCGATGCCGAGCTGCTCGGCGGATCGCCACAGGTAGTCAATCGCGTCTGTGAGCTTGCCCAGCAGGGTGGCTTGCTGCGCATCGTTGTTGGCATGCGTGTCGTAGCCCCCATCCACCAGATCCGCACTGACGCTGACCCCGGCCTTGAAAGCCAGCAGCGCGAAATGCACCTGGTTGATCAACTGATTACCCCGGCTCAATGCCTGAAATTCCGTGTTCGAGGGCAGCGACTCGGCGAATCTGGAAAGTGCTTCAGAACTTTTCAGGGCCTGCAGGTAGGCATCCATGGATCTATTTCTGGCGGGCAGCAGCGTGTCGTCTGCCAGCATGGATTGGGTGTCGTCCACGTGCATTTTGCGAATTAATGACCAGACGGTCGGGTCCACCAGGGCCTGCCCTTGATCATCTTTGCCTGCCAGCATGAATCCGCGCATCTGAGTGACTGAGTGTCCGAGCATGGTGGGGCGCAGCAGCGCCGCGGCTTTGCTCCACGCGCCAAAGGAAAGGTAGGCCATGGGCAGCTGCGGGGCATTGGCGGCGGCATACAGAGCCGTCAGCGACGGATAACCATCCGCCAGGCGCCCACTCCAGTTGGCCGTTTCGCCAATGGAGTGCGCGTTGGTCTGGGCGTCCACGCCGTTGATCACCAGGAGGGCACGGTGATGTCGCTCAAAGAATTCGCGGTTCTTTGCAAACGGCGCGTACACAATGCCGCCCGCCGTTTGAGTGCGTTCGCTCGCTGACCATTGGGTGATGGGCGCAAGGCCGGGTTGGTTTTCTTTCGGGTCGCAGAAACAGGTGACATCCCATCCTCCGCGTGCTTGCAGTGTCAGCACGAATTTACCGGAAAAGGGCGCTGGCTCGTTGGCAAGCACAAGCCGTGGGTGGGCCATGGCAGCCCCGGCGATGAGCAAGGAATTCAAGAACTGCCGACGATTTTTCACCATGATCTACTCGTGCACATAGTCAAAGTGCGTCATCAGATAGGCGAGCACTGCGATCCAGGCACGCTTGGCCCCGAACGCATCGCTCATCCAGGGCTGCATGGCCGGGCCGAGATAAGTCCAGTCGTCCTGCCACCAATCGCCGTTGGGCGAAGGACGACGCGCCAAGCGCAGCTGCGCCGGTGTCAGCAGATCACTCAGGAAATTGCCATCGGTGTACCAGTGGCACACGTCGATCTGTTGTTTGCCACTGAGTCGCGCGCGCTCGAGTGCAACCACAAACAGCCCATAAATCTGTGCCACCTCGGGTGATTCCACGGTGACCGTGCGACCGTGAAAGTCCGCCACCAGCGCCACGATCTGTTCCTTGATGGCGCGCGAGTTGGGAGTGGATACCGTCAGGATATTGCCTTGACTGACAACCTCGATGGTGGCCCGGACCGGCTCTGTCCTTGAAGGCGCCTGCTGGGCGGAAAGATGCGCAATGACCTCGATGTCCAAGGGGCTGTCCAGTTGCAGCGCCACGGTCATCTTGCAGGACGAATAAAAAACCGCCTCGCTGCCTTGTACATAGCAGTTATCGCCACTGACCCTCACCTCGGGAGCGTTCATCGAGAATCGCAACTGGGCCCCGGACGCGTGCCGCAAGGAGACGCCCTGCAGGTACAGCACGCGTTGTTCAAGACACTTCGTGCCATCGTAGTCGCAGTAAGGATTGGCAAAGCTGACCGTGATACTGGCGCCTTCGACAGGAATTCTGGTGGGCAATGTCACTTCCTGCCATTGTGTGCGTGCTGTGGATGTGACATCGAAGGTGCCACTGTCCAGTAAAAGCGGTGTGACCGAGGCATCAACCAGAGTGAACATTCGCCGCGAGTTCTCGTCCAGCGCAAAGTCCTTGACCACGGCGGGGCAAGCCACCTCGGCCATGATCGATTGCTGAACGGCCAGAATCGTTGGCGTCAGCACGCTGGCGCGTTCCAGAACGGTGATGGAATCAATTCCACCAAGCATGACGCTCATGTTCTCGTAGTCGGACCAGGTTCTGCCTGCCGGGCTCGTCGTTGTTCTCCAGTTCACCCCAGTGAGCTCCAGTGTCTTGGCAGCCAGTTGCGCTGGCCCGAGCAATCGTGGGGCGCCCAGACTGGCTTGCAGCTGCACAGCGCGAAATTCATGGCGTGTGGCTGACTGCGCTGTAAACCAGGGTGACATCATCATCTCGACCAGCATGTCCTTGGCATTGCCGCGTTCGCCGAGCACGCGGGCAAACGCAGCAACAGAGGCCTGCTGCGCCGCATAGGCTGCGCTCTTTTCGGCGAACCCCTCGTCAGACTCGACACTGGGCAGCACCACGGGATTTTCGCCAAAGATTGCCGGCCACCAGAAACGCACTGCTGCCGTCAGAAAGGCGGGCTCACGCACAATTCTGCTGGCCAATTCACGCAAGGTGGCATCACGGCTTGTCAGCGTGGTTTCGAACAGGCCGGGAAGCCGCATGTCGCGGTACCACAAATCGCCTTGCCGATAGGCTGAGGCCGACCCGTCGGCTGGAAACTTGTAAAAGTGGTCCAGCGCGTCATAGCCGTTCTCGCGGTACATGTTCCACTCGCTCCAGTTCTGGAACGCACCCGCAACGGGATCAAGCACGGTATGGCACACGGCGCAATTCGGATTGTTCATGGTGGGATTGTTGCGATCTGACAACGACGCCTCATCGAGCGGGCGCTGCGACGACTTTTCAATGTCGATCCCCAGGAAGTGGTACAGCGTCCAGCGCGCACGCGCGCGATTGCGATTGGTGGCGGTTGTGGGGTATCGACTCAGGAATCCAAAATCAGTCAGCAGTCCCGCATGGGGGTAATCGGCCAACGGTGTTCGCGTACTCAACACCTTGTGCCCCGCTTCCACACTTCCGAAAAATTCCCGTTCGTCGGATCGGACAAGCTCCTGGGGAAAGTAGTACTGCGTAATCCGCGCGGGCAGAAAGTCCTTGTCTCCCGCTGTGGGCGGAAAATTGGCGGTGCCGCCCAGGTAGTGGTTGAGCAGCGGATTCATCATCATGTAATTGGCGGTGAGAATTTCCGAGTAGGGCAACTCGCCGATGATGACATGCGCAACCAATTCCCCCGACGCTCTGATCGCCGACTCCTTCAGGCGATGCCCATACTCTTGCCAGTAGTCCTTGCCCGCCATCACCGTGTCGTAATGCAGATTCCTCAGCCTTGGGAAGTTGATGAAATTGGAATTCAGAGGGTCGACGGACCCACGGGTCAGCAGGCGCTCATTGGTGACATCGACCACAAAGTCCCTGAAGCGAGGGCCGCTCATGAGACCCCGCAATGCCGCGCGCAGGGTGTTGTCATCGCCATCGCGAACCGCGGCCAGTTGCTCGGCACTGGGGGCGTGGCCGGACATCAGAATGCTGGCGCGCCGCAGTGTGGCCTCGCGGGGTGCCAGTTCCACGGCGGCGAGCAAGGACGTGGCACTGGTGACCTGGGAAAGACTCTGGCCCGGTTCGAACCGATAGACCAGACCCTGAAGGCGCGCAGATTGGTCGGCCTCCAGCAATTTCAGCACTTGCTCCAGCGCAGCGTAGTCCGCCCCCCCGCGCACGATTTGCTGCCCGCCCGGGTGGCCGCCGCCGCCCGAGGCCTTGGTCAGCAGGGTCTCTGCAGAATTTCCGGGTATGTCCAGATACGCCGAGAGCGAATTCAGATTGTTCAACGCCGAGCCGGTCATGCTGCGCTGAAACTTCAGGTTGGCGTTTCGTGCCACGCCTCCCTCGACATGGCAAAGAATGCATCGCGACTGCACGATGCTGCTTTCCAGGTTCGACTGATACAGTCGCGCCGCCTCTTCTTTTTCTGGCGACTGCTCGGCTGGCTCCACCAGCAACACCGCGGGCTGCGGAGTGAACTTCAGCGGCGCCTGATTCTGGGCAGAGTACGCGACGAAGATCTGATACTCGCCCGGCTCACTCAGTTTGCCTGTCAGCAGCTGTACCCGGGTCGTGTCGGCAAGCGTGACATCCTCTGCGAACGGCAGCAGCGTGCCGATGTCGCCGTTCCACGGGGTGAAACGTCGATCCGGGCGCAGCAGGTAGAAGGCATTGTTCTTGACAACAACTGCGAACACCGCGGCCTTGAGGTCTGTTTCGTGAGGGTCGGGCGTGAAGGCGATGGCGATGTCCAGCAATTGCTGTGTCGACAGCCTGCCGGTGGAAGACGTGGACTCGAGCTGCAGGGCAAAGCGCGACGCGGTCTTGCTGCCGTCACTGGCCGCAGCACTCGCGAAGGCCAGAGTGGAAGAGTCTGCCTGGGCCCGCCCGATCATCGCGCCAAGCAACATGACCAGCAGAAACAGACCATGACTTGTTTTGCTTGTCTGTGACATCGGCGTGATTTCCGCGCGTTTTCAATACTTTTTGTTGTTGCGGTGACGTTAGCACACCGCTGGGGAAAACGTGAGCATTCGCGCCAGCTTTCGCCCTCCGGCAGGATTCCTAAGCTTTCGAAATCCCTCTGAAAACGGCCCATTGAAGCCCCTTATTTACCTATTGAGCATATAGATAAAATTTGCTTGATTTTTGACCAGCATCAATCTAGGTTTTGACAGTCTGATTACAAATTGATCACTACTCACCGAGGATTGACGCATGCTCCAGATGACCAAGCGTGGAAAGCTCCGTTTGATGATTCACTCCTGTCTGACGGTGTCGCTGGCCGCACCGCTGTTCGCCTTGGCCCAGGCTCCGGCGCCGCAAGTCAGGGAAGTAGAAGAAGTGCTGGTCACCGGATCGCGCATCCGTCGTGACACCGATATCCAGAACATCGCGGTCATCGAAATCGATGCCCAACAGATGGCCTTGCGCGGCTACGTCAACACCATCGAGAGCCTTGAGCAGTTGCCCTTCGTGAGTGTCGGCGTCAACAACCAGGGTAACAACACCCAGTTCGGCGACAACAACGCCTTCGTCAACCTGCTCAACCTCGGGTCGCAGCGCACGCTGACCCTGGTGGATGGGCGACGCTTTGTCTCGTCCAACCAGGGCACGGTCTTCGTGCCGGGCAATGCCACGGGCGCCCAGGTGGACCTGACCATCATCAACCCGTCGCTGATCCGGGGCACGCAGGTGCAAACTGTCGGGTCTGGCGCGGTGTACGGGCCTGACGCCATTGCCGGTGTCGTGAACGTGGAGCTCGACCGCAATTTCCAGGGCAGTGAAGTCATCGGCCAGTTCGGCATGACGGACGAGGCCGACGGGCGGCAGCGCCGCGTGTCGGGCGCCTGGGGTGATGATGTGCTGGACGGGCGCGGGCACCTGGTGGTGGGCCTCGAATACATGGAACTGGATGCGATCTATCAGGGGGAGCGTCGGGACTGGACAAACAATATCGCGCTGGTCAACAACCCCTTCAGCGTCAGCGGCACTGACGGTGTCGCCAACACCATTTACCAGGAAGACATGATTGCGAACACCATCCCGGTTGGCGGCCGCCTGGATCTGCGGCAAACCAACGCCGGCAGCACTGCCACCTTCCTGTTCCCGCGCGCCTGTATCTCGGCACAGACGGTCAACGCGGCGGCGTGCAACACATTCACCACCCGGATGGGAGCCTCGCCATACGACTATATGCGGGGCAGCCCGAGCGTGGGACTGAGCGCACTGGCCTTCGCCGGCACCTTCGGCCTGAGCTCAGGCTGGCCTACCGTGCCCACGGCGGCCGGCAGCAGCGAGGCCAATGCGGGGCTCACCCGCACAGCCGTCCCGCTGACCTTTGATGACAAGGGCAATCTGGTGCCTTTGTCCCTGGGACAGATTCTGCCGCCAAACGTGGCGCCCCAGAGTTCCGGGGTGAACGCCGGCGGCTTCGACACCCGTCACCTGAACACGATTCAGGCGGCGCAGGAGCGCACCTCGCTCAATGCCTTGTTCTCTTACGAGCTCACCGATTCCGTGCGCTATGAGGGCGACTTCCTCTATTCCACCATCGACAACTCGCAGCGCGCCGACAACTTCGGCAGCAACAGCCCGGCGGGCGCATTCACCGCGGGCAATGCCGGCATCCCGATTTACTACGAGCAGAACCCCTTCGTGACCACTGCCACGCGCAATCAGATCAATTCGCTCATTGCCGCGAACCCTGCTTCGCCGTTCACCACCATCGGCGGGCAGCCGGTGTTCTTCCTGCAGCGTTCCCTGGCCGATATCACCGGTTCAATGCCGGGCGATGTCACCAATATGGAAGGCAACGTGTCGACCACCCTGAGCACCGGCCACACGCTGAAACAGGACTTCGAGTTCATGGATCGCGATCTGTACTGGGAAGCGACCCTGGCCTACGGTCAGAACGAAAGCAAGAACAACGCTGCCAATGACGTGCTCGACGTCGAATTCGCGCTGGCGACCG
>JBEDFR010000045.1:0-21049 GCA_041175045.1 Pseudomonadota bacterium | reverse complement strand
TGCCAGTGGGCGTTTTCTGCTGGTACGCGTGCGCGCCGTTTCCGTCAATCCGGTCGACACCAAGATCCGCCTGAATGCCGGCAGTCGCCTGGAACAGCCCCGTATCCTCGGCTGGGATTGTGCCGGTGTGGTGGAAGCCGTCGGCGAGCAGTGTTCGTTGTTCAAGCCGGGCGATGAAGTCTATTACGCGGGAGACGTGACCCGGGCCGGCTGCAACAGCGAACTGCATCTGATCGACGAGCGCATTGTGGGTCGCAAACCTGCCAGTCTTTCCTTCGACAATGCGGCCGCGATGCCCTTGACCACGATCACCGCCTGGGAGGCGCTGTTCGAGCGTCTGGGCATCGCGCGGGATCGTGCGGCGAACAAGGGCAAGTCCCTTCTGATCATTGGTGGTGCCGGTGGCGTGGGCTCCATCGCCATCCAGCTGGCCAAGCAGCTGGCGGGCCTGCACGTGATCGCCACGGCGTCACGGCCGGAGACGGAAAAGTGGTGCATGGAGATGGGCGCGGACGAAGTCATCAATCATCGCGAGGCACTGGCGGACGAATTCAAGCTGATTGGCTGCAGCAGTGTGAACTACATCCTCTGTCTGGTCGGCACTGCCCAGCACTGGCATGGCATGGCCGATGTGATCGCGCCCCAGGGACGCATCTGTCTGATCGTGGACACCGAAGCCAACCAACCGGTCAACATCAATCTGTTCAAGCCCAAGAGCGTGTCTATCAGCTGGGAGTTCATGTTCACGCGTGCGCGCTTCCAGACGCCGGACATGGCCGAGCAGGGCGGGTTGTTGAACGAGGCCGCACGTCTGCTCGACGACGGCATCCTGCGGCACACCCGCACCGAGCATTACGGCCAGCTCAATGCCGCCAATCTGCTGAAGGCACACGCGAAGCTTGAGTCCGGCACCATGCTGGGCAAACTGGTACTGACGGTCGGCTGATCCTTGGCGTCTGCGCACGCCGCCCGGCCCCCACAGGAGACGATGAAATGGATCGCATGATCGGCATCTTGCAACTGCTGCTGTCCGGGGTGCTCGGCACCATGGCGCTGGCCACGCTCGTCAACATGGTCCTGATCGCGATGCGACCGGAGACCATCTCTGTCATGAATGCCGCGATGGGACAGCTTGTGGTGGTGATCTTCCTGGCCGTCTGGTCCAGGGTGTTCTTCGTGAAGGGGCAGGAGCGGGTGCGCAGCAGGAAGTCATGAGAGTCATCGAGGACCTTGCCACCTTCCGGCAGCACCACCAGGCCAGCGCGCTCACCATCGGCAAGTTCGATGGCGTGCACACCGGGCACCAGCTGATCCTGCAGCAATTGCGCCGCAAGGCTGCCGAATACAGCGTGCCTGCCGTCGTGGTGCTCATCGAACCGCATCCCGAGGAGTTCTTTGCCGCCAGTGCGCAGGATTGCCCCGCGCGTCTGAGCGAGATGGAGGAAAAGCTGGTGCTGCTCGAGGCACAGGGCGTCGACGTGGTGTACAAACTGCGCTTCGATGCCGCGCTGCAGGCGCAGAGTGCCGAGGATTACATCGAGCAATTTCTGGTGCGCGGACTCGGCGTGGTCTGTCTCATCATCGGTAACGACTTTCGCTTCGGGCATCAGCGCCGTGGCGACTTCGCCATGTTGCAGCACTTCAGCAGGCGTCATGGCTTTGCACTGGTGGAATCCGCCAGCTGCGAGCACCAGGGCGTGCGCATCAGCAGTACCTATGTGCGACAGCAATTGCAGAAGGGCAACTTCGAGCTGGTGGAGCTGCTGCTCGATCGCCCCTACGGCATCGCCGGAACCGTGGTAAAAGGGCAACAGCTCGGGCGCGACCTGGGCTTCCCTACCTGCAATGTGAAACTCAACCGCAAGTCACTGCCGCTGCATGGCGTCTATGCCTGCGAAGTGCGGGTAAACAATGCGGACATGGCCGAGCGCTTCCTCAAAGGCGCTGCCAACATCGGCTATCGTCCGACAGTGACGGACAGCAGCAAGGCAGTGCTGGAGGTGCACCTGCTGGATTTCGACAGCGACCTCTACGGCGAGCACATCACGGTGATCTTCCGCCACAAGATTCGCGACGAGCAGAAATTCGTCTCCGTGGAAGCGCTGCAGTCGCGCATCGCCATTGATGTGCAGACGGTGCGGGACTTCTTCGCCAAAGACATGCCACTGTGATCGACCCATGAATTCGAGACCAAAGACGAGACTGATAAATGACTGACTACAAGAGCACCCTCAATCTGCCGCAGACGGACTTTCCCATGAAGGCTGCTCTGGCGCAGCGCGAACCGCAGATGCTGGCCCAGTGGCAGGCCTTGGATCTGTACGGCCGCATCCGGGCAAAGAGTGCGGGCCGACCCCGTTTCATCCTGCATGACGGCCCGCCCTATGCCAATGGGGAGCTGCATCTGGGCCATTCGGTCAACAAGACGCTCAAGGACATTATCGTCAAGTCGAAGACGCTGGCGGGTTTCGACGCGCCCTATGTGCCGGGCTGGGACTGTCATGGCCTGCCCATCGAGATCAATGTCGAAAAGAAACTCGGAAAGGCCGGCAAGAAGGCCTCGTTCGCGGAATTTCGCAAGGCCTGCCGCGAGTATGCCGCGAAGCAGGTCGAAATCCAGAAGGCCGACTTTGTGCGCCTGGGCGTGCTGGGCGACTGGGATCATCCCTACCTGACCATGGATTACAAGACCGAAGCTGACACCGTGCGCGCACTCGGCCGCATCGCGCAGAACGGCCATCTGGTGAAGGGCTACAAACCGGTGTACTGGAGTGTGGTGGGCGCTTCCGCGCTGGCCGAGGCCGAGGTGGAGTATCAGGACAAGACCTCCTTTGCCATTGATGTACGGTTTCCCGTCGTCGACAAGGCGGGCGTCCTGGCGCTGTTCGACATCCCGCCGGAAAAGGCTTCCGCGAGTCCCTTGTCGGTGGTGATCTGGACCACGACTCCCTGGACTCTGCCCTCCAATCAGGCCGTCTGCCTCAACGCCGAACTGGACTATGCGCTGGTGGACTGCCAACTCGACAATGGCCGCGAGACCATCGTCGTGGCTGCCGCCATGGTCGAGGACATCCTGCAGCGTTACGGCTGCGAGAGCTACGACGTGCTGGCCCGCGTGAGGGGCAGTGCGCTCGAACATCAGCGTCTGCAGCACCCTTTCCTGCGCCGTCAGGTGCCGGTGATTCTGGGCGAGCACGTTACCACCGACGCCGGCACCGGCGCCGTGCACACCGCGCCCGATCATGGCGTGGATGACTTCAATGTCGGCCGCGCCTACGGCATCGGCACCCTCAATCTGGTGGATGACGAAGGCGTGTTCACGCCGGCTGCCGGCGAGTTTGCCGGCGAGCATGTCTACAAGGCCGACGAGCGCGTCATCGAGGTGCTCAAGCGCGAGCATGCGCTGGTGGCGCTGAAGAAGATCGTGCACAGCTATGCTCACTGCTGGCGCACCAAGACTCCGCTGATCTACCGTGCGACGCCGCAATGGTTCATCAGCATGAACGAGCAGGGTCTGCTGGCGTCCGCGCTGCAGGCCACGGCGCAGGTGCAATGGATTCCCGACTGGGGCCAGGCGCGCATCGAACTGATGCTCAAGGGCAGCCCGGACTGGTGTGTCTCGCGTCAGCGCACCTGGGGTGTGCCAATCACGCTGTTCGTGCACAAGGAAACTCAGGCGCTGCACCCGCGCACCGCCGAGCTGGTGGAGGAAGTCGCCCTGCGCATCGAGAAGGGCGGCATCGATGCCTGGTTCGAGCTGACCGCCGAGGACCTGCTGGGCGAGGAGGCCGCGCACTACAGCAAGGTGACGGACACCCTGGATGTCTGGTTCGACTCCGGCGTCACGCACTATGCCGTGCTGCAGCAGCGCGAGGGCCTCGGGTTCCCCGCCGATCTCTATCTCGAAGGTTCGGACCAGCATCGCGGCTGGTTCCAGTCCTCGCTGAAGACGTCCATCGCCATGTACGGCTGCGCGCCCTACCGCCAGGTGCTGACGCACGGTTTCACCGTCGATGCCAAGGGCTACAAGATGTCCAAGTCCCTCGGCAACACCATTTCGCCAAAGGAAGTGTTCCAGGAGTACGGCGCCGATGTGCTGCGCCTGTGGGTAGCCTCCACCGATTTCCGCGGCGAGATGACCGCCTCGAAGGAAGTGCTGCAGCGTGTGGCCGACAGCTATCGACGCATCCGCAACACCGCGCGCTTCCTGCTGGCCAATCTCACCGGCTTCGACCCGACGGCCAATCTGGTGGCTCCGTCCGAGATGATGGCGCTGGACTACTGGATCGTGCGCCAGGCCCAGTTGCTGCAGCAGCAGGTGCTGCAGGACTACAGCGACTACCACTTCCTGGGCGTCTACCAGAAAGTGCACAACTTCTGCGTCATCGAACTGGGCAGTTTCTATCTGGACGTGATCAAGGATCGCCAGTACACCACGCGGGAGGACTGCCTCGCCCGACGCTCCACGCAGAGCGCCATGTATCACATCGTGCAGATCCTGGCGCGACTGATCGCGCCCATCACCAGCTTCACCGCCGACGAGATCTGGGCAGTCATTCCGGGGCAGCGCGAGGCATCCGTGTTTCTGAGTCTGTTCAGTGACACCCTGGCGCAGCTGCCGGAACACCACAGCATGAGCGATGCCTTCTGGGAGCAGGTGATGCAGGTGAAGACTGCCGTCAACAAGGAGCTGGAGAAGCAGCGCAATGAGAAGCGCATCGGTGCCGGTCTCGGGGCCGAGGTCACGCTGTATTGCGATGCGTCCCTGCGGGCCTTGCTCGCCCAGCTCGAAGACGAGCTGCGTTTCGTGCTGATCGTGTCCCAGGCCCGTCTGCTGCCGCTGGATGCTGCGCAGGCCGCGGCCGAGACCGAACTCCCCGGGCTGCGCGTGCAGATCACGCCGTCGGCCCATGCCAAGTGCGTGCGCTGCTGGCACCACCGCCCCGACATTGGTGTGCACGCCGAGCATCCACAGCTGTGTGGCCGCTGTGTCGAGAACATCGTGGGCCATGGGGAATTCCGTCACCATGCCTGAGTCGCCGCAAATATCGCACGGGATAGTTCCCGGCGCTCGTGTCACCCTGCATTTCGCGTTGGCACTGGCCGATGGCACGCCCATCGACAGCAATTTCGACAAGGCGCCGGCGACGTTCGTGATGGGCGATGGCAGCCTGCTGCCCGGGTTCGAGCAGGCGCTGCTCGGGGCCGTGAGCGGTCAGCGCATCGATGTGCTGCTGCCGCCGGAACAGAGTTTCGGGCTCGGCAATGCCGACAATGTGCAGGTGTTGCCACGACGTCGTTTCGCCGCGCTGCTGGCCAATTCCACCGATCCGGTGGGAGAGGGCACCGTGCTGTCGTTCACTGACACGGGAGGTTTCGAGATTCCCGGCGTCGTGAAGTCGATTGACGAGGACACGCTGGTCGTGGATTTCAATCATCCGCTCGCCGGTCGCGAGATTCGATTCAATGCGCACATCCTGGCCGTGCTGGCGCCAGGCGTGCAAGCCATGGAGATTCGCTGATGAGCGCAGTTCAACACGTCACACCTGCCCCCCAAGCTGCCCAGGCCCAGATCAAGCTGGCCAATCCACGCGGCTTCTGTGCCGGGGTGGATCGCGCCATCGACATCGTCAACCGGGCCCTGGACATCTACGGCGCACCGATCTATGTGCGGCACGAAGTGGTGCACAACAAGTTTGTGGTGGAAACGTTGCGGCAGCGCGGCGCGATCTTTGTGGACGAGCTCTCGGACATTCCCTCACTCGACGCGCAGGGTCGCCCGGCCATCGTCGTGTTCAGTGCCCACGGCGTAGCCCAGGCGGTGAAGGAGCAAGCCGAGCAGCGTGGCTTCAAGATCTTTGACGCCACCTGTCCTCTGGTGACCAAGGTGCATCTGGAAGTCATCAGCTTCAGTGCAGCCGGTCGCGAATGCGTGCTGATCGGGCACCAGTTCCACCCGGAAGTCGAAGGCACCATGGGGCAGTACGACGATGCCAACGGGGGTCGCATCTACCTCGTTGAATCGGTGGAGGACGTGCAGCGCCTGCAGGTGCGTGATCCGCAAAGACTCTCCTACGTTACGCAGACGACGCTCTCCATGGACGACACCTCGCGCATCATCGACGCCCTGCGTGAGCGCTTTCCGCAGATCGAGGGGCCGCGCAAGAAAGACATCTGCTACGCCACGCAGAACCGCCAGGATGCCGTGAAGCAGCTGGCTCTGGAATGCGAACTGCTGTTGGTAGTGGGGTCGCCCAACAGCTCCAATTCCAATCGCCTGAAGGAGCTGGCAGAGCGGCTGGGCTGCGAGTCCTATCTGATCGACAGCGTCGATGATGTGCAGGCGCAGTGGTTCGAAAACAAGACCCGCTTCGGGGTTACCGCCGGTGCCTCGGCGCCGGAGATTCTTGTGCAGCAGGTGGTGCAGCGACTGCGCCAGATTTGTGGCATGGAGCCTGAAGAGCTGGCCGGTGTGGAAGAGAATATCGTGTTCAGCATGCCCAAGGAACTGCGCCGCTGACGGGTGCGGGTGTCGTGGCTCAGAAGATCCAGGCGATCATCAGCCAGAGAATCACGAAGAAGGCCGCAAAGCCGATCAGCATGAACTGCAGCTCGCCCAGCAGCCCGTCGCCGGAGGCGATGGCGAAGACCACCAGGATCAGCAGCGTCAGGAAGAACGCGATCACCGCAGCATCACGCATGCCGAGCCCCGGGGCCAGATGGGTGGCCACCAGTTCTCCCGCCAGCGGCAGCATCAGCGTCGCTGCCACCACCAGCAGCAACACCAGCACGATCAACGCGATGGCGATGCGGCGAGAGTCGTCCTTGTCCTTCTTGTCGGTCTCTCCCTGCATGGTCAGTCTTCCTTTTGATTGGCCTTGATGATCTCGCGGACGCGGTTCGGATCCGGCATTCCTCTCGCCACGATCTCGGGCTGATCGCCGGAAGTAAACAGCTCGATGGTGCCGGTGCCGAAAAGGCGATTGAAGAACGATTGTTTCACTTTCACGGTGCGCACACTGTCGATGTTTATTTCAGACCGTTCCTTGCTGAGCAGTCCCTTCTCGTAGAGCACGTGATTCTCGCTGATGATGAGGCGCGAGGACTTGTTCTGCAGATGCCACCACAGCAGGATCAGAATGCCGATGGCGAGCGGGATCAGCAGGATGCTCAGCGCAAAGCCGAAGGGGTGATTCTTGAACATCGGAGGATGGGCGTCGTAGAGCACGGCCATGTCAAAGTCCCGCTTCCATGAGAAAGTCCTGAATGCTGATGTAGATGCGCTGGCGTTCCTCTGCCGTGAAACGCCCGTGGCCGCCGCCCGGAATTGTCAGCAGCTGATTGCGCACATTGGTGGCAGCCAGGGCGCGATGCAGTTCCACGCCGTGGGCATAGGGCACCACCGCGTCGGCATCGCCATGGATGCTCAGGATCGGTGGCAGATCATTGCGCACATAACGGATCGGTGAGAGGCGCTGGGCCAGCGCCGTGGGCTGGGCGACACCACTGAACCAGCGGGCCGCATTCTCGGCGCGATTGGGCCCCTGGATCACATCCTGCACGTCGGTGACGCCGAACCAGTTGATGGCGGCTGCGACTGGCGGCGTGGTGCCATCGGGACAACCGGAGGCGAAGCCCTCGCTGTCGGGAATCATGGCGACAGAAAGCGCCAGGTGACCGCCGGCAGACTGCCCACTCACTACCAGCTTGCTCGTGTCAATGTTGAATCGCTCCGCCTCGGAGGCAATGGCGCGCAGCGCGCAGAAGGCATCGATCAGGGCGGCAGGTGCCGGCGCCGTGCCTCCCAGCCGGTAGCCCACATTCACCACGTTCCAGCCCATTTCCAGCCAGGGCATGAGCGCCATGATCTGGGCATTCTTGTTGCCCGCCACCCAGAAGCCTCCATGAAAGAACACCAGGGTGGGCTGTGGTGTGGTGACATCGCGGCGCGCATAGACATCCATCGCCAGCTGTGCGCCCGCCTGCGAGATGTAAGGAACGTCGATGTTGACCTGATATCGGGTCTCGATGGCTGTGGCGAAGCCGGCGGAATCCGGGAGTTGCGCCGAGGCCGTGGCGCTGATCAGGCTGGCGAGCAGAACTGCCAGCAGAGTAGGGGTGCGCATGATGCTTTCCTTTTTCGGTATCGTCTCGTCAATGACAGGAGCGCGGGAGAGTGTAGCCTGATTCTGTGCGACTGGCACAGTGTGCCCCCGTGAACCTTGTCAATTCGCATTCAAACAGTGGGGGCAAGTATCGGTGAATGGAGCCGAATCCCACGTCCAAGGCTAGTGAAGATCACTTTCGCTCGGCTATACTCCGGCCCGTTTCGGACCATTACAATGTCAACAAGGAATGTCCATGATCATCTACGGTGTTGCTCTGCTCGCAGCCTGTCTGCTTGCTGGTCTCTATCTTGGTGAACTGCTCGGTCAATTGCTCGGCGTACAGGCGAATGTCGGCGGTGTCGGCCTGGCGATGCTGTTGCTGGTATTGGCCAGCGGTTCGCCCCGCATGCGCTCGCTCACCACTGGCGCATCTGGCGAAGGCGTGAAGTTCTGGAGCGCCATGTACATCCCTATCGTGGTCGCCATGGCCGCCAGCCAGAATGTCGTGGCTGCGGCCAGCGGTGGCATGCTCGCCGTGCTTGCCGGAGTGCTGGCCGTCGTCGTCAGTTTCGCGCTGGTCCCGGTGCTCAGTCGCATCGGACCGCAGAGTCCACCCCTCCCCCCGCTGGAACAGGAGCCGTAATGGAAACCCTGCGCGCAGTGATTCAGGCCAATGGCCTTGTGGTGGCATTCGTGGTGGTCGGTGTGGCCGTCTGGCTGTCTTACTGGGCGTCACGGCACCTTACTCGAGGACGCATTCACGGTTCGGCCATCGCCATCCTGCTCGGACTGCTCGCAGCCTATGGTGCCGGGATGGCCACCGGAGGCAGTCGGGGCGTGGCGGACATCGGGTTGCTGGCTGGCCTCGGCCTGATGGGCGGCGGCATGATGCGGGACTTCGGCATCGTCTCCACCGCCTTCGGCGTGCAGTTGTCTGAATTGCGTCAGGCAGGTGTCGTGGGTGTCGTGTCAATTCTTGCCGGCGTGCTGGTCGCGTTTCTTGCGGGGGCCCTGGTGGCTCTGGCATTCGGCTACACCGATGCCGAGAGTATCACCACCATCGGGGCGGGTGCAGTGACCTATATTGTCGGGCCGGTCACGGGCACGGCGATCGGTGCCAGTTCGGACGTCATCGCGCTGGCTGTCGCTGCTGGCGTGGTGAAGTCGATCCTGGTCATGATCGGCACGCCGCTGGTGGCGCGTTACATCGGACTGAACAATCCGCAGTCGGCCATGGTGTTCGGGGGTCTGATGGGCACCACCAGCGGGGTGGCCGGAGGCCTGGCCGCCACGGATCCGCGTCTGGTGCCCTATGGCGCCATGACGGCCACTTTCTACACTGGTGTGGGCTGTCTGCTTGGCCCCTCAGTGCTCTATTTCATCGTTCGCGCACTGGTGTGAAGAGTGCCAGTTGTTGCACAAGGAAGACGTCACCATGCGTTCAGGCAGTTTGACAGAGCAGCGCAGTTTTCCCGCGCTGAGTATCGGCAACACGGCGGTGGCCCTGCAGACCAATGCGGGAGAGTGGACCTATTCCGATCTGCACGAGCGTATCGACAAGATGGCGGCCGGGCTGCTGGGCAGCAAGCCTGATCTCAAGGAAGAGCGGATCGCCCTGCTGATTCCGGGCGGCGTGGACTACGTCACCGCCTTGCTGGGGATCTGGCGCGCCGGAGGCATCGCCGTGCCCTTGAATGTGGCTGGAGCGCTGCCGGAACTCGAGCACGCATTGACCTGTGCGCAAGTCACGCGACTGGTGGTGTGTCTGTCGCTGGATACCCATCAGATCGGCGCCTTGCGCACTCTCTGCCAGGCCTTGCAGATCGAGTGGCTGACGGTGGCGCAAACGCTTGCTGATCGCGTCGGCACGCTGCCCGTGATCGCCTCGGAGCGCCGCGCCATGATCCTGTTCACCAGCGGCACCACCAACAAGCCCAAGGGCGTGGTCAGCACGCACCGCAACATCCGCGCCCAAGTCACCACGCTGCTGGAGGCCTGGGGCTGGCTGGCCAGCGATTCGATCCCGCTGTTCCTGCCGCTGCATCACATTCACGGCATCATCAACATCCTGTGCTGCGGTCTGTGGATCGGCGCGCGCATCGCCCTCTTTCCGCGCTTCGACATGGAGACGGTGATGACTCAGGTGAGCCTGCGCGAATACACGCTGTTCATGGCGGTGCCCACCATTTACGTCAAGATCATTCAGTACCTGGAGGCGCTGGATGCCGGCGAGCGCGAGGCCGTCACCTCGGCGTTCAATGCCATGCGGCTGAATGTCAGCGGTTCGGCTGCGTGTCCCGTCAAGCTGTTCAATCAGTGGAAAGCGCTCACCGGCCAGACGCTTCTGGAGCGCTATGGCATGACGGAGATCGGCATGGGCATCTCCAACCCCTACCTGGGCGAGCGTCGTGCCGGCGCAGTTGGCCTGCCGCTGAAAGGCGTCGAGGTAGCGCTCTTCGATGATGTCGGAGCCGTGATCGACAATGACGAGGTGCCCGGCGAGATTCGCGTCAGGGGCGCCAACGTGTTCCTGGAATACTGGAACAATCCCGCAGCCACGCAGGAGAGCTTCGTCAAGGACTGGTTCTGCACCGGGGATGTTGCTGTGCGGGAGAAAGGCTATTACCGCATCATGGGCCGTTCGTCGGTGGATATCATCAAGTCCGGGGGCTACAAGCTCTCTGCACTGGAGATCGAGGGCACACTGCTCACCCACGAGAAGATTGCCGAGTGCGCCGTGGTGGGCATGGAGGACGAGACATGGGGTGAGGCGGTGACGGCCTTCGTGGTGCTCAAGCCTGGGCAGTCGCTCACGCTGCCGGACTTGAAGTCCTGGTGCGAGTCGCGCATGTCGCCCTACAAGATTCCCAAGTCCCTGCGCGTGCTGGAAGCGATGCCGCGCAATGCCATGGGCAAGGTCATCAAGCCGGATCTGAAGAAGCTGTGACCGCGGCGCTCCGGCCGCAGTCATTGGAATAACGCCCATGTCGCTGCATGACGACTTCGATCTGCGTCCCACCCTGCGCGGCCCCACGCTGACGCTGCGGCCTCTTGTGGCGGAGGATTTCGAGCCTCTGCTGGCCGCCGCCTCCGATCCGCTGATCTGGGTGCAACATCCTCAACCCACGCGCTGGCAGCGCGAGGTCTTTGCGGAACACTTCTTCCAGGGTGCGCTGGCCGGCGGCAGTGCCTTCGTGGTGCTGGACAATGCCAGTGGTGCCATCATCGGGTCCACGCGCTACTACGACTGGCAGCCTCCGGCTCGCAGCATCGCGCTGGGGTTCACCTTCCTGGCGCGGGCCTGGTGGGGCGGGCCAGCCAATCAGGAAATGAAGCAGTTGCTGCTCGAGCATGCCTGGCAGTGGGTGGACACCGTCTGGTTTCACATCGGCGCGCAGAACCAGCGCTCGCGCCGTGCGCTGGAGAAAATCGGCGGTTGCTTCAGCCATGTGGAAGAGCGCAGCAGTGGCGGCGCGCCAGTATGCACCGCCTTCTATCGCATTGACGCGCCGTGTCGCCCGGACTGACCAGTCTGCTCCGCCGCACTTCTTCACGTCCCTCACTCAAGGCAGCTGCGCGGCATTCCCCCTGCCGATCACCAGCAGCGTCTCGCGAAACTGCGGCAGCAGGAACCCGTCGGCGATCAGGGCATCCGTGGCCTGTATGTAGGCCTGCAGATAGTCCTGAGCACCCGGATAACGGGCGCTGACAGGCGCGCGCGGGTCCTTGCTGGCCGCCGCGTCCTGCGCGGTCTGCGCAAAGGGCAGATAAGCACCCGACAGGCGCAGCAGTTCGGTGTCCGCACCGCTGGCCGCGCTGCGCAGATTCCACGGCATAAAGGTACCCAGGGGCACGGCAGTCAAAGGGGGCAGCACCGTGCTGGCGCCCGAGTCATTGTTGTCGGCATTGACAGCAGGAACCCGCGCGCCATACCACGACTGCGCCGCGACCGGGTGCTGATCGACGATGCCCTGTTCGCGAAAGCGCGGCCCGAAATCCACATGGCCCACCTGATACATGGCCTTGGGATGCGCGACGCCAGGCAGCGCGTTCCAGGCGGCAGGATTGATGCGACCATCCCCCAGGTGCGAGGGCACGAGAGAGCCATCGGCAATACGCGGATAGCGGCTGGGAGGAGGCGGGGTGTCTGTACGCACCCAGTCGACGAGGCGTGCCAGCAGCGAATCGGCAATGGGAGACCACAGGTTCGGATTTGCCCCCAGCTGCCCGGCGCCGGCCGGTTCCGGGCGGCCTGTTCCCGAGCTGTGGGCGGAGCCGCCGATGGTGTAGAAGCGAACATTGGCAGGGATTTCGGCATCGTGCAGGCCCAGCGGGTCGGTGTGGGCCAGCGAGCCTGCCCTGATCCAGTATTCATTGGACGTCTGCACGTGCATCAGCCGCGGCTCGGTGCCGCTTTCACGCGCCTGCTTCAGAATGCCATCGGTGCGGCCCGTGAACGGGTCCACGCTGTCGCCATAGGTGAAAGGAAAATGGTCGTTCGGGAACAGATGGTATTCATGCTGCCCGTTGGTGCTGGTGGGCATGGCGAAGCGCAGATTGAACATGCCGAAGCCGCCGCCGGCGATGACGGGCATCACCCCGTCGAACACGCGTCGGCCTGCCAGATCCTCGTTGAAGCCCTGGTACAGAAACTGTCGCAGCAGGCGGCCGCTCTGGGAATTGCCCCAGGCGACGGTATGGGCGAACGCCGGCACTTGCAGGACCTGCAGTGTGGCAAGCAGCGACGCGTCTGTCGTGCCGTGCCGCAGCAGGGCGATGACGTCACGAATGCCGGCGAGGCCGGCGCCGGCCAGCACAGGATCCTGTGCCTCATAGATCAGCTCATAGAGCATGCCCGGCACCAGGCCGCCGGCCACGCTCAGTGTGATGCGGACCTGCTCGCTGTCCGGCACTTCCTCCACCCGCAGACTGAAGTCTTCGCGCGGCACCGTTGCGCGCGGGTCGGCCTGATTCAGGCGCCGTGTGAGCGTGGCTTCACGCAGGCCGGCAGCGGTGGGCCGGTAGGCCAGATGCGCAGCACCGGCGATCGACGCCTCGGATGCAGGCGCGTTGACGAAGACTTCGTAGCGAACCATGCCAGTCACCGGCGCATCCTGGTTGCCTGTAACGGGGGCGTGCAGGCGCTGGCGTTCGTTGCCCGATTCCAGTTCGGCGATCCAGCCTGTGCTAAGATAGGTGTGACCCTGTGTGCTCAGTGGGTGCTGCAGGGAGACATCCGGCGGCAGCGAACTGCGACCCCGATTGTTGACCTGATAGAGCAGGGTGTCGCTGACCGGTCCGCGCCGAGGCACCAGCAGGCGGAAGTCGGTGCTGAATTCGACCAGGCCGGCGGCATTGCGAGGCGCCAGTGCCAGGTCGATGATCTTGTGGTTGCCGGGCGCCTGGGGGTCGAGCGCAAGATGCAGCAGCCCGGTGACGGCTTCGTACTGAACGGCAGAGTCGGGCGCGCCCAGCAGTTCGCGGCTGTGAATCTCGATGCGCGAGACTTCGGCAAGGGACTGGTGCTGATACAGCACCAGCAGAAGGAGCAGCAGCGTTGCGAGTGCGGCGCGCAGTGAGAAGAGCAAGAGAGAGGATTGCAATTTTCTGTTTCCGTTAGTCAAAGTCGTGGCAATCAATCCGGGGGCAGGTCTAGAATCCCCACATCCCGAACAGGGTCTTTGCCTGATAGTCTCTCAACACTCACGCAAGAACAACAAGAAGGAATGATCCATGAAAGCTCTCGCTCGTGTCACCGCCCTCTGCGGTCTGGGTCTGCTAAGCGGGTTTGCTTCCGTCGCCAGCGCCGCGGAAGCCATCCCTGTCTACATCCACAACAACGGCATCGCGTTCTCGCGCATGCAGGACGGCCAGGTTATCGCCTATGACCCGGTGGCTGCCTATGACGAGCACACCATCGCTGTCGCCGATTGCAATGCCTTCAAGGCCGAACTCAAGGGGGTCAGCTGGTGCTTCTCCAGCCTCACCAACCAGGAAGCCTTCGTGGCAGCCACGGCAGAGAATGGCAACAATCGCTATGTGCCCTTCGGCGGCGGGCACTGCTCACTCGGCCTGGCCAATGGCAATCTGGCTGCAAGGGGCGATCCCCGTACCGCTGTGCGCATCGGCAACGAGTTGATTCTGAACGGCAACTTCGATGTGCGCGCCCGCTTCCTGCAGGATACCGAGCGCAATCTGGACAATGCCCGTCTGCGCTTCCAGTTGGCCATCCAGAACGGCAGTCTTGTCGAGAACTGATTGATTTTCCGGCGGCGCTGTCAGTGGACATCACCGTCGAAATTGCGCTGCCAGTACCCCACATCCAGCCATTGCCCGAACTTGTAGCCCACTTCCGCGAAGTGGGCCACTTTGCGCATGCCGAACTTCTCGTGCAGCGCAACGCTGTGGGCGTTGGGCAGGGCGATGCAGGCCAGCACCGCATGCACAGGCCGCTCGCGCAGGGCGGCGAACAGCTGCGTGTAAAGTGCCGTGCCGGTGCCGGCACCGCGCTGTTGTGGGTGCAGATAGATGGATATCTCCACACTGTGGCGATAGGCATGTCGCACTTTCCAGGGGCTGGCACAGGCAAAGCCGAGCAGGTGACCATCGTGCTCTGCCACCAGCCAGGGCAGGCCCGCCGCTTCGACTGCAGCCAGTCGGCTCGCCATGTCCTCGCCCGTCAAGGGCTTTTCCTCGAAGCTGATGGTGGTGGACTGAATGTAGTGCGAATACAGGGCGGCAATCTGAGGAGCATCGTCGAGGGTGGCGCTGCGGATCATGGAGGCGGCTCGTGAAAGGATTTTTGAAACTGGCTGTGTGCAGCCACAAACACTGCACGGCCGTCATCTTAGCGGCACCGCTGCTGCGCGCTCAATGGCGCCGGGCGCTGGTCTGACGATTTTCTTGTGCGAGCAAGTGTGCTACTACTGGCGGCGTTCCTGCTCAAAACACAACAACAAGCAAATGGTTCGAATCCCGAGGACGCTCCCATGACTCGCTTAGCGCTTGCCCTGGCCCTGATGGCCAGTCTGTTCACGCTTCCCGTTCACGCCCAGAATGCCACTGCCCTCAATGCCGCGCTGGCGGCAAGCGCGAGCCGTCCCGCAGCCGACAAGGAGGCTGATGCCCGGCGCAAGCCGGCGGAAACGCTCGACTTCTTCGGCATCGGACCGGGCATGACCGTGGTCGACCTGATTGCCTCCGGTGGCTACTACACGGAAGTGCTCTCCCTCGCGGTCGGTGCCAACGGCAAGGTCTACATGCAGAACGCGCCGTCCGCATTGACCGGCGAGCGTGGCGAACGCACCGCGCAGGCCATCAATGACCGCCTGGCCGGTGGCCGCCTGGCCAATGTCGAGCGCCTGGACCGCGATCCGCACGATCTGGGTCTGCCCGACGGTTCCCTGGATGGCGCTGTCATCGCGCTGGAGTATCACGAGCTCTACCGCAATGCCGATCCGCAGACGGAAGCCCGCTTCCTCGCGGAAATGAAGCGTGTGCTCAAGTCTGGCGGTGTGCTCGGCGTCATCGACCACGCCGGCAATGCCGGCAACGACAACGGCCCCATGCATCGCGCCGAGCTCGACAAGGTGCTGGCAGGCGCTGCGGCGGCAGGCTTCATTGTGGACGGCACCAGCGATCTGCTGCGCAATCCGGCCGATGACCGCAGCCTCACGGTGTTCGATGCCAGCATCCGCGGCGTAACCGACCAGTTCATCATCAAGCTGCGCAAGCCCTGATTCTGGAACGCCTGCCACTCGCCCTGGACATGATGATGACGACCAACCGCCTTTTCAGTTTTCTGTTGTTCTTTGCGGTGCTGACCTGCACGGCTGGTCCGTCATGGGCCACCCCCGAGCGCTGGTACCGTCTGATGGAGCCGCAGCAGCTCGCGTCCATTCTGGCACGGGTGCCACAGACGCGAGTGCTGCAGGTCACCGGAGATCATGCGGCCGGCCATATCCCCGGCGCGGTGGCGGCGCCGTATTCGCTGTTCCGTGGCCCGCAGGAGAATCCTGGCCAATTGCCGGAGCCGGGCGAGCTGACCGCGCTGGTGCAGCGGCTCGGCATCACGGCGGACACGCCCGTGGTGGTGGTGCACCAGGGCAGCAACGCGGCGGACTTCGGCGCGGCGGCAAGGGTGTACTGGACGCTGAAATCCCTGGGCGTGCAGGATCTCGCCATCCTCAATGGCGGCCATGCGGCCTGGAGCGCGGCTGGGCTGCCGGTGAGCACCGACCCCGTCAGCGTGACGCCATCGCAGTTCAGGCCGCAGTGGCGTGACGACTGGCGCGTGACCACTGCCGAGGTGGAGGCGCTGGTGGCCAATGGTGGTGCCCGCCTCATCGATGCGCGGCCGCCGAGTTTCTTCCAGGGGCTGCAGGCCAGTACCGGACTACCCGGCACCATTCGCGGCGCCGGCAATCTCGCTTTCGAGAACTTCTTCGATGGCGCCCGATTGAAGCCGCGGGCGCAGGTCAGTGCAATTCGCGCGGCCTATCCTCAGCAGGATGCTCCCATCACGGTGTCCTTCTGCAATACCGGCCACCAGGCAGCCGTGAACTGGTTCATCCTCAGTGAGCTGCAGAATGTGCCCAACACGCGCTTGTATGCCGAAAGCATGACGGAATGGAGCCTGCAGGCGCGACCCATGGACAATCAGCCCAGTGCCCTGCGCCATTACTGGCGGATGACCACGGACTGGATCGAGACTCTGCTCGGCGCCTGATCCATGACCCTTTCTCCGATCAAACCGGCTCCGCGTCGGGCCGCCCTGGTGCTATTGGCTCTGACCGTCGTCTTTCTCACCTTCGCCACGGCAGGCCCGCGTGCGGCGCTGTTGATGCTGGTCGGGCTCGGCTTCGGCCTCACGCTGGAGGGGCTGCGTTTCGGGTTTGCCGGACCCTGGCGCACGCTGGTCAGCGAACGCGATGCGCGCGGGCTGCTGGCCCAGTTTCTCGCTGTCGGGCTTGCTGCCTGCGTGGCGATCCCCCTGCTTGCCAGTTTCCCCACCGAGCTCAATGGGGCTCACGCTCCCATCGGCCTGGCCATGATCGTGGCGGCGTTTGTCTTTGGCGCCGCCATGCAGCTCGTGATGGGTTGTGGCTCGGGCACCCTGGTGAATGCCGGCAGCGGCAATGCCATTGCCCTGGTGGCACTGCTCGGCTTCGTGGCTGGAAGCTTTCTCGGCACCCTTCATTCAAGCTGGTGGACCAGTTTCGGAGTGCTGCCTCTGCTGACACTGCAGGGACAGTTCGGCACGGCCGGCGGTCTACTGCTGACACTGCTGGGTCTGGTCGTGCTGGCCGCTCTGGCGTTGATGCGTGCGCTTCCGGGCCGGCGGCTGCCGCCACGGCGGCTGGTGCTGGCGGCCTTGCTTGTCGCGCTGCTGGCGAGCTTGAATCTGGTGATAGCAGGTCAATCCTGGGGCGTGGTGTATGGCCTGGGTCTATGGGGTGCCAAGCTGGTCAGCGCGGCAGGCGTTGATCTGAGTGGCAGCGCATTCTGGGGCAGTGCGGCCCATGCCGAACGACTGAGTCAGTCGCTGCTGACCGATGTCACGTCGTTGACCAATATCGGCTTGATCCTGGGTGCCTTTCTTGTCATGCGCTGGCGTGCGGTGCCTGACCCGCAGGTGGCGCCCCTCACGCCGCGCAGCTGGCTGGTCGTGCTGCTGGCGGGGCTGCTGCTGGGCTACAGCGCGCGGGTAGCGTTGGGCTGCAACGTTGGGGCGTTCTTCAGTGGCGTGTCCACGGGAAGCCTGCATGGTTGGGCCTGGTTCGTGGCGGCCTTCGCAGGTTCGATGCTGGGCATACGCCTGCGTCCGCGTCTGTTGCTGCCCCTGCGGCCGACAGACGGCAGCGGGACAGGAGGAGGGCGATGACGGCGTTGCTGCAGGCCAGTCGCCCGCGTGTGGGCGGCCTGAGCCTGATCCTGGTGCTGTTGCTGCTGCTGGTCGATCACGTCCAGTCGCGGCCCATCAATCCCTATCAGGCCCCGGCCCCCGTGGCTCTGGGTTCCGGCGTCGCGCCGACAGCAGCCCACTGCACGGCGCCCTGAGTGCAGCGGCTTCGTCGCTGCACGATGTCGTCCGCATTGGTGGTGATGCAGGTGCGAGCAATGTTCTGCGCGCCCAGCGCTGGCACACTCGCGACGACTTCGGCCTCGCGAAGGCCTCGCGCCGATTCGATCTGCGTCACCATCCACTGTGCAGGGACCTCGTGAAGATGCCTGTCACTGGGGAATCACAGTCCGTGAAAACCTTTTTTTGAGCGAACCCCCGCGCCATGGCGGGCAGCAGAAGGGCGGCGGCATGGTAGCAAGCAGAGGTGTCAGGTCCACCAGAAAGCACCGCTGGCGCGCAGCTCCTCCGCGTCAAGCGCGCAGCTGCGGCCTTGCGCGAGATCTGCGGGCAGCACCACAGCACCGATTCGCACGCGGTGCAGCGCGAGCACCGGGTTGCGGAAGCGGCCGAACATGCGCTTGATCTGGTGGTAGCGCCCCTCCACCAGGGTCACGCGCGCCAGCGTGTCGTCAAGGATCTCGAGGCGTGCGGGCAGGGTGGTGATGTCCTCGTACGCGAAGTGCATGCCGGCCGCGAAGGCCTCGATCATCGCCTCGGTGAGCCGGTCCCGCACGCGCACCTCGTAGACCTTCTCCACCGCGTCGGGAGACATCAGCGCGCGGGACCAGCGCCCGTCGTTGGTCAGCAATACCAGCCCCGAACTGGCACGGTCGAGTCGACCCACCAGGTGCAAGGTGTCGCCAGCAGGATGATCCAGCAGGTCGATGACCGTCGTGCGCACGGCATCGCGAGTAGCACAGAGCACACCCACCGGCTTGTGCAGTTTCAGATATACCGGCGTGTCGCAGGGTAGCGTCTCGCCGTCCACTGCAATCCGCGTAAAGCGATCGACAGGCTGACTTCCCGTGCAGGCCACGTTTCCATCAACAACGACACGTCCCTGTGCGAGCAGTCCTCTGACGGCACTGCGGGTCAGGCCGAGGGTATGGTTCAGAAAGCGATCAAGGCGGTGGGCGTTGCGGGGCATTGGGTTGTCGATCAAAGCAGGTGGAATGCCTTTTCAAACTGGACAAGTGGGAGACACAGGTTTACCTTCCAAGCGTCTTGTCGGTCAAGATTGCCGAAAGTCGCAACAGTGTTACCTTACTCAACACGCAAGTGCTTTGACAGGAGTGAACAATGAAAAGAAAAGCCCTGTACGGCCTTACCCTGAGCGCAGCGCTCACACTGGCGGCAAGCCCGCCTGATGTGTTCGCCCAGGCTATGGAATCAGTGGAGCCTTTCAAGGTCGGCACCTTTGCCATCAACGATGTCCCCACCGTAGGGCTCGTGCTGCGCAATGACCAGCTGATCGTCGATCTGGCCGCCGCCAACCGTGCGCTGGAACTGCTGCCGCAGTATGCCAGCATGAACATGCCGGACAACATGATCGGCCTGATCGAGCAGTACGAATACGGTCTCAAGTACCGCATCTACGAACTCGTGAACTGGATGGTGGAAGAAGACATGCTCGAGGGACGCGAGCTGCGCAGCTTCGTGCACCCGGTGGACTCGGTGGACATCATGGCCCCGATCCAGTACCCCAGCAAGATCATGAACGCCGCCGTCAACTTCTACACCCATGCGTGTGAAGGCTGCAATGACGATGAACTGGCCAGCCGCATCCGCGAACGTCAGGAAAATCGCGGTGTGCCCTACCTGTTCCTCAAGCCTACCCGCGGCGCCGTGATCGGCGACGGCGACGACATCATCATGCCGTTCGGCCGCGACCGCATCGAATGGGAAGTGGAGATGGCGATCGTCTTCGGACGCACCGGCAAGTATGTCTCCGCCACACGCGCTTACGATCACGTCTTCGGCTACATGGTGGCGATGGATATCTCCGACCGCGGGGGCCGTCCGCCAGGTGGCTACGGCGTGACCTCCGACTGGTTCGTGGGAAAAGGCCACGACACCTTTGCTCCCCAGGGCCCCTGGATAGTGCCCAAGGAGTTCTTCGGCGACCCCATGGAGCGTCTGCACCAGACTCTGGTGATCGACGGCGTGACCGTGCAGGAAGCCAAGGCCGGGGACATGATCCACAACATCCCCGAGCTGATCGAGTACGCTTCGTCGCTGATCACCCTGTTCCCCGGCGATGTGCTGCAGAGTGGCACGTCCGGAGGCACTGGCGCAGGCCGTGTCGAACGGGCCACCGGTTCCGGTTACCTGATCGATGGCGAGACCATCAGCGCGAGTATCGAAGGCATCGGCACGCTGACGCATACCGTGCGCGTGGAGCAGAGTGTGCCGGACGATCTGTCCGGTTCGCAGCTGCCCCCGGTCAGCACCTACCGAGACTAAGATGTGTGAAGGAAGAAAGCCCGGCGATGCCGGGCTTTTTTTTTGCCTGTGCGTTGTGCCGACCGCTTCGCGTGTGCGGCGGCGACCTTGCTGCACTCACTCGCGCAGGATCTTCGCCAGCGGCCGGCCCTTGGCCAGCTCGTCGACCAGCTTGTCCAGCCACCGGATCTTCTGCATGAGCGGGTCGGCGATCGTTTCCACGCGCACGCCACACACGGTGCCCGTGATCAGCGCGGAGCCGGGATTCAGCGCGGGCGCCTCCGCGAAGAAGCGCTCGATACTCACGGCCTGGGAGATCTGCTGTGCCAGCAAGTCGGCGTCATAGCCTGTCAGCCAGCAGATCACCTGATTCAGTTCCTCACGGCTGCGCCCCTTGCGCTCGACCTTGGTGACATACAAGGGATACACGGACGCGAAGGACATGGCGAAGACTCTGCGTGGGTTGCTCATGGCGAGTACTCCGAGAGATGGCTTTGCTGCCGATGGTGGCGTCCTCGCGTCTCGTGAGCAAGTCGCCGGGGTCTTGTTCGCCGCAGGCATTGAGACGGCTGTCGCGGGGCGGGTAGACTCGGGG
>JBEDFR010000044.1:0-25067 GCA_041175045.1 Pseudomonadota bacterium | reverse complement strand
CGCGATGGGTTCCCCACGCCGACTCTTCATGAAGCGAAAATCCACGACCAGGCCTGCCAGCCACTGGCTCTCACGCTCAGGTTTGAGATTGGCCAGTCTGTCACGCGTAAAGCGCGCGAGTTCCGGCAGGAATTCGTCCACCGGATGGCCACTGAAGTAGAGACCGAGAGTCTCGCGTTCGGCACTCAAGCGCTGTTGTTCAGACCATGGGCGAACTCGTGTGCGAGAGCCGGGAATGCTCAGCGGCGTATCCTCGACCGGGCGGATGTCGCCGAACAGATCCTGCACACCAAGCGCCTGATTGCGACTGCTCTGTTCGGCGGCCTTCATGGTGTCGGGAATCGATTCCCACAGCAGCGCTCGTGCCAGATCCTTGCCACCCTCCTGCAGACTGTCGAGCGCCCCTGCTCGCACCAGTGCCTCCAGGGCGCGCTTGTTCAGCGCACGGCTGTCCACCCGACGGCAGAAATCCAGCAGGGAAGTGAACGGGCCGCCACTCTTGCGAGCCTCGATGATGGCATTGATCGGGCCTTCGCCCAGGCCCTTGATCGCCCCCAGGCCGTAGACGATCTCGCGCTTGTTGTTGACCGTGAAGTTGAATTCCCCGAGATTCACATCGGGCACGATCAATGGCAGGCGCATCTCGCGACACTCTTCCACCAGGGTCACGATCTTGTCGGTGTTCTGCATGTCAGCCGAAAGCACAGCCGCCATGAAATAGGCGGGGTAATGCTCCTTCAGCCACGCCGTCTGATAGGAGACGAGCGCATAAGCCGCCGAGTGCGACTTGTTGAAGCCGTAGCCGGCGAATTTCTCCATCAAATCGAAAATTGCGCCCGCTCGCTCTGGCATGATGCCGCGTGCGCTGGCGCCACTCATGAAGGCATCACGCTGCTGCGCCATTTCCTCTGGCTTTTTCTTGCCCATGGCGCGACGCAGCATGTCGGCACCGCCAAGGCTGTAATTGGCAAGTACCTGAGCGATCTGCATCACCTGTTCCTGATAGAGAATCACACCGTAGGTGTTGGAGAGCACAGGCTCCAGATCAGGGTGCGGATAGTCGACCTCGGCGCGGCCATGCTTGCGGTTGATGAAATCATCCACCATGCCGGACTGCAGCGGCCCGGGTCGGAACAGCGCCACCAGCGCGATGACATCCTCGAAACGACTCGGCAGCAGACGCTTGATCAAATCCTTCATGCCGCGGGATTCCAGCTGGAACACCGCAGTGGTCTCGCCTCGCTGCAGCAGCTCGTACACCTTCCTGTCGTCCAGCGGTATGGCCGTGATGTCGAGCGGATTCGCGCGGGCCTCCAGCGCCTGTGCGTTGATCATCTTGACTGCCCAGTCGATAATCGTGAGCGTGCGCAGCCCGAGGAAGTCAAACTTCACCAGCCCGGCCGTTTCCACATCATTCTTGTCGAACTGCGTCACCAGGCCTTCGCCGTTCTCGTCGCAGTAAAGCGGCGAGAAGTCAGTCAGCCGCGTGGGCGCGATCACCACACCTCCGGCATGCTTGCCAACGTTGCGCGTCAGACCTTCCAGCTTGAGCGCCATCTCCATGATTTCCTGCGCGTCTTCATCAGACTCCACGAACTCGCGCAGTGGGGCCTCGGATTCCAGTGCCCTGGACAGTGTGATGCCGACCTCGAACGGAATCAGTTTGGAGAGCTTGTCAGCGAGGCCATAGGACTTGCCCTGCACCCGCGCCACGTCACGCACAACCGCCTTTGCAGCCATGGTGCCGAAGGTGATGATCTGCGACACCGCCTCCTTGCCATACATCTCCGCCACGTGAGCGATGACGCGATCGCGACCATCCATGCAGAAATCGACATCGAAGTCCGGCATGGACACGCGCTCGGGATTGAGAAAACGCTCGAACAGCAGGTCATAGCGCAGAGGGTCGAGATCAGTGATGCCGAGCGCATAGGCGACAATGGAGCCTGCACCCGAACCCCGGCCGGGACCGACAGGTATGTCGTTGTCTCGGGCCCACTGAATGAACTCCATCACGATGAGGAAGTAGCCAGGGAAGCCCATCTGGATGATCACATCCAGTTCGAAGTCCAGCCGCTCGTAGTATTTCTGGCAGGCCAGCTCGCGCTCCTGTAGAGCCTGTTCTCCAGCAAAGCGCTCATGCGGCAGCAGTTTTGCCAGCCGCACATCCAGTCCCTCACGACTTACTCTGCGGAAGAAGGCATCCACCGTCTCGCCAGGCGGCACCGGGTAATTCGGCAGATAGGGTTTACCCAGTTCGAGCTCGAGATTGCAGCGGATGGCGATGGCGCGGGTGTTCTCGATGGCCTCGGGCAGATCGCTGAACAGCTCGGCCATCTCGGCCGGGCTGCGCAGATACTGCTGTTCGCTGTAATTGCGCGAACGGCGCGGGTCATCGAGGGTGCGACGCTCATTGATGCAGACGCGCACTTCGTGGGCCTCGAAGTCGTCACGCTGCAGAAAGCGCACATCGTTGGTGGCGACCACAGGGCAGTGCGCGGCGGCAGCGAGCGCCACGGCAGCCTCGATGTAGCGCTGCTCGCCCTCGCGTCCCGTGCGCTGCAGCTCCAGATAGAAACTGTCAGGAAAGCACTGCATCCAGCGCGCCAGTGCCGCAGGGGCCTGCGCCGGTGCTTCCTGCAGCAGACGCCCGATCTCGCCTTCGCGACCACCCGACAGGGCGATCAGCCCGTGAGCGCGTTCCTCCACCCATTCGCGGCGGACAGTGACCAGGCCGGAGGCGGATTTTTCCGTGTAGGCACGCGAGATCAATTCGGTCAGATTGCGATAACCCGTCTTGTTGCGCACCAGCAATACCAGAGGAAAGGGTCGCTGCGGATTCTCATCGTTCTCGACCAGCACATCGCAGCCGCACAGCGGCTTCACGCCGGCACTCATGGCAGCGCTGTAGAACTTGATCAGACCGAACAGATTGACGTGGTCAGTGATGGCAACCGCCGGCATGCCGGACGCCACCACCTGCTGCACCAGATCGTCGATGCGCACGACACTGTCCACGATCGAATACTCCGTGTGGACGCGCAGATGAACGAAGGCAGAGGACAGTGACATGCGAAACGGCTTCTCAGAATTCCAGTGTGGCAATGACAGGCGTGGCGTTCACCGTGCCCAGTGCACAACGCACCGGCGCGTAACTCATGCGATGCACGGGGCTGGGTCCCAATCGTGCGAGCGCCTGCAGATGCCCGGCGGTGGGATAGCCCTTGTGCACGGCAAAGCCATAGCCCGGGTAGCGCTCGTCCAGAACCTGCATCTCGCGATCTCGGGTGACCTTGGCAAGAATGGAGGCTGCGGCGATGCAGTCCACGCGGGAGTCGCCCTTGACCACCGCCAGCGAGGAGTACGGCCAGCGCGGGCAATGCAATCCGTCGACATAGACATGGGCAGGCTGCTTGCCAAGGCCCTCTACTGCCCGCCACATGGCCAGCAGGCTGGCCTGCAGGATGTTGAGGGTATCGATTTCCGCTGCTGTGGCACGGCCGAGAGAATAGCACAGGGCCTTGTCGACGATACGCTCGAAGGCAGACTCGCGTGCCTTCTCGGACAGCTTCTTGGAGTCGTTCAGCCCGCTGATCGGGCGCTGTGGGTCGAGGATCACGGCTGCCGCAACCACATCCCCTGCCAGCGGCCCCCGGCCCGCCTCATCGACGCCGGCCACCGGAGCCAGAGGCGCGCAGGGATAAGGATGACGCCAGTCCAGCGGCTCCAGCAGATCACAGCGCATCGGGCATCTCCGGCTGCACCAGCTCAAGAATGGCCGCTGCCGCCCGGGCACTGGCATCACGACGTATGATGTGGTGGATCTGCGCGAATCGCTCGGCCAGCGCAGTCTGTCGCGCAGGATGATCGAGCCAGTCCTGCAGGGCCGCTGCCAGCTTTTCAGGCGTCACCTCATCCTGCAGCAGCTCCGGCACAAGGCGTTCACCGGCAAGCAGATTCGGCAGAGAGACATAGGGCACCTTGAGCATGCGCGAGGCCAGCATCCAGGTCAGCAAGGCAAGGCGGTAACACACCACCATCGGGCGGCGCAGCAGCATGGCCTCCAGCGTGGCGGTGCCCGATGCGAGCAGCACCAGGTCAGCCGCCTGCATGGCCTGCTGGGAATTGCCTTCGAACACCATGAACTCATCCCCGGCACCGTGCTCCTGCAGCAACGCCAGGACCTGGGCGCGCCGCTCCGCGTTGGCGCAGGGAATGACGAAGCGAAGGGTCTGATCCTGCGCGAGGCAGCGCAGAGCTGTGGCAATGAAGACGGCGCCGAGTCTGCGTATCTCATCCCGTCGACTGCCCGGCAGCAGTGCAATCACACGGCCGTTTGTCTCGAGTCGGAGCGCTTCGCGCGCACGCTCACGCTGAAGGGCATCGCCCGCATCCAGGCCTATGGTGTCGGCAAGCGGATGCCCCACAAAACGCACAGGTACCTGGTGGTGCTCATAGATGGCCGTCTCGAAGGGAAACAGCGCAAGCATCAGGTCCACAGCGCGGGCGATCTTGTGAATGCGTTTCTGCCCCCAGGCCCATACGCTCGGGCTGACATAGTGGACAGTGCGGATTCCCAGATCCCGCAGTTCCTGTTCGAGGCGCAGATTGAATCCGGGAGAGTCGATACCGATGAATACGTCGGGCGGTGACTCCTGGAAATGGCGGACCAGGGATTTCTTGATATGAAGGAGCTCGTGGAGGCGGCCCAGTGGCTCGATGAAGCCCATGACCGAGAGCCGTTCCATGGGAAAGAAACTGTGGAACCCCTCGGCGAGCATCCGCGGCCCGCCGATGCCCTCAAACTGCACCTGCGGGCAGCGTCTGCGAATCGCCTGCATCAGGGCCGCGCCAAGCATGTCCCCGGATGTCTCTCCCGCTATCATGCCGACTCGCACGCGCGTGTCTCCCTGCTCAGCGCTGAATGCCTCGTGTGGAGGCACGAATGGAGTCGACAAACAGCTTGATGTCGACGAACTCGGCAGCCATCGGATCAAGCTGCGCGAGTGCTTCCTGCAGTGTCAGCCGCTTCAAATAGACTATCTTGAAGGCGCGACGTATACGGGTGATGGCGTCCTTGCTGAATCCACGTCGCTCCAGCCCGATGGCATTGATGCTGCGCGCCTCGGGCGGCGTGCCGCTGACAATCACATAGGCCGGCACATCATTGCTGACATGGGTCATACCACCGATCATGGCGTGAGCGCCGATCTTGAGGAACTGGTTGACTCCGGCATAGCCGCCCAGGATGGCCCAATCACCCACTTCCACGTGACCGGAAATGCCCACGTTGTTGGCGAAGATGGTGTGGCTGCCTACGATGCAATCATGTGCCACATGCACGTAGGGCATCAGCAGATTGTAACTGCCGATGCGGGTGAAACTGCCGCCAAATCCTGTGCCACGGTGCAGCGTCACGCCTTCGCGGATGATGTTGTCAGAGCCAATCTCCAGCCAGGTTTCCTCCCCGGTGAATTTCTTGTCAGCTGGCTCCTCGCCGATGGATGCAAACTGGAATATGCGGTTCCTGGCACCAATACGTGTGTTGGCGCGTATGACGACATGCGAAGCAATCTGCGTGCCTTCACCTATCTCGACGCCAGGGCCGATGATGGACCACGGCCCCACCGTAACGTCTGCTGCCAGACGCGCACTGGGGTCGATTATCGCGCGTGAATCAATCAATTTGGTTTTTCCTTTCTGCGCACATGATGATTGCGGTGCCCACCGTCTCGCTCCCCACAAAGGCACGACAATTGAACTTGTAGATGCCACGCTTGCTGGTGACGATTTCCGCTTCCAGCATCAGCTGGTCCCCCGGCACCACCGGGCGCTTCAGCCGTACTTCATCGGCACCGACAAAATAGTACAGATAGCCATCCTTCGGCTTCTTTTCCTGACTTTTGAAACCCAGAACGCCAGCAGCCTGAGCCAGCGCCTCTATGATCAGCACGCCGGGCATGATGGGTTTTCCCGGGAAGTGCCCCTCGAAGAACTCTTCATTCACGGTGACATTCTTGTAGGCAAGGATGCGCTTGCCGAGCTCGATCTCCAGCACACGGTCAACCAGCAGAAACGGGTAGCGCTGCGGCAGGTATTCCTTGATTTCTTCCACGTTCATCATTGTGTTTTTTCCTGAAACAGGTGTTCTTGAGCGGATGACTTCTTCAGACGGAGTCGCCCGGGGCAGCTAGTCTGCCCTGTGCCAGTTTTTCCAGTTCACGCAGACGTTTGGCCATGTCGTCAAGCTGGCGAAACCGCACGATGTTGCGCTTCCATTCCTTAGATTCCAGAAGTCCCGTTCCAGACGAGTAGATGCCCGCTTCGCTGATCGACTGGCTGACAAGCGACATGGCGCTGATCATGACCTTGTCCGCGATCTGCAGGTGCCCGATAACACCCACTCCACCACCGATGGTGCAGTAACGGCCGATGCTCGTGCTGCCTGCAATGGCACTGCAGCCGCAGATGATGGTGTGCTCCCCGATAATGCAGTTGTGAGCGATCTGCACTTGATTGTCGATCTTTACTCCGTGCGCAATGATCGTGTCATCCAGAGCACCGCGATCCACCGTGGTGCCCGCACCGATCTCCACATCATCGCCGATCTTCACCCCACCGAGTTGCGCAATCTTGACCGAACGCCTTCCGTCGAACGCAAACCCGAAACCATCAGCTCCGATCACCACCGATGAATGCAACACCACGCGATTGCCGATCGCGACACCCTGGTAGATGGTGACATTGGGGTACAGGATGCAGTGTTCACCCAGTGTGGAATCGGCACCGATATAGCTTCCCGCCCCAATCACGCTACCAGTCCCTATCCTGACACCCGACTCGATCACCACATGGGCTGCGATGCTGACTTCGGCAGCGAGATGCACGTCAGACGCGATGATAGCCGTGGGATGAATGCCGGACGCAGGCCTGCGTGCGGCAGCGAAAAGCTGCGACGCACGAGCATAGGTCACGTAAGGAGTGCTGGAAATCAATTGTGCTGCCTGGCAGGCACTCGCGTGCTCCGCCTCGACTATTACAGCCGAGGCGCGGCATTGACCGAGATGAGACGAGTAACGAGGATTGCTGAGAAAGCTCAGTTGACCAGGCACCGCACTCTTGAGTGTGGCAAGACCAGTGATGAGAATCGAAGGATCACCAACGAGACGAACCTCCAGCAGATCCGCCAGCTCACCAAGTGTATGGACAGTGGAAGTGCTCACCTGGTGAGACCCTCTCTGCGCCAGATATTACTGGGAGAGCTCGTTCAGTTTGGCAGTCACTTTCGCCGTGATGTCATAGGCATTGTCGAAGAATGCTACGCTTTCTGCATTGAGCACAATGTTGTAGCCGCCTTCCTGTACCACCGCCTGAATTGCATTGCCCAGGTTCTCGCGCATGCTCTCGATGAAAGTCTGGTTGCGCTCCTGCAGGGCGGCTTGAACCCTCTCTGCGATCATCTGCAGCTGCACCTGCTTTTCCTGAGCTTCGGAAGTGACCCGGCGCTTTTCGGCATCGCTCATGATGGATTCATCACGCTGGGCACGCTCGGCAAGCGCAGTGAGTTCGCTGTTGAGTTGATCCGCGCGAGTCTGATCGTCGCGGAACTCTTCTTGAATCGCAGACTGCAACTCCTGCGCGGCCTGCGAATTGAAAAGTGCCTGTTCCAGATTGACCACACCCACTACCGGCTGCTGCGCAAACGCGCTGCCCGCCACCAGAATGGAGCCTGCCACTGCGAGTGCCTTGATGAAGTTTTTCACGTTGTTTATCTCCGAATGACTTGATTGGCTGACGTCTGCCGTTGCCTAGTTCTTGTTCTGCCGGTGCTGTCAGAAGCCGGCGCCGATCGTAAAATCGAAATTCTTTTCATCGTCAAATTCATCCTTGGTGAATGGCTTGGCGACGTAAAAAGTTAGCGGACCAAACGGTGACAGATAGGTCACGCTGAGACCCATTGAATAGCGCAGCTGTCCGACATCGAATTCGCTGCAATTGTTGCTAAGGCTTTGCCTGGGCGAGCAATTGGAAGAGAAAACGTTGCCGACGTCAACGAACAAGGAAGAACGCACCCTGCTGCGATCCGTGACAAAGGGAATCGGGAAGAGTAATTCTACACTACCAGTAGTCAATATATTACCCCCAAATGCGTCCAGTCTCTGGTTCAGGGCAACGTCCTCGACCGCCAGTTGCACCTGCGGAACGCCGTTTGCATCGACCAGTTGCCTGCCATCCGCATCGAGCACTGGTATGGTCTGATAACCGAAGATGTTCGGATCGATCTCCGCGATACCCAGGGCGTCGCGAATGATATTGCCATTCTCGTCACGCTTGAGCGTGGCATTGCCGATCTGATAGCGCCGAGGATCCGTACTGCGTGGCCCGAGGCTGTTCTCGTCAAAGCCTCGCACCACCCCATTCTGGGCAAGACCACCGGCGAAGAAATTGTTGAAGAACGGCAGCCCTTGCGTCTTGCCAAAGCCATCGCCGTAGCCAAGATTGGCACGCAGGGCGAGAACGAAATCCCCCCACAATGGCTGATAGAACTGGCCGGCATAATTGAGCTTGTAATACTCCAGATCGCTGCCCGGCGTCGTCAGTTCAAGAGACAGTTGCTGGAAGGTGCCGTCGGTCGGCAATTGTCCGCGGTTCAGCGTGCTGCGCAGCCAGTTCGTGGAGAACGAGAAATTATCGAATACAGTGCCCTGCCTGTCGATGAAGCCAGGCTCCGGATTCAGATTGAGATACTCTTTCGGCAGATTGGCTATCAGCCCGGTGACCCCATCCACGACTGGGCCATCGAAAGGATTCGGATTGGCCGGGTTCACGATGAAGAGATCGACGCCATCAAACAGCTTGGGACTCGATTCGATTTCCTGTACCGACAGCCCTCCGGAACTCAGCTCGGTGTGGGTATAGCCAACATTGAAACCGATCTGCTGGATCTCGCTGATAGGATAGGCAAAGTTGAACGAGCCACCATAGGACTTGGTGGAAAAGCTGGCGATATTGAAGGGCGAATCCTGTTCCTGCAGGAACAGATTGAATCCCCGGCTTACCCCATCGGCGGTGAAGTAGGGGTCCAGGTAGCTGAAATTCAGACTCTTCTGGAAGGTACTCTTGTTCACACCGATGCCAACCGTGCGCCCGGTGCCAAGAAAATTCTGCGCCTGCAGGGATGAGCTGATGAAGAAGTCACCGCCGCCACCCGAGCCAACACTGAAGGAAATATTGCTGAAGTTCTGCTCTTCGACGGTGTACTGCACATCAATCTGATCGTCGGACCCGGGCAACTCGATGGTTTCCACTTCCACCGTGGAAAAGTATCCCAGCCGCTCAAGTCTCACCTTTGACAGTTCGATCAACTGACTGGAGGCCGGCGCACTTTCCAGTTGCCGCATCTCGCGCCGCAGCACGTCGTCTGCCGTGGCTGTATTGCCAATGAAATTCACGCGATTCACATACGTGCGATTGCCTGGCTCCACGAAGAAGGTGACGTCCACCGTCTGATCTTCCTCATTGATCTGCGGCTCCCCGTTGACCTCGGCAAAGGCATAGCCAAAATTGCCGAGCACCTGTGTCATGTATTCCTCGGTCGCCGTGACCAGGGCCTGCGAAAAAGTCTGGCCAGGCGCCACCACGGTATAGGCGCGCAGAATGGCTTCCGCGTTCACAAGATCACCCGCTAGGTTCACCTCATTGACGACATATTTCTCACCCTCGGTGACATTGATGGTGATGTAGATCTGCTCGTTGTCAGGAGTGATGGAAACGGGCGTGGAATCGACGCTGAAGCGCACGTAACCGTTGTCCATGTAATGCGAAGTAAGCCGTTCCAGATCCCCCGTGAACTGCTCGCGCGAGTAACGATTGCGGCGGCTGAACGGGTTATACCAAGGCTTCTTGCCTAATTCGAACAGCGCGAGCAATTCCTCATCGTCAAAGGCATTGTTGCCGACGATGTTGATGTACTGAATGCGGCTCTCCTCGCCTTCGTTGATCGTCATGTTGATGGCGACACGGTTGCGAGGCTGTTCCTCGACCTCGATATCCACCGTGGTGCCGTAGCGACCTCGGCCGGAATAAACTTCCTGTATGCCCTGACGAATGGCTTCCAGGGTGGCACGGGTAAAGATACCCCCTTCACTGATCTCCGCAGTGGCCATGTTTTCCAGGATGTCATCAGTCTTGAGTACGCGGTTGCCAGTGATGTTGATCTCACTGACAGAGGGGCGTTCGAGAACGGAGATGAACAGTACGTTGCCCTCTCGGGCCACCTCGACTTCCTCGAAGTATTCTGACTCGGAGATAGCTCGGATGATCTCGGCAGGCACCTGCTCACTGACCTCGTCGCCAATGCCTACGGGCAGTAGACCGAACACGACTCCAGAGGAAATGCGCTGCAGACCGTCGATCTGAATGTCTTCGATCACGAAGCTTTGCCCGTAGGCACTGGTGGCCGTAATGGAGGACAACACCAGGGTACTGAGTAACTTTCTTGTCATGAATATTGTTTCAAAAAGGAAAGAGAGTAATGCGCAGGATCCCCGGTGTCACAAGAGACGACTGACATCGTTGTATATGGCCAGCACCATGACGCCCGAGATGAGCAGGAGACCCAGTTGCAGACCCATGGCCTGAATGCGCTCCGGCACTGGTCTGCGTATGACGGCTTCCACGGTGTAGTAAAGCAGGTGACCTCCGTCCAGCACCGGAATTGGCAGCAGGTTCAGCACGCCAAGACTGATGCTCAAGACGGCGAGGAAACCCAGATACACCTCTAGACCATAAGTGGCTGTGTCTCCGGCGACCTGGGCTATCGTGATAGGACCACTGATGTTCTTGACTGAAATAAGCCCCAGCAGCATCTTTTTCATGGAGTCGAGCACGAACACCGATTTGTCCCAGGTTTCCTGCACCGCGGGTATCAACGCAGTGAACACGTTGTAGTTCACTTCACGAATGCGCTCCGGGGGCAGACTGGCATACAGATCGAACTCCTGTACAAAGGCTCCGATGCTGCCCATGCTGCTGCCATCCTCGGCGGTAACCCGATCCGGCACCACTGTCAGGGCCACCTGGTCACTGCCCCGTTGAACAAGCACCTCGAGCGGGTGATCCGGGCTCGCGCGCACCAGTTGCACCCACTGTACCCAGCCGGTGACGGGCTGGCCGACGGCCTCAAGAATCCTGTCACCCGGCACGAGACCGTCACGCGCGGCAGCACCGCCCTCGACCAAACCTTCGATCACAGCAGGAATCTCGTATTGAACGAGACCGAGCGACCCTAACGGGTTCGGCTCGGCGGTATCGGATTGCCAGTTCAGCAGCGCGACTCTGAACTCCCTCGCGGCAGTTTCGCCGGCAGGGATGGCCTGAATCTGCAGAGTGCCGCTTTCGCCCAGACGCTCGAGCAACTGCATCGTCACCTGTTGCCAGAGGGTCGTTGGCACCCCATCGATGGCTGTAATTTCATCGCCGGCACGCAGCCCCGCATCCCATGCCGGCGAGCCTGCGCTGACAGTGGCGATCACGGGAGCGGTGCCGCTCAGGCCGTAGCCGACATTTATTCCCCAGAACACGACGATAGCGAGGAGGAAGTTGGCAAGCGGCCCGGCCGCCACGATTGCCATGCGCTGCCGCAAGGGCTTGCCGGAAAAGGACTGCTGCCGTTCGGCGTCGGTAATGGCTTCGAGATCAGCCATGCTCGTGTCTTCCCGCCCGAGCATCTTGACGTAGCCGCCCAGCGGAATGGGCGCGATCACGTACTCGGTGCCGTCCTTCCCGACCCAGGTCTTCACGGCCTTGCCGAAACCGATGGAGAAACGCAGTACCTTGACGCCGCAGCGTCGTGCGACCCAGAAGTGGCCGAACTCGTGCACCGTGACCAGAATGCCCAGGGTCACGATCAGTGCCGCGATGTTGATCAGTAATTCTTGAGCCATGCTGCCTTCGCTTGCGACCTCTGTCTGCAGCCATGCTGCATGTGTGTCCTGCCTGCCTTCCGTGAGACTTTCGAAGCTTCGGCGTCAGGTTCAGTGCCGTTGAATCAGGCGTCGCGCAAGGATTCTCGCCTGTTCGTCGACCTGTCGAATCATATCGACTGACTCCGCTTTGCGACAAGTCATTTGTGCCAGCGTCTGCTCAATGATGGCGGGAATCGCAGTGAAACTGCTATCCCCCTTGAGGAAGGCCTCCACGGCCACTTCATTGGCCGCATTCAGAACGGTCGGCGCTGTCCCGCCAGCTCGCGCAGCCTCGATACCTAGACGCAGACAGGGGAAACGCCCGAGGTCCGGGTTGAAGAAATGCAGTGCGCCCTGCCGCGTCAGATCGAGGTAGGCGGCACCCGAAGCGATGCGCTGCGGCCATGCAAGGCAGTGGGCAATGGGAATCCGCATGTCCGGACTGCCCATCTGGGCCAGTATGGAGCCATCGGCATACTCGACCATGGAGTGCACAATGCTCTGGGGATGAATCAGCACATCCACCATTTCCGGCCCCACTCCAAAGAGGAAACACGCCTCGATAACCTCCAGGCCTTTGTTCATCATGCTGGCGGAATCCACGGAAATCTTGCGGCCCATGCTCCAGTTGGGATGCCTGCAGGCCTGCTCCGGCGTCACGGCATGCAGATCCTCCAGCGGCCATTCGCGGAAGGGACCGCCCGAGGCCGTCAACACGATGCGGCGAACGCCCTGTGCCCGCAGCGCGTCGGCAGTGGCCCGCAAATTCTGCGGCAGGCACTGGAATACGGCATTGTGTTCGCTGTCGATCGGGAGCAGGACGGCATCACTCTGTGCCAGAGCGTCCATGAACAGATCCCCGGCCATGACCAGCGCCTCCTTGTTCGCCAGCAGCACTTTCTTGGAGTGCTGAACCGCCGCGAGTGCGGATGGCAGGCCTGCGGCCCCGACTATCGCCGCCATGACGGTATCGACCTCGGGATGACTTGCCACCTCGAGAAGCCCCTGCGCACCGGCCAGCACTCGGGTGGCACTGTCACGACGTGCGAGCGCACGGGCCAGCTGCTCAGCTGCGGGCTCCTCTACCATCACTGCATAGCGCGGCGAGAAACGCAGACACTGCTCGAGCAGCAGCGCGACATTGCTGTTGGCGGTCAGCGCGAACACCGAGTACTGCGGATGCAGTGCGATGACCTCGAGCGTGCTCTTGCCGATGGAACCCGTGGCGCCCAGCAGGGTGATACTGCGGGAAACGCCAACACGGCCCGCGTGATGAACAGGATCGCTCATTGCCAGCGCCACTCCCCGAATACCAGCAGCAGGATGAACACGAACAAGGGCGCGGCCGCGGTCAGGCTGTCGATGCGATCCAGCACGCCACCATGCCCGGGCAGAAGACTGCCACTGTCCTTCATGCCCTGACTGCGCTTGAGCATGCTTTCGAACAGATCACCGAAAACGCTGAAAACCGCGACGACTGCTGCCGTCAACAGCAGCAGCACGATGGCGACCAGGTCCAGCGCCTGCACGTAGCGATGCACAGGCACCAGCAGCAGGCAGGCCAGCACCGCGGACGCACCCATGCCACCCCAGAAACCGGCCCAGGACTTGCCTGGACTGACCTGCGGTGCAAGCCTGCTGTTGCCCCAGGCACGACCAACAAAATAGGCGCCGATGTCCGCGAAACTGACGAGGGCAATGACGGCCAGCACGAGAAAGCCGGTACTGTTGAGATACTTGAGCTGGATCAGGGCACACCAGACTGGCAGCAGCGTGAACAGTCCCATGAGCGCAGTACGAGGGCGCGAGCTCCAGTGAACCTGTGATGCTGGAAAATGCATGACCCACCAGGCGGCAAGACACCAGAAGACCACGCCCATGCCGGTCACGGCGAGCACCACGGAACGCTCGACAATCAGCGCTGAGGGCCCCAGGCCCATGGCCACGCCCAGTGCGAACATGGATGCCAGAACCAGCAGCAGGTAGACACCACGCTGCACCGGATTGCTCAGGCCCATCAGGCGGGTCCATTCCAGCACGCCAAGGCCCGATACCAGGCTGACGAAGAGAGCAAATTGAAAGGGACTGGTCCCGAACGTCGCCGCCGCCAGCACGGCCAGCAGAACCAGCGCGGTGATGACCCTGGTTCTAAGCACCACGCGAGCTCCCCTGGGTCGGCAGCTCATCGCTGCGCGAAGGCGTGTCGAGATGCCCGAAGCGGCGTTGCCGTCGCGCGTAGTCCTGCATGGCCAGTTCGAACTGGGCATCATCGAATTCGGGCCAGTAGCAATCAGTGAAGTACAGTTCGGTGTAGGCGAACTGCCAGAGCAGGAAGTTGCTGACGCGACTCTCTCCCCCGGTGCGGATGCACAGATCGGGGGCCGGGCAATCGCCAAGGGAAATGACTTTCTGAATCTGCGCCACATCGATGTCGGCCGCCGCCATTGTCCCCTGCTCGACCTTTTCGGCAAGAAGACATGCGGCACGGGCGATATCCCATTGTCCACCGTAGTCGGCAGCGACTGTTACCACGGTGCCGGTGTTCTGGCGGGTTAGCTCCTCGACCTCCCGCATATGTCGCTGCAGTACAGGAGCGAAGCTTTCACGCTTGCCGATAAAGCACAGTCGCACGTTATTGCGGTGCAACTGCTTGATTTCCTCTCGCCTCAATACGGCGAGAAAAAGCGCCATGAGACCCCGTACTTCCTTGTTGGGACGCAGCCAATTCTCGCTGCTGAAGGCAAAGAGCGTGAGGTACTTGATACCCCGGTGCAGGCAGGAATAGACAACCTCCCTTGCCGCCTCGGCGCCAGCTCGGTGACCGGCCGAACCTGACAGGCCCTTGGACTTCGCCCAGCGGTTATTGCCATCCATGATGACAGCCACGTGCTGTGGCAGTTGACCGGCTTCTGGCTTGAGCAATGTGGGGGTAGGCATCAGGCAGATCTGTCCCGAGAGTGGAGAGGCCGTACTTACATGGACAGCAGGTCAGATTCCTTGACGCCATAGCTCGCATCGACGGCCGCGATGAACCGGTCAGTCAGCTTCTGGATACGTTCCTCGGCGCGACGCTGATCGTCCTCGCTGATGGCTTTCTCCTTGAGCAGATCCTTGATGTCGCCATTGGCATCGCGCCGGATGTTGCGCACGGCCACACGGGCGTTCTCGGCTTCCGCACGCGCCTGCTTGGTGTATTCGCGGCGCGTCTCTTCTGTCAGGGCCGGCATGGGCACCCGGATGGATTCCCCATTGTTGGACGGGTTGAGCCCGAGGTCCGACTTCATGATGGCGCGCTCGACCTCGGAGATCAGCTTGCGCTCCCAGGGCACCACCACCAGGCAACGTCCGTCTTCCACCGTGACGTTGGCGAGCTGGTTGAGCGGGGTGTCTGCGCCGTAGTACGCCACCATGATGGTGTCCAGAAGACTCGGGTGAGCACGGCCCGTGCGGATCTTCTTGAAAGCCGTATCCAGTGCGACAAGACTTTTGTCCATGCGATGCTCGGCATCCTTGATAATGTCGTCAATCATCATGCTGTCCCCATGGTTGCGGGCGAAGAGAAAGTTTGGGTATTCAGAGGTTCTCGATGGTGGTGCCGTCAGGCACCCCCATGACGTTGTTCAGCAGCGCACCCGGCTTGTTCATGTTGAAGACTCGCACGGGAATGTCATGTTCGCGGATCAGGGCGATTGCCGTCAGATCCATGACGCCGAGTTTCTTGTCCAGCACCTCGTCGAAGCTGAGACGATCGTACTTGACGGCATCCGGCACCAGATGCGGATCAGCGGAATACACGCCGTCCACCTTGGTCGCCTTGAGCACCAGTTCAGCATCGATCTCGATGCCACGCAGGCACGCGGCCGAGTCCGTGGTGAAGAAAGGGTTGCCGGTACCTGCCGCGAAGATCACCACATCCCCAGCCCGCAGATGCCGGATGGCCGTGCGCCTATCGTAATGCTCGACCACCCCGCTCATCGGAATGGCCGACATCACGCGCGTCGCAATGCTGGCACGCTCGAGGGCGTCACGCATGGCCAGCGCGTTCATCACCGTGGCCAGCATGCCCATGTGATCACCGGTGACACGCTCCATTCCCGCAGCGTGCAGCGCAGCGCCGCGAAACAGATTGCCGCCGCCAATGACCATGCCGATCTGGACACCGAGTCCAACCAGCTGACCGACTTCCACCGCCATGCGATCAAGCACTTTCGGGTCGATACCGAAATCGGCGTCTCCCATCAGCGCTTCGCCACTGAGCTTGAGCAGGATGCGTTTGTATTTCTTGTCGGCTTTCAGCATTGGCATGACGTCCTCGCAGCGCTCTTTTCAGACTTACCTAAAGGCCAGCAGCAGCCGCCACTTCGGAGGCGAAGTCTACTTCTTCCTTTTCGATGCCTTCACCCACTTCATAGCGGATGAAGCTCACCACGTCGGCACCCGCCTTCTTCAGCAGCGCCGCCACGGTGATCTCGCCATCCTTCACGAACGGTTGGTCGAGCAGGCTGACTTCAGCAACGTACTTGCGCAGACGCCCCTGGATCATCTTCTCGATGATCTCTTCGGGCTTGCCACTTTCACGGGCCTGAGCGGAGTAGATCTCGGATTCCTTGGCCAGCAGCTCCTTGGGCACGTCCTCGGCACGCACCACCAATGGGTTGACCGCCGCAACGTGCATGGCGATATCCTTGGCCAGGGATGAATCACCGCCCTTGAGAGCGACAACCACAGCGATGCGGTTGTTGCTGTGAATATAGGAGTCCACGATACCGGCGTTCGGGTCTTTGAATTCCACGATCTGGATACGGCGAACATTGATGTTCTCGCCAATCTTCTGCACCAGTGCTTCACGAACCTTTTCCAGATCGCCCGCCATCAGCGCAGCCACATCGGACTCACGGCGATTGAAGGCTTCCTGAAGCACCTTGTTGGCGAAGCCCAGAAAATTCTCATCGCGGGCCACGAAGTCGGTCTCGCTGTTTACTTCGACGATGATGCCGAAGTTGCCATCCTCGGATACCTTGGTCAGCACCACGCCTTCCGCCGCAATACGACCCGCCTTCTTGGCGGCCTTCAGACCACTCGCCTTGCGCAGATCGTCGATGGCCTTTTCCATGTCGCCGTTGGCTTCCACCAGCGCCTTCTTGCAATCCATCATCCCCAGTCCGGTGCGCTCTCGCAGCTCCTTGACCATGCCTGCTGTAATTTCTGCCATTTGCTTGCCTCGTTCAGTTTCCAAAATGAATTCGATGTGATGCGGCGGATCAAAAAAAGGGGCCATGCCCCTCTTCTCTTCCCTGCTTCAACACTGCCGACACAGGCCCGGCCGGACGGCAATATCATGGGACAGAGGGCGCCGTCGTCGGTCGCCCTCCAGGTGTCAGCGTGCTTCAGGCGCTTGCGGCATTGGCCTGCTCGGATGCGGCAACGCTGTCGCTGACTTCCACGAACTCGCTGTCGCTGCTTACAACATTGAGATCGCCACGACCTTCAATGCATGCATCGGCAACGGCACGAGCGTAAAGCTCAATGGCGCGGATGGCATCGTCATTGCCGGGGATCGGGAAATCGATGCCGTCGGGGTTGCTGTTGGTATCGACGATTCCTATGACGGGAATACCCAGGTTGTTGGCTTCGGTGATGGCAATGCGCTCGTGATCGACGTCAATCACGAACAAGGCATCAGGCAGCCCGCCCATTTCCTTGATGCCACCGATGCTGCGCTCGAGCTTTTCCATGTCGCGACGACGAATCAGCGCTTCCTTCTTGGTCATGCGGTCGAACGTGCCATCCTGCGCCTGGGTTTCCAGATCACGTAGTTTCTTGATGGAGCCACGGATGGTCTTGTAGTTGGTCAACATGCCGCCAAGCCAGCGATGATCGACGTAGGGCATGCCCGCGCGTTCTGCCTGCTCTTTGATGATCTTGCCTGCAGCACGCTTGGTGCCTACGAAAAGCACCTTCTTCTTGCGAGCTGCCAGGGTGTGCACCTGCTCCAGCGCGGCATTGAGAGCGGGGACAGTGTGTTCGAGGTTGATGATGTGAATCTTGTTGCGAGCACCGAAGATGAATTTCTTCATTTTCGGGTTCCAGTAACGCGCCTGGTGTCCGAAATGGACGCCCGCCTTGAGCATTTCCTTCATTGAAACAGTAGCCATGTGATTTCCTTTGTGTCGGGTTAGGCCTCCATACACCCCATGATTCCACCTCAGGCACGCTGCCGCGCGCGAGGCACCCAGAAAACATGTGTCGGTATATGTGCGACGTTGATGTTGATAATGAAACGCGCCTTGAAACCCGTGCGAGCTTCAAAGCGCGCCGCTTTATACCACAACGACCCCGGGACATAAAGCGCCCGGATTGGTTGCGCCGCCGCACCTGCTTGCCGCCAGGCGGTGTCAATCGCGCATGTCCTGCTTTACAATTGCACGGCCCCCGAATGTCCCGGCAGTGCTTTGCCAGATACGGAAACGACCCCACACCATGTCTATAAGCATCAAGACACCGCAAGACCTGGAAAAAATGCGCGTGGCCGGCCGGCTTGCGGCAGAGGTTCTCGAAATGATCGGACCTCACGTACAGGCTGGGGTCAGCACCGGCGAGCTCGACCGACTCTGTCACGACTTCATCGTGAATGTGCAACAGGCCATCCCGGCACCGCTCAATTACAACGGTTTCCCCAAATCCATCTGCACTTCCGTGAATCATGTGGTATGCCACGGCATTCCCAGCGATGCCAAGATCCTCAAGAAAGGCGACATCATCAATATCGATGTCACGGTCATCAAGGATGGCTTCCACGGCGATACCAGCAAGATGTTCGTCATCGACGAAGTGCCCGCCCATGTGACGCGTCTTCTCGACGTAACGAAGCAATGCCTCTACCGGGCCATCGAGATCGTGCGCCCCGGCACGCGACTGGGGGATATCGGGCATGTCATCCAGACTCTCGCGCAGAGCAACCATTTCTCCGTGGTGCGCGAGTACTGCGGACACGGCATTGGCAGAGTTTTCCACGAGGATCCGCAGGTGCTGCATTTTGGCAAGCCCGGCACCGGCTTGGTGCTGCAAGAAGGCATGACCTTCACCATCGAGCCCATGCTCAACGCCGGCACGCATCACACCAAGCTGTCGAAGTCCGACGGCTGGACGGTCACCACCCGGGACCGCCGTCTTTCTGCCCAGTGGGAACACACCCTGGCAGTCACGAGCGACGGCGTGGAAGTGCTGACACGGCGCAGTGATGAACACTTCTGACCGTCTGTCGCCCACAGCGACACCCACACCTTCTCCGGCAGCCATTGTCATTGCGCCACTGACTACAGAACTCGCCCTGCGCGAGGCCCTGTTTGACCCGGCTGCATTCCGCCTGTGTCTGCAGCATGGCAGCCACCCGGTACCCCTTTTCAAGGAGGCGCTGGCGCAAGCGCGCCGTGTGCTGGACGAGCGTTATCGCGAAGACGCCGACATCGTGCAACTGGTGATCGGTCGCTCCTGGTTCATGGATGAACTGCTGCGTTGCGCCTGGGAGCGTTACGAATGGGGCATGGCCGAGGACGTCAGCCTGCTGGCAGTCGGAGGTTATGGCAGAGGCGAACTGCACCCGCATTCCGACATCGACCTGCTGTTGCTGACACGCCACGACAACCATCAGGATTACCGCGCTGCCATCAGTGGATTCTTCACTTTCCTCTGGGACATCAACCTCGAGATTGGCCAGAGCGTGCGCTCCATCGCGCAGTGCCGACAGGAGGCGCTCAAGGACATCACCGTAGCCACAAGCCTGATGGAATCACGCACCATCGTCGGCCCGCAGTCCCTGCGCGACGCCATGATCTTCCAGACTCAGGATAATGATGTCTGGCCCGCCAAGGCCTTCTTCAAGGCGAAGCGCGACGAGCAGATCGCCCGACATGAGAAATATTACGACATCGACTATGCCTTGGAGCCCAATGTGAAGGCCTCGCCGGGTGGCCTGCGCGACATCCAGACCATCGCGTGGATTGCCAAGCGCCATTACAAGGCAGACACCCTTGCCGATCTTGTGAGTCTGGGATTCCTGACGCCTTCGGAGTATCAGGACCTCGTCAGCGGCGAGCGGCTGCTATGGCAGATTCGTTACGGCCTGCATCTGCTGGCAGGCCGCAAGGAGGATCGCCTGCTGTTCGACCGCCAGAAGGACCTGGCACGGATGTTCGGCTACGAGGATGACGAGAAGAGCCTGGCCGTCGAAAAACTCATGCAGGAATACTACAGGGCCGTGGCGACGCTGCGCGGTCTCAATGACGTGCTGCTGCAGCATTTCGACGAAGCCATCCTGCGCGCGGGCGAGAAGGAAGAGATCACACTGATCAACAAGCGTTTCCAGATCCGCAACAGCTACATCGAAGTCACCAACGCTGGCGTGTTCCGTCGTTTCCCCTTCGCATTGCTGGAAATCTTCGTGCTGATGGCACAGAACCCGCAGATCAAGGGTGTGCGTGCTGCCACCATCCGCCTGATCCGCGAGCACAGCGTGATGATCGACGAGAAGTTCCGCAAGGACCTGCGCAATATCACCCTATTCATGGAACTGCTGCGCTCCCCGCACGAGCTGACCTCCCAGTTGCGGCGGATGTCACGCTACGGCGTGCTCGGTCGCTACCTGCCTGCCTTCGGCGCCATCACTGGAAAAATGCAGCACGACCTGTTCCACATCTACACCGTGGATGCACACACACTGCAGGTGGTGGAGAACATGCGGCGCTTCCGCTACCCGGGCGCGGAAGAGCGCTTCCCGATTGCGGCGCACATCGTCAAGCGACTACCCAAGGTGGAACTGCTCTACATCGCCGGCCTCTACCACGACATTGCCAAGGGGCGTGGGGGCGATCACTCCACGCTGGGCATGGTCGATGGCGCGGAATTCTGTCGCCTGCATCATCTGAGTGCCTGGGACACGAAGCTGGTGTCCTGGCTCATCGGCAAGCATCTGCTGATGTCGATGACAGCCCAGCGCATGGACATCGCTGACCCGGAAGTCATTCAGCAATTCGCGCTCGCGGTGGGCGACAAGCTGCACCTGGACTATCTGTACTGCATGACAGTAGCGGACATCTGTGCCACCAACCCCAATCTTTGGAACACCTGGCGCGCCTCCCTGTTGCGACAGCTTTATCTGAGCACCAAGAGGGCTCTGCGCCGTGGCTTGGAAAACCCCATCGACCGTGCCGATCGCATCAAGGACAAGCAGGAAAGCGCGTTCCTGAAACTGACTGATCGGGGCCTGAGCCATCAGCAGATCGAACACATCTGGGCCAATGTCGATGACGAATACTTCGTGCGCGAGTCGACCGCGAACATCGCCTGGCATACCGAAGCCATCGCACGCAGCGAAGGTCAGGAAACGCTGATTCTCGTGGACGATGTCAGCGAGTCTCCCAACGAGGGCGGTACCCAGATTTTCATCTACACCGTGAACCGCAACCACCTGTTCGCGAGCACCGCCTCCGCCATGGAAAAGCTCGGCCTCAACATCATGGACGCGCGCATCTTCACTTCGGCCAAGAACTACTGCATGAACACGTTCACGGTGCTGGAAAGCGACGGCACGGCGGTCAGCAACGATCCCGCGCGCCGCCAGCAGATCATCAGTCTGATCGACGAGTATCTGCAGGATCCGAGTCAGCACCTGAAGGCCTCGACCAAGCGCATCGACCGCAAGCTCAAGCATTTCAGCCGTCATGTGGAAACCGAGGTCATCAATGCCGACGACAAACCATGGACGACGCTGGAAATCAGCTGCATCGACCAACCCGGCATACTGGCGTCCATCGGCAAGATCTTCGCCGATCACAAGATCCAGTTGCAGAACGCCCGCATCGCCACACTGGGCGAACGCGTGGAAGACTTGTTCTTCATTCTGGACGCCGACAACCGCAAGATCACGGACCCGGAGCTGATCGAGAAACTGCAGAACGACATCCGGCAGGAACTGGGTGACTGAGCCATGCTGACGCTCTACGGTATCGCCAATTGCGACGCCATCCGCAAGACGCGGCAATGGCTCGAAGCCCATGGCGTCGCCTATCACTTTCACGACTATCGCAAGGACGGCATCGACGCCGCGCTGTGCGCCACCCTGCTCCAGGCCCTCCCTCTGACGACCGTGATCAATACCCGGGGAACGACCTGGCGCGGATTGCCGCAACAGACGCGTCTGACACTCTCGATGGCTACCGCCCCCGCGCTCATGCAGACAGCCCCTGCTCTGATCCGCCGCCCGCTGCTGCAAACATCCGAGGGATGGCTGAGCTCTGCCGACCCGAGCGTCCTCGCCACCCTGCTCGAGCATTCCTGATTCACAAGCTTCACTCAGAGGATTCCAACATGTCAGCAAGCCTTACTCTGCACAGCCTCGGCATAGGCCTCGGCACGCGCAATAGTCGCGGGGAGATCATCGAGGTGTTCTACCCCATCGTGCTGCGCGAGCCTGACGCCGTTTTCGCCGCGGCAGTGGCCGCAGCCACTGGCTACAGCGCAGGCAATGCTGTCTGCGCACTCGCACCTGCCGCCATCCCGGCACTTCTGCCTGTGGCCCCGCAGTCCTTGCAGGACACGCTGCGTGCACTGACAGCAGCGCAGCACGATCTTACCGTGATGCTCATCGCGCAGGATGCAGCCCCGGTGTCCATCCCCGAGGTCTATCTCAAGCTTCATCTTCTTTCGCATCGCCTGCACAAGCCGCATTCGCTGAATCTGACGGGCGCCTTCGGGGTGCTGCAGAATCTGGCATGGACAAACAAGGGAGCGATCGATCTGGCCGACCTGCCCGCGCGTCAACTGCAAGCGCGACTGCAGGGCGAGCTGCTGGAGGTGATGTCGGTGGACAAGTTCCCGAAGATGAGCAATTACGTGGTGCCCAAGGGGGTACGTATCGCCCATACTGCGCGTGTGCGGCTTGGAGCCTACATTGGTGAGGGCACCACGATCATGCATGAGGGCTTCGTCAACTTCAACGCGGGCACGGAAGGACCCGCGATGGTGGAAGGTCGCATTTCGGCCGGTGTCATGGTCGGTCCCGGCAGCGACCTGGGCGGCGGCTGCAGCACCATGGGCACCCTCTCCGGCGGTGGGACGGAAGTCATCTCCATCGGCCGTGACTGCCTCATCGGTGCCAACGCAGGCCTGGGCTTCCCTCTTGGCGATCGCTGCATCGTCGAAGCTGGGCTTTATGTGACAGCCGGCACCAAGGTGCTGTTGCTGGACAAGGACAATCAGGTGGTCGGCACGCGCAAGGCGCGCGAGCTGTCCGGCAAATCCGACCTGCTGTTCCGCCGCAATTCCGTCACTGGTGCCGTGGAGTGCAAGGCCAACAAGACGGCGATTGCGCTCAACGAAGAACTTCACACTCACAACTGACAATGCAGCCCGCGCCTGCACCGAGGAACAGCATGTCCCCCACACTGGCACTGACCATTTCCCTGATCGAAAAAGCCTCCGTCACCCCCAGTGACGGCGGCTGCCATCAGCTGCTGGCCCGGAGACTCGAGGCCATGGGTTTCGTGGTGGAGCACATGCCTTTCGGTGATGTGCAGAACTTCTGGGCGAGGCTGGGAAGCGAGGGGCCGGTATTCGCCTTCGCCGGCCATACGGATGTGGTGCCACCCGGCCCCCTCGCGCAGTGGGCCTCGGACCCTTTCATCCCCGAAGTGCGCGATGGTTTGCTCTACGGGCGCGGCGCCGCCGACATGAAGGGCAGCATCGCGGCCATGGTGACTGCATGCGAGCGTTATCTTGCCAGTGGCAGAAAGCCACGCGGCTCCATCGCCTTCCTGATCACCAGTGACGAAGAAGGCAGCGCCGTGAACGGAACTGTCAAGGTCATGGAAGTGCTGGAAGCGCGCCAGGAGAAGATTCATTACTGCATCGTCGGTGAGCCCTCCAGCACCACGCTCACCGGCGATGTCATCAAGATCGGTCGACGCGGCTCGCTGCATGGACGCTTGTCTGTGCATGGCATTCAGGGCCACGTGGCCTACCCGCACCTGGCCCGCAACCCCATCCATCGTGCGATGGCGCCGCTGGACGCCCTGTGCCGCGAAGTCTGGGATGAAGGCAACGAGTCCTTCCCGCCCACGAGCTTCCAGATCTCCAACATTCACGCCGGCAAGGGCACGGACAATGTCATTCCGGGTGAATTGGAGGTGGCCTTCAATTTCCGCTATTCCACAGCCTTGACAGAAGAGACCATCAAGGCACGCACCAAGGCGATTCTCGACCGCTTCGGGCTGGAGTACTCCCTGAGCTGGCATCTTTCCGGCAAGCCTTTCCTGACGCAGCGGGGGGCATTCATCGACCTGGTGGCGGCCAGCATCAGACAGGTCACAGGGCTGGACACAGAGTGCTCCACTACCGGTGGTACCTCCGATGGCCGCTTCATCGCGCCCACAGGCGCGCAACTGGTGGAACTGGGACCGTGCAATGCCACCATTCACAAGGTCGATGAGAATGTACGGGTGGCCGATCTGGACGCGCTCAGCAACATCTACGAGGACGTGCTGGTGCGACTGCTCGGCTGACAGAGATACACATCGAAGCGGTTCGAGGAACCGGGCAGCTGATAGGAAGGTTTGCCGTCGTCGAGAAAGCCCGCAATGCGCGGGCGCTTGACCACCACGCGACGCGCGCCAAGCCCCATGGCCCAGGCCAGCATGCCAGACTCGGCGGGCTCGGCATCGAGCAGCTGCTGCAGCATCGCCATGGGCTTCTTCACCTTGGCTGACTTGCGCCGACGTGCGGGAAACATCGGATCCAGGTACACCACGTCCGGCACCTCTGGCAGGGACTCTGCGGCCAGCATGGTGCTGTCGGCATGCAACAGATGCATTCGCGAGGCAGCGCCTCGCACTCGCTCATCCTCGCTGACAGCGGCGCGTTGCAGGCCATCTGCCAGCACTGCATGAACCAGCTCGTTGCGCTCCAGCATCAGCAGCTCACATCCAGCACTCGCCAGGACGAAGGCATCAAGTCCGAAGCCTGCCGTGGCGTCGAGTACGCGCAAGCGCTGTCCCGCACGCAGGCCTACGGCCTTCAGCAAGGCCTCTGGCTGTGCAGGGTGACGCT
>JBEDFR010000043.1:0-17137 GCA_041175045.1 Pseudomonadota bacterium | reverse complement strand
GGCGCCGCGACCTCAGTTCCCCAGATCCTGATTGGCCCTTCTGATCACAAACGCCCGAATCGCTTCCACATCCCCCTCGCGCAGGCTCGCGGCGAAGGACACCATGCCGCGGTCGGCCAGGATGCCGTCCACCACCACGGCGTTCCATGCGGCGGCATCGCCCAGACGCGCGCTCATGCGCAGGTCGGGGAACACGCCGGCGCGGCTGCTCACCGCATTGGTGCCATGGCAGGCGCTGCAGATCTGCTCATAGGCGCGCTGGCCCTGGGCGATCACTTCGTTCGAGGCATTGGTCTGCGGCAGCACGCGGGTGCCGGTGCTGGTCTCCACCTGAGGCACGGGCTCGGTGGCCAGGGCGGCGGTGCCACCCAGCTTGAACACCAGCAGGCGGGAGTTGTTGGTGGACGCGGTGGTGGTCACCGAGAAGCCCGTGGGCACGCCGGAATTGCCGCCGAAGGCAGACGGCGCGCCGACCATCAGGGCCAGATACTGCTCGCCGTTGACCATGTAGGTGGACGGGGCGGCCATCACGCCGGCCTGGGTCACGCCGGCCCACAGGCGCTCGCCCGTCTCGTCGTTGTAGGCCACGAACTCGCCCGAACGATTGCCCTGGAACACCAGACCCCCGGCCGTGGCCAGCACGCCGGCGCCGTCGGTGGGCACGGTATGGGTCACGCGCCAGCGCTCTGCCTGCGCCACTGGGTCCCACGCCATCAGAAAGGCGGTATTGGTGGGGCGCTGCGCGGCGCTGCGCACCAGGCCTGCGCCGCGTGCGAAGTCATTGCCGGTGTTCCAGCCGGTGGGGTTCACCACGAACTCGCGGTCGGGGTAGTAGCCGGCGAAGTTCTCGGTGACGGGGATGTAGACCAGGCCGGTGTTCTGACTGAAGGCCATGGGATACCAGTTATGCCCGCCCAGGGGGCCGGGGATCACGATGAAGCCGTTCTCGCTCAGCTCGTAACGCGCGTCGGGGTTCTCCACCGGGCGACCGGTAGCCGGGTCGATGTGCGTGGCCCAGTTCACATTGATGAAGTTCTCGGCCGAGATGAACTCGCCGGTGGCGGCGTCCAGCACGTAGAAGAAGCCGTTCTTGGGCGCCTGCATGACCACGCGGCGGGTGGCGCCGTCGATCTGCAGGTCGGCAATCATGATGGGCTGGGTGGCGGTGAAGTCCCAGGTCTCGCCCGGAGTGGTCTGGTAGTGCCACTGGTAGCTGCCGTCGTCCGGGTCCAGCGCCACGATGGAGCTGAGGAACAGGTTGTCGCCGCCGCCGGGGCTGCGCAGGGCCTGGTTCCAGGGCGAGCCATTACCCACGCCGATGTACATCAGGTCCAGCGTCGGGTCATAGGCAATGGCGTCCCACACGGTGCCGCCGCCGCCCAGATTCCACCAGCTGCCGTTCCAGGTGTTGGCGGCAGCGGCCATGATGTCGTTCTCGAAGCCGTCGGCGGGGTTGCCGGGCACGGTGTAGAAGCGCCAGCTCAGCTCGCCGGTGTCGGCATCATAGGCACTGACATAGCCGCGCACGCCGTACTCCGCGCCGCCGTTGCCGATCATCACCTGGCCCTTGATGATGCGGGGCGCGCCGGTGATGGTGTATTTCAGGGCCGGGTCGAAGGTGGCGGTGGACCAGACCTGCTCGCCGGTGTCGGCGTTCAGCGCCACCAGGCGGCCGTCGAGGGTGCCGACATAGACCTTGCCTTCCCAGTAGGCCACGCCCCGGTTCACCACGTCACAGCAGGCATCGGCGCCCTTGGCGCGGTCCACGGCGGCGTCCCAGCTCCACAGCGGTGCGCCGGTCACGGCGTCGAAGGCCTTCACATTGCTCCAGGCGGTGGAGACGAAGATGCGGCCATCCACCACGATGGGCGTGGCTTCCTGGGCGCGGCTGGTGTCCAGGTCGGCGGACCAGGCCAGGGCGAGGCCGGCGACGCTGTCGCGGTTGATCTGGTCCAGCGGGCTGAAGCGCTGTTCGGTGTAGGTGCGGCCGTGGGTGAGCCAGTCGCCGGGGTAGTCGTCGGCGTTACGGATGCGGGCATCGTTCACGGGCACGGTGGACTGCGCCCAGGCCGCCGGCAGACTCAGGCACAGGCCGAGCAGCAGCAGGGGGCGACGCAGGGAAACGGGGGACAGCATGGGCATGGGGGTGACCTCTCGCAATGGGATGTTCTTCCGGGCAGTCAGGCTGCGGCGGGGCTCGTCTGGAGTCGGCCGGATTGAACCAGATCGCCGCGCCGCGCTCTACTCGATTCCGAAGAGTGCTGACTGAATTTTCAAATTCCTGTGGCCGCCGGGGGTGCCGGCTGCAGGCGCAGCCGGAATTCACGCCGCACCAGCAGGTAGCCGGCCAGGGCCTGGGCAGTGACCGACAGGATCGACACATACCACACCTGGTTGATGTGATAGTCGCTCTGGTACTTGAAGTAGACCGCCAGGGGCAGGAACACCAGCACACGGATGAGGGAACTGAGCATGGCCGGGCGGGTATTGCCCAGGCCCTGGAACACCCCCGAGCTGGAGAACACGATGCCCTGGGCGATGAAGTTCAGCGAGATCAGCTGCAGGAACACGGCGCCCACTTCGATCACCTCGGCCTCGTCGGTGAAGGCCATCACCAGCAGCTGCGGCTTCCACTGCATCAGAATGGTCACCAGCAGCATCAGGGCGCTGGAGAGTGCGATGCCCTTGAAATAGGTCTCGCGCACGCGGTCGTGGCGGCCGGCGCCGAAGTTCTGCCCGACGATGGGCCCGAGGGCGAAGGCAATGGCCATGGTGGGCATGAAGATGGACTGCATGATGCGCCCGCCAATGCTGAAGCCGGCCTGGGCTGCCGCGCCGAAGTCGGCGATCAGCCAGTACACGGCCGAGAAATAGACGAACAGCAGCACCATCTCGCCGCCGGCCGGCAGACCGATATTGAACATGCGCGTCCAGATGTCCACGCGGGGCTTCCACAGCGAGGTTTCGAAGGAGACGTATTTTTCCAGCTTGATGAAATAGCCGGTCAGCAGCACCACGCCGACGAACACCGAGATCGAGCTGGCCAGCCCCGCGCCCATCACGCCCAGGGCCGGGCCGGGGCCCCAGCCGGCGATCATGATCGGGGCCAGGACGGTGTTGAGCACCACGGTGAGCACCTGCACCACCATGCCGGGTTTGACCAGGCCGGTGGCACGCAGCGACGACGACATGGCCATCAGCGGGAACTGCAGCGCCATGCCGGGCAGGAACCAGTGCAGAAAGATCACGCCTTCGTGCACGGCGCCTTCGTCCGAGGCCACGCCGCGCATGTAGGCGTCGGCTGCCGCGTAGCCGCCGACCAGCGTCACCAGGGCGAACAGCGCCGCCACCATCAGCGACTGGTTGAATACCAGATTGGCGTGCTCGCGGTCCTTGCGGCCCACGGCCTGGGAGATCATCGCCACGGCGCTCACGCCCAGGATCTGGGTCAGGGCCATGATCATGAACATCAGGGTGCCGCCGGCGCCGACGCCCGCCACCGAGTCGTCACCCAGGGCGGCGACGAAGTACAGGTCCACCAGCAGATAGAGCGTCTGGAAGATCATGCCGGCCGCGACGGGGGCGGCCATGCTGATGATGGTGCGGGGGATGGAACCCTGGGTGAGATCTTTCATGGCGAGGAAAACCGGGCAGCTGCGGGAAAGGCGGCGAGAATAACGAGGGCCGCTCGGTCGCGGCAAGTCAATTCTCTTTCAAACCGGTGATTCCAGACAGATGGGCGCAAATTCGTGGACAGACCGTTTGCGCCACTTCCATACTCCGGCACGCAGGACCACGCAGGACACTGACAACAACAATAAACAACGGAGTAAACCTGAAAATGAAAAGCACTGCTGCTCGCCTGACCGCGGGCTGCGCGCTGCTGGCCATGGCGGCGTTCCCGCTCGTGACCCAGGCGCAGACCCTCACCGTACCGCACATGCCCGAAGATGCTTCGGGTCCCGAAGTCCCGGAAGGCGTGGCGCAGTTTGCCGTCGACCCGTTCTGGCCCAAACCCCTCCCCAACAACTGGATCATCGGCCAGGTGGCCGGCACGGCCGTGGATGCCGATGACAATGTCTGGATCATCCACCGGCCCTGGACGGTGCAGAGCACCAATGCCGGTTCCACGCCCCTGCAGAGCGTGCGTGACCAGAACTGGGGCCACTCGCCGCTGCAGTCCCTGTGCTGCACCACCGCCCCGGCGGTGCTGGCCTTCAACCCGGCGGGTGAGGTCATTCACGCCTGGGGTGCCAGCGCGACGAATGCGTACGAGTGGTTCAACAGCGAGCACGGCATTCATGTCGACCATCTGGGCTTCGTCTGGGTGGCCGGCAACGGCACCGATGACCACCACATGCACAAGTTCACCAAAGAGGGCGAACTGGTGCTGACCATCGGCGGTGTCGGCATGAACGAAGGCAGCAATGACACGGACTCGGTGAACCGCGCGGCGGTGATGGAAGTGGATCCCGAGACCAACGAGATCTATGTGGCCGACGGCTACGGCAACCGCCGCGTGATCGTGTTTGATGCCGAGACAGGCGCCTATCGGCGGCACTGGGGCGCTTATGGCGAACCGCCCGTGGACGAGAATCCCGGCGTGTGGGACCCGTCTGCGCCGCCCAGCCGCACCTGGCGCACTCCGGTTCACGGCCTGGCCATCTCCGACGATGACCATGTCTACATCAGCGACCGTCCCAGCAATCGCATCCAGGTGTTCCGCAAGGACGGCACCTATGTCAGCGAGTCGGTGCTGGCGCCGCAGACCTACGGGCCGGGCACTACCTGGGAGATGGAATTCGACCCGCTGGACACCGAGCAGCGCTTTGTCTACGTGCCTGACGGCACCAACAACCTGATCTGGACGCTGGACCGCCAGACCCTGGAGCCGGTGTATTCCTGGGGCACAGGTGGCCGTCAGCCAGGCCAGTTCGACTGGGTGCACAACATGGACTTCGACTCCAATGGCAATCTGTTCACCGGCGAAGTGCAGACCGGCCACCGGGTGCAGAAGTTCATCCGCCTGAACGGACGCTGAGACGATGATGCGCATACCACTTCGCGTGCAAGCTCTGCTGTTCGCCCTGCTGGGCGTCACCGACATTGCGCGCGGGGAAGAGTCGCTTGGCTCGATCAAGCACTTCAGCCTGATGGACCAGATGATGATCAACCACACCCTGAGCGAGTACGAGGACCGCGACTACCTGGTGCTCTACATTCAGGGCAGTGGCTGCCCGATTGCCCGCAATTCGGTGCCGGCCTATCAGCAGCTGTGGCAGCAGTACCGCAGCCGCAACGTCGCCTTCGTGATGCTGAACGTGTTTGTCCAGGACGACATGCACCGCATCCAGAAGGAGGTGGAGATGAATGACATTCGTGTGCCCGTGCTCAAGGACGAGGATCAGACCGTGGCCTGGTCCCTGGGCGTGGAGCGCACGGCGGAGGTGTTCATCATCGAGCCGCGCACCCGCGAGGTGCTGTATCGGGGGCCTATCAGTGATCAGTTCAGCTACGAGGTGCGGCATCTGGAGGCGCGGCAGGAGTTCCTGGCCGATGCGCTGGAAACCTTGTACGCGGGGGGAGCAATCGACATGAATGAGGTGCCGGATACCAGCGGCTGCCTGGTCGGCTACTTCCACCCTCGGGTCATGGCGCTGCGGGGTCGCTGAACGCGACTGGCCCGCAGTCGACAAAGGCCGGTGTCGCTGCCGCCAAGCAGGGGCACCGGCCTTTCTTGTCAGGGCAAGCGCCGCTCAGAGCGCGAAGGTGTAGCCCACGCTCAGCATGTCTTCCTTCAGCCACAGGTCCGCCTCGCCACCGCCGAAGGGCATCGGGATGGAGCCGGAGCCGTTCACCTGCTCCTTGAACGCGTGGGTGTAAGACACAGACCACTCGCCGCCGCTGGCTGTCTTCCCGCTGATACCGACGGAGGCGTGATCCTCGATGGTGCCCGGCGCCAGGATGTTGAAGAAGGTCTCGGCGCGCGGGATCGGCTGCTGGGCATGGCTCACGCCGGCGCGCAGGGTGTAGACATTGTTCAGCGCATGCACCACGCCCAGCTTGATCACGCTGATATCGCGCCAGCCGAAGCCGCCGCCGTTGCGGCTGCCCAGCGGATTGCCAGTGAGCAGATTGGCCAGCGGATTGCCTACCGATTTGACGTCGCTGTACTCGATGCGCTGCCAGTCGCTGGCGAGCGTGGTCCTGTCGCTGGCCTTCCAGGCCAGACCCACGCCATACGAGGCCGGGATGTCGAAGCCGCCGCGCTCGGCGAACAGGCCCTGATAGCTGCTGAAGCGGCTCATGTCCAGGCGTGAGGCATAGGTGGCGCCCAGGGTCAGCGTGGGGGTCAGCGCGCCGCTGTAGCCCAGCTTCCAGCCCCAGCCGCGGGAATAGTCCGTGCCCTTGTTGCTGACATCGCCCGGGGCGGCGGAGAAGAAGGGATTGTCGAAGGCCTGCACGCCCTTCATCTCGAAGCGCTGCCAGGCGAACGTGGTGGCGATGCCGACGGTGTTGCGCGCATCCAGTTTCCACGCCAGCGACGGGGTGACGAACAGCTGTTCCAGGTTGACGCCGGCAGCGCCGCGCGAGCCGAAGGCGCCGAAGGGGTTGCGGCCGTAGTCGGTGTTCATGCCGCCGTTGGCGTGCAGGGCGAAGCCGAAGGAGAGCTGATCGGACAGCTGGCGCACATAGCCCAGCTCGGGGATCAGGAAGTTCTCGGTGTCATTGCCGTCGTAGCGGCCGTTGGCCCCTGCCATATTGCCGCTGATGGTGGCGCCGCGTGACGGACGGAACCAGGTGGCGCCCAGGTCCAGACGGTTGGCGAGAGCGGCCGTGCCGGCCGGGTTGTTGGCCGCTGCCAGGGCATCCTGGGGCAGGGCGATGCCCACGCCGGCCGCCGCCTGGGAGCGCACGCCGAAGCCATGAGTGAAATAGCCGTTGGTGGCCAGGGCACTGCCCGGCAGCACGAGGCCGGCCAGCAACAGGGAAGGAAGCAGCGGGGAGGAACGGTTCACGGGGATACTCCTTGAGTCGGATTTGCGCAAGGCCGGCAGCTTACTCACTAGCGGCTACCGGGTAAACCCGCTCAGGCGCCCGTCAGCGCGCGGATCTCGGCCGCGATGGCGTCGCGCGCCTGCAGTTGCGCGAACCAGTCTTCCTGCGCCTGTGCGTGCAGCAGTCCGAACAGGGCCCCCAGCACGGCGCCTCGATGCACGTTGTCGCCACCGACATTGACATTGGCCAGCAGGCCGGCGCGCGGGCTGTCGCGGTACTTGTACGCCAGGAAGAGGACGGCCGGCCAGGAGTCGCTGATATAGCAGGCACTGGAGAACACGCGGCCGACGATGTCGCGGTCGTCACGGCCCCTGGCCACCAGCGCCGCCAGGTCGAGACGCCGACTGCGCCGGGCCGTTTCCAGCAGCAGGGCGCCGGCGTCGCTCGCGGGGTCGCGCAGCAGCAGGGCGTCGAGCAGCGCCACGTAGTCGTCACAGACCTTGCCCAGGGACTCGTCCGGATGGCTCAGGAACAGATGCTGGCGGCAGCTGGCCTGTGCCTGCTCCCGCGTGGCGCCGTGGCGGCGCAGTGCCAGAAACAGGGCAGCGATGCTCACCAGCCCACCCACCGACGCGGTGTCGTGGGTCTGCGCCCCGCAACGCTCGGGCGGCAGGCCGCGCTGCAGATTGGCGAAGAAGCCGCGGTGCCAGGACTCGGCATAGGTGTCGTTGTGCAGCGGCGGCTCGGCGGTCATGAAGGCGATGTAGTCGTCGAGCCAGCGCGCCGCGTCGTAGCGCCCGCCATCGGCCGCCAGGCGGCGCAGCAGCACCCGGGTGCACTGGGCGTTCAGCGTGGTCTCGCCGGCCTGCATGCCCTGGTGGTAATGCATGCCTGGCACGCCCCAGAACGGGCGTCGCCCCTTGAGGATCACCTCGCCGACGATGTCGCGCTGTCCGCCCTGGGCGCCGCGCCCGCCGTGCGCCGTGGAGTGCAGCGGCATGATGGAGGACGGATGCCGGGCCGGCGCGGGCTCCAGCCCCTGGATGCCGCCGGGGAAGGCACGGTCGATGTCGGCCGGGTGGTAGAACCAGTGCACAGGCATGGCCAGGGCATCGGCCACGAACGCGTTGCGCAGTGCGGCCTCGATACGGGCCAGGGCGAGGGGAGAGGTGGCGGTCATCATGGGGTTGCAGCTGCCTGTGCAAGTGGTCGGCCCTGCGTATACGCCTCCGCGATCCAGTCGGTTCTGATGCAGTCCTGCAGATGGGCGCCGATGAACTGGCGCAGCCGCTGGGCGGCATGGCCCAGGCGGCGGCCTTCGTGTTCCACCAGATACCAGTGACTGTGCAGCGGAAAGCCGGCGACCTGCAGCACTGCGAAGTTTTCCCGGCCTTCCTGCAGCGTGTGTTCCGAGATCACCGACAGCCCCAGGCCCGAAGCCACACTGAGACGGATGGCCTCGTTGCTCTCGATCTGCAGGGTCTGGCGCAGCGCCAGGCCCTCCTGGCTGAGCCAGGCTTCGAACATCATGCGGGTGGCCGAGCCAGGCTCGCGGATCAGGAAGCGCTCGCCGAGCAGTTCCTCGAAGCGCAGGATGCTGCGGCTCGCGGCCCAGTGGTCCGGTGGCGCGATGATCTGCAGCGGATTCTTGATGATGCGGGTGGCGCTGACATGCTCGCCGCTGGGCGGGTGGCTGAACAGATAAAGATCGTCGGCCTGCTGCACGAAGCGCTGCAGCACATGGGCGCGGTTGCCGATGTTGAGCGTGATCTGCACCTGCGGGTACACCCGCGCAAACGCCCCGAGGATGCGCGGCACCACGTACTTTGCCGTGGTCACCAGGCCGATGCTGATGTGGCCGGCCTCGCCCGAGCGCACCCGGTCCAGTGTGCTGCCGAGTTCCTCCAGACGATTCAGCACGTCGCTGGCGGCGTCGTAGAGCGCGGCCCCGGCGTCGGTGGGAAGCAGGCGGCCGTCGCGTTGTTCCAGCAGCTTCTCGCCGAGCACTTCGCTCAGGCGCTTGATCTGCAGCGACACGGTGGGCTGGGTCAGATGCAGTTCCCGGGCGGTGGCAGAGAGATTGCCCGCGCGCACGGCGGCGACGAAGACCTGCAGCTGGCGGACACTCAGATGGCGGATGTTCATGGGAGTGCTCCATAGATAATGATCAATGGTATTTTGCAGAAACATTTATTGGAAAATATACGTCGGCATCCGGACAATCGCCACCGCTCAAACACCCGGTACGCCCCATGCCCGATATCGTCATCGCTTTCTTCGCCCTCGGCCTCGTCGCGGGCCTGCTCAAATCCGACCTCAAGGTCCCCGGCGCCATCTATGAAACCCTGACCATCCTGTTGATGCTCGCGCTGGGCATCAAGGGCGGTCTGTCCCTGCACAGCCATACCGGCGCGGTGCAGGGGAGCGATCTGGCCCTGATCGCCCTGTGCGGGGCGCTGATTCCGCTGCTGCTCTACCCGCTGCTGTGCCGGCTGGTGGCACTGAACCAGGCCGATGCCGCCAGCCTCGCGGCCCACTATGGCTCGGTGAGCGCCGCCACTTTCGCAGTGGCCGTGGCCTTTGCCGACACCCGCGCGCTGCCGCTGCTGCCCGAGACCAGCCTCTACCTGGTGGTGCTGGAGCTGCCCGGCATCGTCGCCATGCTGTTGTTCCATCGCCGCCACAGTGCCACGCCGACCAGCACCGGCAGCGTCTGGCACGAGGCCCTGACCAATCGCGGCGTGCTGCTGCTGTGCGGTGGCATCCTGCTGGGCTGGGCCTACGGTCCGGTCGGCCTGGCGCCCATCGCACCGGCCCTGATCGGCGGCTTCCAGACCTTCCTTGCCCTGTTCCTGCTGGAGATGGGCATCTGCACGGCCACCGTCTGTCGCCCGCTGCCACTGCAGCACTGGCGCGTGCTGGTGTTCGCCGCACTCGCCCCGCTGGGGCTGGCCTGGGGCGGCATTGGCGTGACCCTGCTGCTCGAGCTGCCGGCCGGCAGTGCGCTGGTGCTGACCGCACTGTTCGCCAGCGCGTCCTACATCGCCGCCCCGGCCATCGTGCGCAAGGCCATGCCCGAGGCCAATACTGGCCTGGCCATGCTGGCGGCGCTGGGAGTGACCTTCCCGTTCAACGTGCTGCTGGGGATCCCCCTCTACCACCAGTGGCTGCAAGCTGTTGCCTGACTCACTTCAAGGAGATCGACATGTCTGAACGTATTGCCATCGTCATGGGGTCCCGCAATGACTGGGACACCCTGTCCGCCGCCGCCGTCCTGCTGGACGAGCTGCAGGCGGGCTGGAGCGCTGAGGTGGTCTCGGCCCACCGCACCCCGCAGAAGCTGTTCCAGTTCGCCTCGGGCGCGGCGGCGGCCGGGATCCAGGTGATCATCGCTGGCGCCGGCGGCGCCGCCCATCTGCCGGGCATGGTTGCCGCCTGCACCCCGCTGCCCGTGCTGGGCGTACCGGTGCAGAGCAAGGCGCTCAATGGCCTGGACAGTCTGCTCTCCATCGTGCAGATGCCGCGCGGCGTGGCTGTGGGCACGCTGGCCATCGGCACCGCCGGGGCGGCCAATGCCGGCCTGCTGGCGGCACAGATCCTCGCGCTGCACGACGCCGCCCTGCGTCAGCGTCTGAACGCCTGGCGCGAGCAACAGACGGCGCGCGTCATGAATGACACCCAGCCGCTGGTGCTGGCACCGTGAGCGAGGTCTGGGTGCTGGGGGATGGACAGCTGGGCGGCATGCTCAAGGATGCCGGGCGCCGTCTCGGCATTGGTGTCCGCGTGGTGGACCCGGCCGACATCGAGGCGGGGGAGCGACTCGCCCAGGCCGACCCGCTGTGCATTACCGCCGAGCGCGAACACTGGCCGGACACGCAGTGCACCCGCGCTCTGCTGGCCCATCCGCGCTGGCGCAATGCCCCGGCCTTCGCCGCGCTGGCCGATCGGCAGTCGCAGAAGGCCCTGCTCGATCAGCTCGGCCTGCCCACGGCGCCGTGGTGCCCGGTGGATGCGCAGGCCGACCTCGACAGCCTGCGCCACGCCCTGGGCGGCGAGTTCCTGCTGAAGCAGCGGCGCGGCGGCTATGATGGCCGCGGGCAATGGCGCTCGCAGCAGGCTCAGGACGCGACGCTGCCCCCGTGGCAGACGGAAGCCATCGCCGAGCGCTGCATCGACTTCAGCACCGAGGTGTCCCTGGTGGGCGCCCGCAACCGCGCGGGCGACATGGTCTTCTACACCCTCACGGAGAACTTCCACGCCGCCGGCATCCTGCAGGTCAGTGTGATGCAGCCGCAGCGTTTCGCGCCCTGGCAGGCCGAGGCCGAGCGCTGCCATGCGCGGCTGATGACGCATCTGCGCTACGAAGGGGTGCTGGCCATCGAGTTCTTCCTGACGCCCCAGGGCCTGCTGATCAACGAGGTGGCACCCCGGGTGCACAACTCCGGCCACTGGACGCAGGCCGGGGCCTCCATCAGCCAGTTCGAGCTGCATCTGCGTGCGCTCACGGGCCTGCCCCTGGTCACGCCGCTGCAACCGGGCTGCAGCGTGATGGTGAACCTGATAGGGCGCGACGCCGACCGCGCTGCTCTTGCCCTCGCGGGCACGCAGCGTCACTGGTATGGCAAGCAGCCACGGCCGGGTCGCAAACTGGGACATCTGAACTTCTTCCACCCGCAGGCCAGCGCGGCGGCCGCCTGGCTGCAGGCGCTGCCACTGAGTCCTGACTTCGAGGGCAGTCGGGCCGCCGCCCTGCGCTCGCTCACGCAGCCCGGGGTGGCCTGATCACTTCTGCCGTGCCACCCAGGCGAAATGGCGCTGCAGGGTCGCGTCCTGCAGCAGCCGCGCCGGGGTGTTGAACTGCTTGCCCAGGGTCATCTCGTCGTAGGTCTTGTGAATGCCCTTGTGGCACAGCGCACAGATGAAGATGCCGCTGGCCAGCTCCTCGCGGCTGTAGTGTTTCTGGAACCAGACGCGCCGATGCATCTTGCGCGGAATCAAATGATGAAAGGTGAGCAGGGTCGAGCGACCACACAGCAGGCAGGCGCCCGGCTTGCGAAAGCGGGCATTGCCCTGCACGCCGTCGTCTGCGGCATTCACCACGGCACGCTCTCGCCGGCATAGTCCACGAAGCGCGCGCTGCCGGGCGTGCCGGGGGCAGCCATTTGCGTCAGCAGGCAGGCGGCTGTCTGCGCGGGGCTCTGCAGGGCGCCCTCGGGCACGCTGCGGTGGAAGGGCGCCGAGAGCGGCGTGTCCACGGTGCCGGGGTGATAGGCCAGCAGGCTGACATTGGGCGCGCGCCGGCCGTACTCGATGGCGGTGGTCTGCAGCAGCATGTTCAGCGCAGCCTTGGACGCGCGGTAGCCGTACCAGCCGCCCTTGCGGTTGTCGGCAATGCTGCCCACCCGTGCACTCAGTACGGCCACGCTGCACGGCTGCGTGCCAGCCAGCAGGGGCAACAGATGCTTCAGCCACAGCGCCGGCAGCACGGCATTCAGGCGCAGGTATTCCAGCACCGTGTCTGCCTGCAGATCCTCCAGCCGCTTTTCCGGGCGCAGGCGTTCGTTGTGCAACACCCCCAGGCAAATGATGACGCGCTGCACCCGGCCCCGCACGTCTGCCAGCTGTGCCACGATCTGCTGCAGCGAGGCCTCGGAATGGTCGGTGTGCAGCGCCTGGAGGCCGGGGCCCGCCGACAGGGCACTGGCATCCCGGGCGATGGCGACAATCTGCCAGTCAGGGTGTTGCCTCTGCAGCTGCGCCAGGGCAGCACGGCCGATGTGGCTGCCGGCCCCGATGATCAGGGCGACGGGGGCGAGGGCATGCAGGGGCGCGGCGGTGCTGGCGTGAGTCGTCATGCAGGGTTCCTTGGAGGACAGGACTTGTTCAAGTGGAACGGGTACGCCTATGCTGTGCCCCCGGATCAGCAATCCGCCCGCCGCGCTGCGGCGTAGCTGCCATATCATTTCCGCGCACGGAGTGCATCATGTCCCCGAATCGCCTGACCGGCCTTGTCGCCACCACTGCCCTGCTTGCCCTTGCCACCTTCACCCAGGCTCAGACGCCTGCCGTGGACACCGGTGCTTCCGCCTCCGCCTGCATCGACTGGCTCGATCACGACATGGGCCGGCTCAACAGTAGCGACCAGCACGACTTGTGTGCGCTCACTGCCGGCAAGACGGTGCTGGTGGTCAACACCGCCAGCTTCTGCGGCTTCACGCCCCAGTTCGAGGGCCTCGAGGCGCTGTATCAGCGCTACAAGGACGAGGGCCTGATGATCCTCGGCTTCCCCTCGGACGACTTCAACCAGGAGTCGGACAGCGCCGCCGAAACCGCCGAGGTCTGCTTCATCAACTACGGCGTCACCTTCCCGATGACCTCGGTGATCAAGGTGAAGGGCGCCGATGCACATCCGATCTTTCAGCAGCTGCACGTCAAGGGTGAGCCGCAGTGGAACTTCAACAAGTATCTGGTGAGCAAGTCCGGCGAGGTGTTGGCGCATTACGGCAGCACGGTAGGCCCTGACTCTGCCACCTTGATTCAGGCCATCGAGCAGCAGCTTTGACCCCATCGCCCCTTCCTGCCACGCCGCCGGCCGCGAGTCCGCTCGCCGGCGTGCGCGGCTGGGCCCTGACCCTGGCCAGCGCCTTCTTCCTGTTCACCGCCTTCGTCTTCCCGTTCCGCATCGACTGGTTCGACAACAAGACCTATCTCTACTTTCCCGTCGAGCTGTTCGTGTTCGGCCTGCTGCTGCTGGTGCCCGGGCGGCTGGCGCCGCTGCTGCGCGCCGTGGCTGCCGCCGTGCTGGCGCTGGGTGTGGTCCTGCGGGTGGCCGACATCGTCGCCTATCAGGTGTTCTCCCGCGCCTTCAATCCGGTGTTCGATGCCTATCTGCTGGGGCATGGCCTGGGCTTTCTGCGCAGCAGTTTCGGCAGCGTAGGGGCGCTGCTCGCGGCAGTGCTCGCGGTGGCCCTGGTGCTGCTGATCGGCCTGCTCGCCCATGGCGTGCTGCGCCGCTACCGGGCGGTGCTGCTGCTGGCGCCACGGCGCGCTCTGCTGCTGCTGGGCGGCGGCCTGCTGCTGTGGTGTGCGCTGGCACTGGCCGAGTGGCCACGGGCCTCGCGCTACTTCGCCGAGCAGCTGCTCAAGCACGTCGACAATACCCGCGCCAGCGTGGTGGATCTGCGCGACTTCCGCGCCCACGTCAACGACGATGCCTGGGCCGCCGCGCCGGGGGACACGCTGCTCGGCAAGCTGCAGGCCAAGGACGTGCTGGTAGTGTTCATCGAGTCCTATGGCCGCATCCTGGTGGACGGGCCCGATTACTCGGCCCCCTTCCGCGCCACCCTGGAGCAGGCCACGCAGACCCTGACGGGCGCGGGCTTCGCGGCGCGCAGCGCGTTTCTCACCTCGCCCACGGTGGGCGGCATCAGCTGGCTGGCCCATGGCACGGCGCTCTCCGGGCTCTGGATCGACAGTCAGGTGCGCTACGACAGCCTGCTGCTGAGCGAGCGGCCCACGCTGCTGCACATGTTCCAGCGCGCCGGCTGGCGCACGGTGGGGGTGATGCCGGCCATCACCATGGCCTGGCCGGAGGGCGCGTATTTCGGCTACGACCAGCTCTATTCAGCGCCGCAGCTGGACTATCGCGGCCTGCCGTTCAATTACGTGACCATGCCGGATCAGTTCACCCTGGCGCGCTTCCAGCAGTGGGAGCGTGCGCGTGAGGGGCGCGCTCCGGTGATGGCGGAGATCGCCCTGGTGTCCTCCCATGCGCCGTGGACGCCGGTGCCGCGCCTGATCGACTGGGCCAGTGTGGGCGATGGCAGCATCTTCGCGGCGCAGGCGAGCTCGGGGGATGCGCCGGAGGTGGTGTGGCAGGACCAGGCGCGGGTGATGCGGCAGTACCGGGAGTCGGCGGAATATGTGGTACAGACGCTGGTGTCCTGGGTGCAGGCGTTTGGCGACGAGAATCTGGTGCTGCTGATTCTGGGCGACCATCAGCCGATGCCGTTCGTGACGGGCAATACCGAGAATCGCGATGTGCTGGTGCATCTGGTGGCGCGGGACCCGGCGGTGCTGGAGGCGGTGGCGCACTGGGAGTGGTCGCCGGGCATGCTGCCGCAGGAGGGGGCGCCGGTGTGGAGGATGGATGCGGTGAGGGATCGGGTGTTGGAGACGTTTTCGAACTCCGGCCGTTAGAGGCGCGAGGACCAGGTAGACAGAACACGGACTGAGTGTCGGGGGCGGGGCTTGCGGACACGCCGTGTACCCATCCCTGGGGGCTTGATTCGCCGCCGTCCGGGCGGCTCACAGTCCGCAAGCCCCGCCCCCAACACTCATTCCTCGCCTTGTGCCACGCTGAGTTTCACCAACACCGCCGAAATCCGGGTTATGGCGTGGGGTTGCGATCCCTCACCCCGGGGTGGCCAGGAGGTCGAGGTGGCCCACCAGGCAGGTGCCGGAGTCGGCGTGGGCCAGGCGGAAGGTTTTCCATTCGTGCAGGGCGCCGGGGTCGAGGTCGTATTCGACCGCCACGGCGCGGGCGATGCCGGTGATCAGTTCGCGCACCAGGGCGGCGTCTGCGGGGCCCAGCTGCCAGTCGCTGCGGGCCGTTTGCACCTGGTAGCCCAGGGCCGCGCAGTGGGCCTGCAGCCAGGCGCAGGCGTGCGGACCGAGTGCCGGCCCGCTGCCCAGGCCCTTCTCGGTGCGCTGATCCCGGTTGAAGGCGTCCAGTACCGCGGCGTCCAGCGGATGCGGGGGCGACCACTGCGTGCGCCCGTCGTAGTTGAGCGCGGCATACAGCGCCGTGCCCTGGGCCTGCAGCCGCGCCAGCAGCGCGGTGGCGAAATCCGGCGAGGCCAGGTCGAACAGCGCCGAGGCACTGACCAGGGTGGCACCGCCCAGCGGCAGTTCGGCCACCTGGGCCAGATCACACTGATGATCCTCGATCACACAGTGGGTGCCGTGGCGGCGCAGGGCTTCGTCCAGCAGCGCGCCGTCGTGGTCGACCAGGCGCCAGACAATGTAGGCACCCCCGGCCGGGGCCAGCGCCGACAAGGCGCGCAGGGTCGAACCCGTGCCGGCGCCCAGGTCCACCAGCAGGGCACCGTGGGGCTTGTCCAGGAATTGCAGGGCCGCGCTGGCCAGGGGCTTGTCGCGGGCCGCGTGGTCGGCGCCTTCGCGCAGGTCCAGCCAGGAAATCGAAAATCCACTCATCGTGCGCTCGTGTTCTCCGTCAAATGGGCAAGCAGATTGTAGAGGCCGCGCGCGCTGTCCTGCCAGCGCGGCAGGCGGTCGGCCGCGCGCAGAGCGCCGGCTCGCAGTGCGGCCCGGGTATGCGGTTCGCTGAGCACCCGACGCAGGGCGGCGGCCAGAGCGTCCACGTCGTCCACGGGCACCAGCAGCCCGGCATCGGGTGGCACCACCTCGGGCACGGCGCCGGTGCGCGCCGCGATCACCGGCAGGCCGTGGGCCAGGGCCTCGGCGAACACCATGCCGTAGCCTTCGTAACGCGAGGGCAGCACGAACAGATCGGCCTGCCGGTATTCCTGTTGCGGCGCGGCGGTGCTGCCAACGAATTCTATACGCTCGATCAGCCCCAGAGAGTTCACCTGGCCGCGCAGGAAGTCGACCCAGGGCGTATCGAAATGCGTGCCGCCCACGAAGCGGGCACGCCATGGCAGGTCGTGCACCCGGGCCAGCGCAGCGATCAGCACATCGTGGGCCTTGCGCCGGGTGAGCGTCGCCAGGCTCAGCAATACGGGCGGTTGGCCGGTGCACGGCGCGGGAGACACCGGGTCGGTGCCGGGCAGGGCCACGCTGATGCGCTCGCGCGGCACGCCGAAGTCCTGCACCAGCGTGGCGGCGGTGGCGGGGCTGGTGACTACCACGGCGGCGGCCGCCCGCAGCACACGGGTCTCGCTGCGCAGCAGGACGGCGGCACGCTCTGGCGTGAGGCCGCTCTCCAGTCCCAGCGGGTGATGGCACAGGGCGATGATGCGCAGCCGCGCGGCCTGCTCCTCGGCGAGGGTGTCCAGCACACCCCAGGCGAGGCCGTCGGCCAGCAGCAGGGCGCCGTCGGGCAGGGCAGCAATCTGCCGCCGCGCATCCTGCAGCGCAGCGGCATCCGGGTCTGGAA
>JBEDFR010000042.1:0-14414 GCA_041175045.1 Pseudomonadota bacterium | reverse complement strand
GGACTGGATCTGCACCCACAGACGATCGTTGAGCAGGTCCGAGTCCGCAATCAGGATGATGTTGACCGGGCCGTTGGAGTCGCTCAGATGCGGCGCCTGCGGCTCCTCCGGTGTCGCGGTGGGCGTAGGCGTCGGTTCTGCGGCGGCATCTGCGGCGGCCGGTGTGTCTGCGGCTGCTGGCTCTGCACTGACCGGACGGCCATCGGGGAAGGCGCTCTGCACCGGGCCCGAGATGCGCGCAGCAATGGTGTAGCGCTCGCCCGTGGCCTGGAACTCGTCCAGCAGAATGGTCGGATCGATCAGGGCCTTGAACAAGGGCGCGTCCATCAGGCCGGCGTCGGCGCTGCTCTGCACCAGGGGCTCGAAGGTGGTGGTGGCGCCTTCGCGAGGCGAGATTGCCCCGGCGGACGACAGGTTCAGCACCTGCAATCCCGTGGTGACGATGTCGCCGGCGAAGCTGCCGCGTGCCAGCCCCATCATTCCATAATGCGTGACGGGACGGGTCGAGTCGCCCAGATTCACCAGCAGCGCCTGCTCGCGGTCGGCCACCACCTGGGTATTGTCGAACTGCACGCCCCAGGCGGTGAGCAGACGCTCCAGATCGGAGGCCTGATTGGGCCGCGCCACCGGCACGCCATCCTGGCCGGGCTGGGCCTGAGAATCCGCGTTCGGATCGAGGAAGGCCAGCACCTTGCCGCCGCGCAGCACGAACTGGTCGATGGCGTACTGCGTCTGCTCGCTCAGCTCCTGCGGATGCACCAGCATGAGAATGGTGATGTCTTCGTCGATGCTGGTGGCCTCCGGCGCCACACGCCGAGCGGTGTAGAGCTGGCGGATGGTGTCCATGATCATCAGCGGGGAGACCGGGCGCATGGTGTCGGGATTCATCCCGCCATCCACCGGTACGGAAGACAAAAAGCCCACCACGGGCGGCGTCGGGTTGGCCACCTGAGTGATCAGTTTGGCGACCTCGTATTCCAGAAACTCCTCCTGATCGGGCCGCACCAGCGCGATGGTCTCGAAGACTTTCTCGCCGGCCTGGGCGATCTCGACGGCATTGGCATCCTCCGCCGGGATGGTGGCCGGGTCGAGCGCCACGATGCCGAAGAAGACCTCCTCGCCGCCCTCGCTCAGCGGCACGCGCTGCACGCCGTACTCCACCGCCAGATCTTCCTCTTCAGAGAACGGCACCGGGTCGATCAGGCGGTACGTGACATTGCCGCCACTGGCAATCGCCATCTCTTCCAGCAGTTCCTGCACGCGAGTGCCATAGGTGCGCAGCTGGGGTACGTCGGCCGTGGCCTCTTCCGAATAGAAGAACAACAGGTCCACAGGTTTCTCGAGACCGCTCACGATGTTGCGGGTGCCGTCGGCCAGGGTGTAGAGGCTGTCCTGGGTGAGATCGATGCGCAGGCGCGGGAACACGCTGATCAAGGCCACACTCAGCAGCAGGAAGGCGGCGGTGATCACCAGGCCCTTGCCGGAAAACAGAAGCTTGCTGTTCATCATCACACCCCTCAATTCGCTTTCTTGATTTCAATGACGATGGCGGAGGCGAACAGCCAGGACGCCATGAACACGAGGAAGAACAGAAGGTCACGCACATCCAGCACGCCCTTGCTGATGGCGTCGAAGTGCGTGAGGAAACTCAGCCCGGCCACGGCATCCACCAGCACCTGGGGCGCCCAGTTGAAGGCGTTGAGCACGATCTCGGAGCCCGAGGCCACGAACACGAAGCACAGCGCCACGGTGAGGATGAAGGCGATGACGGAGTTGCGCGTCATGGCCGACATGCAGGAGCCGATGGCCAGGAAGCTGCCGGCCATCAACCAGCTGCCCAGATAGGCCGCGACGATCACGCCGTTGTCCGGATCGCCCAGGTAGTTCACGGTGATCCAGATCGGGAAGGTCAGCAGCAGGGCCGCCCCGCACAGCACCCAGGCGGCGAGGAACTTGCCCAGCACCGCATCACGCAGGGTGATGGGCAGGGTCATCAGCAGTTCGATGGTGCCCGTCTTGCGCTCGTCGGCCCACAGGCCCATGGCGATGGCCGGGATCATGAACAGATAGAGCCAGGGGTGGAAACTGAAGAAGGGCATCAGGTCGGCCTGACCACGCACATAGAAGCCGCCGAGGTCGAAGGTGAAGATGCCGTTCATCACCAGAAAGATGACGATGAACACATAGGCCAGCGGCGTGGCGAAATAGCCCGCCAGTTCGCGTTGGAAGATGATCTGCAGCGGACTCATTGCACGACTCCTGTTCGCTTGTCAGAGGTTTCGGCCCGGGCATTCGCCCCCTGGGTAACGCTACGGAAATAGTCCTCCAGCAGGCCTTCCACCAGGTGGAATTCCGCCACCGGCCATTGTTCGTTCTGTGCCAGATCCAGCACCTTGCTGAAGATCTGCGTGCCATCGCGGGGCAGCAGCACGTGGCGGCGCCCCGACGCGTCGCTCACTTCGACACCGCTCACCTCGCTGACCGTGGCCACGGCCCGGTGCAGGTCGAAGTCCTCGGTCAACTGCACGCTCACGGCGCCGTAATAGCGCGAACGCGCCTCCAGCTCCTTCGGCGTGCCGTCGGCCAGGATGCGGCCGCCCGCGATGATGATCGCGCGGCTGCACACGGCACTGACTTCTTCCAGGATGTGAGTGGAGATGATGACGATCTTGTCTTTGGCGAGATTGCGGATGAGCTGGCGGACCTGGTGTTTCTGGTTGGGGTCGAGCCCGTCGGTGGGTTCGTCCAGAATCAGTACCTTCGGATCATGCAGGATGGCCTGGGCCAGACCGACGCGACGCTTGAAGCCCTTGGACAGCGTGTCGATGGTCTTGTGACACACAGCCCCCAGCTCGACATCGCGCACCACCTTGTCGATGCGCCGCTGCTTCTCCTCGCCGCTGAAGCCGCGCACGGCCGCGATGAAGTCGAGGAACTGCAGCACTGTCATGTCCGGATAGCTGGGCGCGCCTTCCGGCAGATAGCCGATCAGCGACTTCACGGCCAGCGGGTCGGTGGCGATGTCGTGACCGTCCACCTTGACCGAGCCCGAGGTCGCCGCCAGGAAACCGGTGATGATCTTCATGGTGGTGGACTTGCCGGCGCCATTGGGCCCCAGAAACCCCAGCACTTCGCCCTCACGCACCGCGAAACTGAGATTGTCCACGGCGGTGAAATTGTCGAATTTCTTTGTCAACTGATTAATTTCAATCATGATTATTGTTCCGTATGCGACCAACGAGCCGCCTTATTTGGGGCGGCACTACCCCATTTCAAGTCGGGCGGAGCCGGTCGTGCGCCCGCTCCGCGTGGCTTTTGCGCCGGCGCTGCGGCTATAATCCAGCCACTTTCAAGAGCCCGGACTAGCCCAGAATCGTGACCCATTTCCTGCGCCTGACACTGATCCTCCTGCTGTGCTGCGGCCTGGCAGCCTGCGGCCAGAAAGGTCCGCTGCAGCGACCGGATCAGTCTGCCTTCGCGGTGTCCGTCCGCTAAGCGACGTCTGCCCGTACCCGACCCCCAGGACGCCCCAGCCATGGACCCTTTCCAGTACCGCGACCAAGCCCTGCATGCCGAAGATCTGCCCGTGGCCGAACTCGCCCGGCGTTTCGGGACGCCATGTTACCTCTACTCCCGTGCCGCGCTGGAACACAATCTGCGCGCCTATCAACAGCCTCTCTCGGGCCTGCCCCACCTGATCTGTTTCGCGGTGAAGGCCAACTCCAATCTGGCCGTGCTCAACGTGCTGGCGCGCCTGGGGGCGGGCTTCGACATCGTCTCGGGCGGCGAGCTGGAACGTGTGGTGCGGGCAGGCGGCGATCCGGCGAAGGTGATCTTTTCCGGTCTGGGCAAGACGGAAGAGGAAATCGCTCGGGCTCTGGAGCTGGGCATCTGCTGTTTCAATGTCGAGTCCGAGCCGGAGCTGGACCGCATCGAGGCCGTGGCCGCCCGCCTGCAGCGGCGCGCCCCGATCTCCCTGCGAGTGAACCCCGACGTGGACGCCGGCACCCACCCCTATATCTCCACCGGGCTGAAGGAGAACAAGTTCGGCATCGCCATCGACGCGGCGCTGGCAGTCTACGAGCGCGCCGCGCAGATGCCCCATATCGAGATTGTGGGGGTCGATTGTCACATCGGCTCCCAGCTCACCACCATCGCGCCGTATCTGGACGCCATCGATCGCGTGCTGCTGCTGGTCGATGAACTCGAGGCGCGGGGCATCCGCCTGCGCCATTTCGACATCGGCGGCGGTCTGGGCGTGTGCTATCGGGACGAGAAGCCGCCAGCACCCGCACAGTTCATCCAGGCCGTGTTGGCCAGACTCGCCGGCCGCGCGCTGAGCCTCTTTCTGGAGCCGGGGCGTTCAATCTGCGCAAATGCCGGTCTGTTCGTCACCAGGGTCGAGTTTCTCAAGCAGAACGGCCAGAAGAACTTTGCTATCGTGGACGGCGCCATGAACGATCTGCTGCGCCCTGCGCTGTACGGCGCCTGGCAGGCCATCGTGCCGGTGCAGCAGCACGTGTCTGGCACCGTGCCGGAAAAGTTCTACGACGTGGTGGGCCCGGTGTGCGAGTCGTCGGACTTTCTCGGCAAGGAGCGCCTGCTCGCCATCGCCCCGGGGGATCTGCTGGGCGTGCGCACCGCCGGCGCCTATGGCTTCGTGATGAGCTCGAATTACAACACGCGCAACCGGGTGGCCGAGATCATGGTCGATGGCGACCAGGCCACCGTGGTGCGCCAGCGCGAAACCCTGGACTATCAGCTGGCTCTGGAATCGACGCTGTAGGAACGGGCCTGGCCGCGAACCCTGGCGCCTCTCGACACCCATTTGAACGAGAACGTATGCAATTACCCTTTACCAAGATGCACGGCCTCGGCAATGACTTCATGGTCATCGACCTGATTTCGCACCCGGCCACGCTGAGCAGCCAGCAGATCCGCGCTCTGGCCGACCGCCATTGCGGGGTTGGCTTCGACCAGCTGCTGCTGATCGAGCCGCCCACGCAGCCCGATGTCGACTTCAATTACCGCATCTTCAACGGCGACGGCAACGAGGTGGAACACTGCGGCAATGGTGCCCGCTGCTTCGCCCGCTTCGTGCTGGATGCCGGACTCACCAGCCACCGCCGCATGCGCGTGCAGACCCTGCGCGGGGTGATCGTGCTGAGCGTGGCGGATGACGGCTGCGTCACCGTCGACATGGGCCAGCCCGATTTCACGCCCGCCGCTCTGCCCTTGCTGGCTGACCTGGCGCCTTCCTATCAGCGCACGCTCGAGGTGAACGGCGCGCGCCACGACGTGCAGTTCTTCGCCGTGTCCGTGGGCAACCCCCATGCCGTGCTGGTGGTGGACAATCTCGAGCGCGCCGCCGTGCGCGAGATCGGCACTGCCCTGGGCAGCCACCACGACTTTCCCCGCGGCGTGAACGTGGGCTTCATGCAGATCATCGACCGCGCTCACATCCGCCTGCGCGTGTTCGAACGCGGTGCGGGCGAGACCCAGGCCTGCGGCACCGGCGCCTGTGCCGCCGTCGTCTGCGGCCGCGCCGCCGGGCTGCTCGATGCCGAGGTCGAGGCGCAGCTCACCGGCGGGCTGCTGAAACTGCGCTGGGATGGCCCGGGCGAGCCCATCATCATGCGCGGCCCGGCCACCCGGGTGTTCGACGGCAGCCTCGAGCTGGACCAGTTTTCCTGAACCCGTATCTTCCTATCGAGAGCAAGCACTCCCCATGACCGACATCTTTGCCCCGCATACCAATGACAATACCGACGCGCTGAGTGCCGACCAGGTGGCCGCCTATCTGAAGAAGCACCCTGACTTCTTCATCAACCGTGATTCCCTGCTGGCCGAAATCACGCTGCCACACGAAAGCGGCCAGGCCATCTCGCTGCTGGAACGGCAGGTAAAGATTCTGCGCGAGCGCAGCATCGAGTCGCGCCACACCCTGAACCAGCTACTGGAGACGGCCAAATACAACGACCAGCTGTTCAATGTCACCCGCGCGCTGATCCTGGCGCTGCTGATGGAAGACGACGTGGCGCAGATCGCCAGCGCCACCGAAGCCAATCTGTGCACCCAGCCCGGCATCGACGCCTGCAGTGTGATTCTCTTCAAGGCCGAACACTTGAAGAACGTCGAGCACACGCGGCTGGAGTCGGCCGAATTCCTGCAGGAGAACTTCCCCACCCTGCTGCGCGACCGCCGCACGCTGTGCCGCGCCGTGAGCAAGGACACCGCGGCCTTCCTGTTCCCGCACCCGTCCTCCAGCATCCGCTCGGTGGCCCTGTGCCCCATCGGACGCGAGCGCATGCTGGGCGTGCTGGCCATCGGCAACAAGGCCCAGGACTATTTCAATGACGAGCTGGACACGCTGTTCCTGGACTTCATTGGCGAAGTGCTGGAATCGATCCTTGTCCGCAAGATTCTCTGAGCCGCCACGATGGAATCCCGCCTGACTCCCTATCACGCCAGTCCGCTCATCGAGTGCCGCGCCGCCCTGGTGTTCGCGCCGCATCCCGATGACGAGACGCTGGGCTGTGGCGGGCTGACGCTGGCGCTGACCCAGCGCGGCATTCCCGTGCAGGCCGTGCTGCTGACCTCGGGCGAATACGGTGAACACGGCCGTGCCGGCGCGGCTGTGCGCGAAGCCGAGACCCAGGCTGCGGGCCGCGTGCTGGGACTGAGTGCGGTGCATTTCTGGCGCGAACCCGATCGCGGGCTGCAGTGCGACGAACGCACCCTGGCCGCCGCGCGCAGCGCCATCCTGGCGGCCGGCGCCGATCTGATCCTGACGCCGTCCCTCCACGAGATTCACCCGGATCACCGCGCCACCGCCTGGATCGTGATCGAGGCCACGCGACGCCTGGTGCTGGAAGGTCACGCCCTGCGCGTGGCCATGTACGAAGTGGGCTCCCCGCTGCCCCACGTCGACGTGCTGGTGGACATCACCGCCCAGGAAGCGGGCAAGCGCGCCGCCATCGCCTGCTACCCCTCGCAGCTGGGCATCCAGCCCTATGACGAAGTCATCATCGCGCTCAACCGTTTCCGCACCTACACGCTGCCGGCCGCCGTGAAACTGGCAGAGGCCTATTGCCTGCTCACGCCCGAGCTGCTGCGCGAGCCCTGGCTGCTGACCGAACACGAACTGCGGCGCCAGCAGCGCCTGGGGCTGACCAGTGTGCCGACGCCGCCGCATTTCCTTGCTGCCGCGGACCTGCCACACAGCGCCATGACGGCGGTGGTTGCGCAAGGCACGGGCCACGCGAGCACCGGCACGCCCGGCCTGGTGTCCATCCTGTGTCGCAGCATGAACCGCCCCGAACTGGCGGAAGCCCTGCGCTCGGTGGACGCCCAGACTTACCCACAGCTCGAGATCGTGCTGGTGGACGCCGCGGGCAAGGGCGTGCCGGTGTGGCGCGAGCTGGGCCTGCGCGTGCCGGTACGCGAGGTCAGCGGGCAGGCACCGTGGAATCGCCCCGCCGCCGCCAATGCTGCGCTGGATGCGGCCCAGGGGGAATTCCTGCTGTTCCTGGACGAGGACGACTGGATCGCTCCCGACCATGTGCAGACCCTGGTGGACTGTCTGCAGCGCAATGCCGCGCTGGGCGTGGCCTACAGCAGCACGCAGAACACCGCGCCGGACGGCACGCTGCTGGACGCGACGCTGCGCATCGCGTTCGACCCGGCCCGGCTGCGTCGCGACAATTTCATTCCGATCCATGCCGCCCTGTTCCGCCACACTCTGGTGCAGGCAGGCTGCCGTTTCGACACCACGCTCGACATCTTCGAAGACTGGGACTTCTGGCTGCAGTGCGCCGCGCTGGCCCCCTTCCAGCACGTCGATGTGATCAGCGCCTTCTATCGTCAGGGCGGCGAATCCAACACCGCCTCCCAGGACCCGGGCACACGCTATCTGCAGGGCCATCCCATCGCCCGCGCCCGGGCCCGCGTGTTCGACAAATGGTGCGCGCGCTGGAGCGGCGATGAACTGAACCAGACTCTGGGCACACTTGACGAAACACCTCTGCTGGCGCAGTTGCACAGGGACGTGGCGCGCTTGAACCAGAGTGTGTTGCAGGAGCGTGAGCAGGCGGAGAGTCTGCGGCAGCAGGCGGAGAGCCTGCGGCAGCAGCAAGAGCTGCTGCAGGACCAGGTGCAGAGCGTTGGCGGACAGCTGGCACAGATGCACGATCTGGCCCAGCAGCAGCAGAGCGAGATCCGTAGCCTGCACCAGCAGGTCAACACTCTGGGGCAGACAGTCAACAAGCGCACTGCCGAGCTGGAGGTCGCGCGCTCCCGCGCGGCGCAGTTGTCCGCCGAGCTGCAGAGCCTGCTCAACTCCTCTTCGTGGAAGCTGACGCGGCCCCTGCGCTGGGCGCGCAGGAAGTTTGACGCGCTGCGGGCAGGACTGCGGGGCGCCCATCGCGGACAGGGCCCGCTCCCACAAGGAGCGTCTGCTCCGGGCAACGGCGGCATGGCCGGTCAGGACGCCGCGCTGCCCGCGACGCTGGCCGGGCAGCCTGGCCATGCCGCAGTCGTGGTGACGCAGCAGGGCAGCGAGCTGATTCATTGCAATCTGGACATCCCGGGCCCGAGCCAGCACGAGGTGCCCGAGGTCTTCTCTGTGCAGGGCTGGTGCTGCGCGCCGGCCGGCATCGCCCGGATCGAAGCCCGGGTGGACGGCGTGACCCAGGCGAGCTTTCACACCGGCGTCAGTCGCCCGGACATCGCCGAGCTGTTCGGCGCCATCGAGGACGCGTTCTCCAGCGGCTTCCAGCAGGAACTCTCACTGGGCGAGCTGCCCGCAGGCGAGCACCAACTGACGCTCGTCATCACCGACAAGGCCGGCAACAGTCGCGAGATCAGCCGCTGCTTTACGCTGTTCAAGAACGAGGACCTCTACCACACCTGGTACTGGCGCAACATGCCGGACGAGGCCGAGCTGCAGGCCCAGCGCGAGCTGGCACTGCCGTTGGCAGGCGCGGCCCGCTTTCATGTGCTGGTGCAGGCAGAGCGCGACGACGACGCCCTGTTCGCCACACTGTCGAGTCTGCGCGAGCAGGTCTGGCCGTTCTTCGACATCCAGCTGGTGGCACCCCGTACGAGCGCACTGGAACAACTGGTCGCCAATGCGCTGCCGGACACGCTGCGCCTGCGCTGGGAGGAGTCCCTCGCCGTCGCTCTGCAAGCGCCCGCGCTGCAGACAGATTTCGTGCTGTTCCTGCACGCAGGCGAGACGCTGGCACCCCATGCTCTGAGCGAAATGGGACACGCGGCACGGCAGGGCGAGATCCAGCTCGTCTACAGCGATCATGACCGGGTGAGCACCACAGGCAAGCACGCACAGCCCTGCTTCACGCCGCAGTGGGCCCCGGAGCATCTCACGGCCAGCAACTACATCGGCGGCGTCTATGCCCTGCGCGGCGAGCGTCTCGCGCGCTGGCAGGCGCGGACCTGTGAAAGAGCCGCCTGGCGCTATGCCTGCCTGCTCGATGCCAGCCTCGGCCTCACCCGCGAGCAGGTTCACCGCTGCCCGCTGGTGCTGTGGAGCGCGCCCCTGGACGAGGCCGGCGATGCGGGTCTGCGCGTCGAGGAAACCGTCGCCCTGCGCGAACATCTCGCGCGCCACACCCCCGACGCCGCCGTGCTGGAGCTGTCCGATGGCCTGCGCGCGGTGCAATGGCCGCTGCCCGCCGTGCTGCCGAAGGTCTCCATCATCATCCCGACCATGGGCCGCCTGAGCCTGATTCAGCCCTGCATCGAGTCGCTGCTGCAGATCACCGCCTGGCCGAACTACGAGGTGGTCATTCTCGACAATGGCCGGGGCAAGTACCCCGACGGCATCGCCTGGCTGCGGCAGAAGCCCTTCACCGTGGTGGAGTGCAACGAGCCCTTCAACTGGGCCCGTCTGAACAACATCGGCGTGCGCCATGCCACGGGCGATCTGTATCTGTTCCTGAACGATGATATTGAAATCACCTCGCCCGACTGGCTCGAGCAACTGGTGCGTCAGGCGCTGCGCCCGGATGTCGGCGCAGTGGGCGCCCTGCTCTACTACCCCACTGGCGCGCTGCAGCACACCGGCGTGCTGCTGGTGAACTATGGCGGCGGTGGCATCCACCTGCTGCACAAGCGCATGCCCAGTGCGAGCATCTACCGCCAGCTGCACGCCACCGTGCGGGAAGTGTCGGCCAATACCGGCGCCTGCCTGCTGCTGACGCGCGAGAAGTTCGCACAGATCGGCGGCTTCGACGAGGAACTCGCAGTGGTGGGCAATGACGTGGACCTGTGCCTGCGCCTGCTCGAGGCCGGTTACCGCAATGTCTGGACGCCGCTGTGCTCGCTGATCCACCACGAGTCCATCAGCCGCAAGACCAGCGTGCCCAGGGAGGACGAGCAGGCCATGTGGCGGCGCTGGAGTCACCGCTTCCTGGCGGGCGATGCCTGGTACCACCCGCATTTGTCGGCCGAGAAGGGCGACTTCACGCTTGAGGCCAGCACCCTGCGCGGACCGTTGGGGTCGGGAGCACCTGGGCTGCACGACTCTGACACCGAGGCGGGGGCGGCAACCGCCGGCCCGGCGCAGCTGCAGCCGGGCGTGAATCTGATCGGCTACACCCGCGCCGAGATGGGCATCGGCGAAGGTGCGCGCAGCGATGCCAAGGCGCTGAACGCCGCCAACGAACCCTTCGGCATCGTGTGCTACCAGGCCCACAATCCCTCGCGCATGACGGATCTGAGCTGGGAGCACAAGGAGATGCAGGCGGCGCCCTATGACATCACGCTGCTGCACATCAACCCGGACCATGCCCTGCAGGCCATCAGCGAACTGCCGCCTGGCCATTTCGACGGGCATTACCGCATCGGCTACTGGGCCTGGGAACTGCCGGAGCTGCCGGCGGACTGGGAGAAGGCCTTCGCGCATTTCGACGAGATCTGGGTGCCCTCGCATTTCGTGCAGGAGGCCGTGGCCATGAAGTCGCCGATCCCCGTGGTGCGCGTGCCCCATGCGGTGGAAGTGGAGGTGGACGCCACGCTGGAGCGCGCCAGCTTCGGTCTGCCCGAGGACGGTTTCCTGTTCCTCGCGATGTTCGACACCTACAGCCGCCCCGAGCGCAAGAACCCCTACGGCGCCCTGCGCGCCTTCCAGCAGGCCTTTGCCCCCGAGGACATGGCAGCCCGCCTGGTGCTGAAGGTGAACAATTCGACGCCCGATGCCATGCGCCGGCTGCGCGAGGCCATCGGCGCGCATCGCAACATCCTGCTGCTGGACAAGGTGTACAGCCGCAGCCAGGTCAACGCACTGATCGCCTGCTGCGACTGCTATGTCTCGCTGCACCGCTCGGAGGGGTTCGGCTTCGGGCCCGCCGAGGCCATGGCTCTGGGCAAGGCCGTGCTGGCCACGGCCTGGTCGGGCAATGTGGACTACATGCGCCCCGGCAACAGCATCGGCATCGACTACACCCTGGTGACGATTCGCGAGGACTACGGCCCTTACAAGAAGGGCCAGACCTGGGCGGAACCCGACGAGGCCCACGCCACCCGCGCCATGCAGCAACTGGTGGCCGACCCGGCCCTGAGCCGACAGCTGGGGGAGAACGCGCGCGCCACCATCGCGGCCGAGTTCGCGCCGCTGCCAGTCGGCCGGCTCATGCGCAAGCGGCTGGCGGCCATCCGCGCGCTGCGCGCCAGGCTGCCCGCGGGGCGCTGAGCCGGCTACTCGCGAGCGTCTTGCCTGGGCGGGCAGATCGACCAGCCCCGGATCAACGCGCCAGAAACGACTTCAGCGCCAGCTTGCGTACCAGCAGGAAGCGGCTGCCCAGCGCCATGGCCAGACGCAGGTCACGGCGCTGGGCAGGACTCAGCGCGGTGGCATGGGCCGCGCGGAACGCCTGCGCCTGTGCCGCCAGTCCCTTCAGCACCTCGCGATGCCGGTCATCCCACAGCCGCTGCCAGAAATCCTGCAACAGGGCCGGAGGGTGATATTCCCGCGCCCCGATGGTGTTCGCCCCGTGCTGGCGGTATTGCAGCAGGGGTGCGTCGATGAAGCTCAGTCTGCCGAAAGCCCCCGCCACCAGCGCCAGCCACCAGTCGTGCATCACGGCCGCTGGGGGGATGGGCAACGCGCGGCGCAGCAGTGCTTCATTGCACAGGACCGTGCAGCCGGTGACGGTGTTGCTCACCAGCAGGCGGGCAAAGCGATTGCGCAGCGGCTGCAGGCCCTGATAGCGCACGAAGGACGGCGCGATCGTGGCGAGCGATTCGTCCACCACTTCCAGATCCCCATGCACCAGCAGCGGCAGGCCCGGCGACTCGGCTTCCAGCGCCTGCATGCGTGCCATGCTGCGGCGCAGCTTGTCCGCGTGCCAGACATCGTCCTGATCGCTGGGCATCACCCAGGCGCTTGCCAGCCCCAGCGCGGTCTTGTGCGTCAGCACATAGTCCATGAGCCAGGCGAAGCTGCCGCTGGCGCCGAGGTTGCGGCCGTCGGCGGGAACGATGTGAAAGCGCTGCGGGAAGCGGGTGGCATAGTCGGCGATGATGGCCGGGCTGGCGTCGCGGGAGCCGTCGTCACGACAGACGATGATGAAATCCGGGTAGTCCTGGGCCAGCAGCGAATCGACCTGGGCGCGCAGGAAGCGCTCGCCATTCCAGGTGGGCAGCAGGATGGCGATGCGCGGCGCGACCATCAGCGCACGCTCCCGGCGTCGGCGAGGCCGCGGCGGATGTTCGCCCAGTACTCGCCACGCTGCGGCGAGAACAGCAGCAACCATGCCGCCTTGAGCAGGAAGCGCGGGAAGTCGCGCAGCTTCCAGCCCCAGGGGGCGTAGGGCTCACGGTAGAGCGCGAAGCGGTTGCGCGTGGAGTAGTAACTGCGCAACGGGCTGTGCTGCACCATCAGGCCGGCGCGCACCAGGGGCTCGTCGCTGGCCTCGCCGATGCGGTGAAACAGCGTGGTGTTGTCCGTGCCAACCATCACATAACCCCTGGCTCGGGCACGGAAGCACCACTCCAGGTCCACATTGTCGATGAAATAGGCGTCGCGCATCGGGCCGATCTGCTCGAGCGCCTGCAGTGGAATGAGACAGCCGGAAGAGATCAGGAATTCGGCCTGGGACAGCCGGTTGCTGCCCGGCAGCGGGCGGTCGGTGCGCCCGATCCAGCGGCTGAACAGCTTGAAGGGCATGCCGGCGCCGGAGCCCGGATGGGTGATGCGCGGGCCCACGGCCGCCACCGGCCGGGGACTGAGCCGGCTGGCCTCGACATAGGACGCATAGAGATTGGCGAAGAAGGACACGGGCACCTGGCTGTCCTGGTCGAACAGCACCACGAAACCAAAGCCCCGCCGTGCCGCTTCCTCGATGCCCAGATTCAGCGCACTGGCCAGGCCGATGTTGCGCTCCAGCACCCGCACACCCAGACAGCGCGGGGTGGCCTCGGCCACGGCGCGGAAGTTGTCGATGTTGGCGGAGGCGTTGTCGATCAGCAGGAATTCGCACTGCGTGCCGATCTGCTGCAGCAGCGAGGTGAGCACAGCCGTGTCAGGATTGAAGCTGACGACGATGGCGCAGATGCTGAGCTTGTTGCCTTGCCTGGGCATGGTCGGTTCACCGCAGAGAGTGGCGTGGCCTGCCGGAGCAGGCGATTGTCGAACCGGTCAGCGGGCCAGGGCGGCGTTGCCGGACTCGGGAATATCGGTGCTCACCTCAGGCCGCTCGGGATAACGCAGCTTGAGCCCCAGAAAATACAGGATCGAGCCGATGCCCAGCACCAGCCCGGTCACCACGCCGGCATCCACGATGCCGCGCCAGGGCTGCGGCAGCATACGCACGATCAGCACGAAGCAGAGGATCATGCTGGTCAGCCCGAAGGAGAGCAGCTTGCGGCGGCGCGTGGCGTGGATGTAACCCATGCAGAACACCGGCGCCAGCAGCACGTGCAGCGGGCGCGGGTGTGTCCGCAGATAAGCGGCCCGGGCCACCACGCGCGGCGCGAAGCCGAGGTGAAAGCCCTTGTAGCCCTCGGCCCAGCTCATGTAGAGCACACTGAAGGCCAACGCCCCCAGGTGCAGGGGCTGCAGTTCCAGCGTGAGCAGCTCCAGCGCCATGGGCGACAAGCGCACTACCGCAAAGGTGAGAAGCAGGAGAATGCCTCCGATCCCCCAGGCGAACCCCAGACTTTTCACTGCATTGCTACCCCGGCATTTTCAAGAGGCCGGCATTATACCGGCATCGCGTGATGATCCCCAAGCCCAGAGTTTTCGGGCATTTCCAGCCAGTAGCAGCATCCCTGACCCGGCGTGGTCACCACCCGGACCCGCCCCTGCAGGGCGTCCACCGTGGCCTGTACGGCAGCCAGACCGAGGCCGTGACCGGCATCGAGACCGGCCCCTGTGGCATCGGCCTCCGACACCA
>JBEDFR010000041.1:0-3962 GCA_041175045.1 Pseudomonadota bacterium | reverse complement strand
GGGCAGCGGGGACCGCTGCGGGTCAGCCGCAGAATGCGCTGACGGCGACACGGGGCCGGCGTTACGAAGCGCCTGCAGGCAGACTCCGACACAGCCCGGATTCAGCCCTTACCCATCAATGCGATAACGCAGCTTGATCGCCCAGCTGTCGATGATCTTGTCCGTCCACGCCGACTGAAACATATCCTGCGTATCGCCCTCGAAGCTGCGCGGCAGATTGCTGCCCCGCGTGTAGACCACGAACAGGTCCGACAGCGGCGCGATCTCCCAGCGATAGCGCGCCTGGAAACTCAGGCGACTGATGATGAAGTCCTGACTTGGCCCCGCCGGTGGCAGCAGTTGTTCCATCGTGTCCAGCCGAGCGGTGCGGATGCGGTAGAACTCGTCGGCATTGGCATCGATGCCCGCCCACTGCATCGACACCCGGAACTGCTGCTTCGCCGTCAGGAAGTACTCCATGGCCAGCTTCGGCGCCCACTCCCTGGTCTCGTAGGAATTGATGCGCCCGCCGCCGCGGTTGACGAGCCAGCCCTCGCGATCCACCCGGTCCACGTCCAGCTGGAACGAGAAGCGATCGGCCGGACGCCAGACCACACCGGCGGAGGCCGTCAGCCGCCGCACGCCGAGGTATTCCTGCTGCAGGTTCAGCGCCCCGCGCAGACTCACGGCACGGGCCCGGTCGCTGGTCCAGCTCAGGCGGCCGTCCCAGCGTTCGGGAATCTTGAAGGTGCCGTTGCCCCGGCTCAGCTCGTCGTCCACGCGGCGCGGAAAATAATTCATGCTCAGCCCCAGGCTGTGGTTGTTGTTGAACACCCAGTCCTGATCCGTGTAGATGCCGGCACGAATCCCCTCGCCTTTCGCGTTCCAGTAATAGCGCAGGATGCCGCTGCGCGTGCGACTGCGCAGATTCGGCAGATCGGACTCCGTGACCTTGTACTGATACTCCACGCCGATGCTGTCATTGCGGCGCCAGAAGCCGAAGTCGTCGATGTCGAGGGTTTCGTCGAGGTATTCCGCGCCGATGCGGTGCTGACGCCCGCGATCCGGCTGATAGCTCGCGTCGAAGAACATGCCCTTGCCCGTGGTGCCCGCCACATCGCTGTGCAGCAGCTGGCCGTCGAAGAGCCAGCGCGTGTCGGCCGAGAAATAATGCAGATCGACGCCGTTCACCGAGGCATCGGCCACGTCGGACTGCAGCTGCGTGTTCATCCAGCCGATGGCGCGACGCCCGCCACCGGAGGTGTCTTCATAGAGCAGACGCCCCACCAGGAACTCGCGCCCATCGGCCTGCACGCGGGCGGCATCGCCCAGCGCATCACGGCCCCGCAGCACGGTGTCATCCTCCGCCGCCAGGAAGGTGCCATAGCGCAGATTGCCCGACTGACCGGTCAGCTTCACCGCGCCCAGCAGATCGGCGGGGCGCCCCAGATCGACCTCGCTAGCGGTGAAGCCGGCGGGCAGTTGATAGTCGGGCGTGGCGCCGATGCGCCGGGTATTGAGCATGGTGGTGGGCTGGCCGCGTGCGCCCGAGCCGCGCGGGCCGGCATTGCTCGGGCCGCCGTCATCGCCGGCACGCGGGGAGGTGATGAAGATCTCCTGCCCTTCCAGGAAGAAGGCGCGCTTCTCGGCGTAATAGGTCTCGAAGGCATCGAGGTTGACGATCACATCGTCGGACTCCACCGAACCGAAATCCGGATTCAGCGTGGCGGCGAGCTGCAGGTTCGACGACGGACGCCAGTAGACATCCGTGCCCACGCGGCTGTCCCGCGTATTGCTGCCATTGTCGAAATTGCTGGCGATGAAGGGATACCAGGTCAGCTGCTGACGTGGCGCAATGTCACGCACGCTCACGCGGGTGAAGGCCGATAGAAAGCCGGGCGAGGTATCGGGCAGCGCCGGCATGGACCAGGTCTCGTTGCTCTGCGCGATGCGCCGCTCGGTGTACAGCCCGAGCGTGCGCACCTCGCCCGCTGCGGGCAGGCTCATCATGGACCAGGGCACGAAGATCTCGGCCGTCCAGCCATCGTCGGTCGCCGCGGTACGCGCGTTCCAGGGGCCGTCCCACTGCAGGTTGATCTGGCGCTCGGGCAGGATGGTGCCGTCGTTGAGGGTATCGCCCAGATTGATCTGCAGCAGATAGCCATACAGGCCGCTGCCGGAAGGGTCGAGCCCGAGCACGAAGGCATCGCGTTCCAGATCCTGATCGCGGGAACTCATGCGCGCGATGAGCGTGTCGGGCGCTTGTTGATTGTGCACGGCCACGTAGAGGCCGCGCTCGGTGTAGAAGAATCGCGTGAGAGTCTGCAGGGAGGGCGTGGCCAGCGTATCGGGGCGAATCACCCGCATGCCGTCAAAAGGGGCGACCTGCTGCCATACGGCTTCGTCGAGCACGCCATCGAGCGAGATGTCGGCCTGCGTATGCGCAAAGCGCGGCAGTTCGGCCGGCGGCGTCTCGGCGCTCTGGGCCACAGCAGCGCCGGGGAAAAGCAACAGCGCCGCGGCGCCGATCAGCGGCAAGGCACCGCGGCCCGCCAGAAAATTCTTGTTGTTGTGTTTCACGATGCAATACCCGGGAACTTCAAAAAGCGCGGATACTAGCACAGGAATTCAGGAGTGGCCTTGTCGCCGACTGCGCGGGCATGAGGCAGTCTGCCGTCGAATTCGGTGCTGTCAGAATGCAGTGGCTTGAAATTTTCCGCGAGCCCCCGGATATCTGCAAAAAATGCCGTCACGCGACCAGCCAGAACGAGGAGCCCCGCCATGATCCGCAGCGCCCAGGAAGCTATTGCCAGCTTCTTCAAGATGGAATCCGCCAGCGGCCTGCTGCTCATGGCGGCTGCCGTGCTCGCCATGATCGCGGCCAACTCGCCGCTGGCCCCCTGGTACCAGTTGCTGTTCGACACCCCGGTGCAGGTCAGGATCGGCCAGCTCGAGGTGTCCAAACCCCTGCTGCTGTGGATCAACGACGGTCTCATGGCCATGTTCTTCTTCCTGGTCGGACTCGAGCTCAAGCGCGAGCTGGTGGAAGGCGAACTGTCGAGCCTGCGCAAGATCGTGCTGCCGGGCTTCGGTGCCATCGGCGGCATGGCCATTCCAGCCGCCGTCTACCTGTTCATCAATGCCGACGACCCGATGGCCGCGTCCGGCTGGGCCATCCCGGCGGCCACCGACATCGCCTTCGCCCTGGGCATCCTCTCGCTGCTGGGCTCCCGCGTGCCCGTAGCCCTGAAGGTGTTCCTGACCTCGCTCGCGATCTTCGACGACCTCGGCGCCATCATCGTCATAGCGCTCTTCTACACTGCGCAGATCTCGCTGACCTCGCTCGCGATCGCCGGCGCCTGCATCCCGGTGCTCTACCTGCTCAACCGTTACGGCGTGAGCGCGCGCAGCGTCTACCGCATGGTCGGCATCATCATGTGGGTGTCCATGCTCAAGTCCGGCGTGCACGCCACGCTCACCGGGGTGATCCTGGCGATGTTCATCCCCATGCGCTCGCAGAGCGATCCGGACGAGCGGCCGCTGCACGACTGGGAGCACGATCTGCACGTGCTGGTGGCCTTCCTGATCCTGCCCATGTTCGCCTTCGCCAATGCCGGCCTGTCCCTGCAGGGCGTGGGGCTGGAGCAGTTGCTGCACGGCGTGCCGCTGGGGATTGCGCTGGGGCTGTTCGTGGGCAAGCAGATCGGCGTGTTCGGGCTGTGCGCGCTGGCCATCAAGCTGCAGCTGGCCGACATGCCGCGCGGCATGAACTGGCTGTCGCTCTACGGCACCAGCGTGCTGTGCGGGGTGGGCTTCACCATGAGTCTGTTCATCGGCTCGCTGGCCTTCGAGAGTTCCGGTGTGAACATGATCTTCGACGAGCGCCTGGGCATCATCGTCGGCTCCCTGCTCTCGGGCATCGTGGGCTATCTGGTGCTGCGCTACAGTCTGAAGGCGGTCGACGAGGACGTTGCGCATTAGGG
>JBEDFR010000040.1:0-34123 GCA_041175045.1 Pseudomonadota bacterium | reverse complement strand
CCCCCCCCCCGCCGCAGAGACTGGTGGCAGGACTCAGCGACGAACACCAGTGACGGGGATCGCGCCGAAATCGGTGTCGAAATTACCAGCGAGCGCGTCACCGTCGATGGTGCCGGCGAAGCGCAGGGTCAGGGACTGACCCTGGGCGCTCACGGTGGTCTGAAAGCTCACTGCGTTGTCCTGCACCGTGACATCACTCAACGTGGCAGAGCCCATTTCCGCCGACGACATGGTGCCAGTCAAATCGGGCGTGATGTCGAGAGCAGCGGACAGTACGCCAACAGGCGTATCAATCGTGACATCCCAGCCGCCCACAAAGGGATTCGGTGGTGTCGTCGCGCAGGCTGCCAGAAACAAGGTGGCCACTGCAATCATCAAGCCCTTGTAAAATTTTTTCATGTTTTCCTCGATTGGTCTGTTCGGCAAAGTGATTTCGATGATGAGTCGGTCTCGCTGCGGCCTGGCGACCCTCTGTGTATGCGGTTCAGTCGCAACGCCGCGCTATTTTCGCCGGCTGGGTTGGCGAGTCAACGACTATCTGGACGCTTCGTCGGTATTGCGCGACGCAGGTATGCCTGATTTCTGCAATTTCATTTTTCCGCCAGAGATGAGGAGAACACGCGGCAAAGCGAAATTGCCGCGTCGATTGGCACTCGGCTATGCTGACCGCTCTTCTTACTCAGCACGGGGAAACGCTCATGGCTCGCTTTCGCGTCAATGACACCGCACAGGAACTGGATATCGAACCGGACATGCCCCTGCTGTGGGCATTGCGGGATGAACTGGGCCTGACCGGCACCAAGTTCGGCTGTGGCATCGCAGCCTGCGGCGCCTGCACCGTCATGGTCAATGGGACGGCGGTTCGCAGTTGCGTGACTCCGGTCAGCGCGATTGAGGGGGCTGAGATCACCACCATTGAAGGCCTTGCAGTGAACACTGCGGGGGGGCTCACGCCCGTGCAGCAAGCCTGGATCGAACATCAGGTGCCGCAGTGCGGCTACTGTCAGTCCGGCATGATCATGGCGGTATCCGCTCTGTTGGCGGCCAATCCCGCGCCGAGCGATGCAGAGATCGACGGCGCCATTACCAATGTCTGCCGCTGCGGCACCTATCCGCGCATCCGCAGTGCCATCCGTTCCCTCACCGGCGCCACCGCCTGAGTCCCAAGGAGCCCGCCATGCCAATGAATCGACGTCGCTTTCTGCTGGGCACCGCCATCGCCGGGGGAGGCCTGCTACTGGGCTATGCCAGCACCCGCCCCAGCAAGCATCAGCAAGCCAATGCCGCTCGTGCGGGTAATGAAGCCCCGTTCCTGACCACCTGGTTGCGAATCTCTCCGGATAACACTGTCACCGTGCTCGTGCCGCATTCCGAGATGGGACAGGGCGTACTCACGGCCTTGCCCATGATGGCAGCGGACGAACTGGATGCCGACTGGAATCTGGTACACGTGGAACAGGCGCCGGCCACGGACCTCTTTGCCAATGGCGTGCTCATCAAGGGCTTTGCCACCTCGCTTGGGGTGAACATTCCACGCTTGCTTGAGGGCCTTGCCACGTCCGCCACCATGAAGGTCGCGGAGATCATGAACATGCAGATCACCGGCGGCAGCAGCTCCGTGCGCTTCACCGGCGAGCAGGGCATGCGGGTGGCCGGCGCAGCAGCCCGGCAGATGCTGCTGCGGGCCGCTGCACAGCAGCTGCAGGTGCCCGAATCCGAACTGAGCACGCGGCTCAGCCACGTGCATCACCAGGTCAGCGGCCGCTCCCTGAGCTACGGCGAGCTCGCCACTGCTGCCGCGCAGTTCGAGCCGCCGGCCAACCCCATGCTGAAGCGCCCGGAACAGTTCACGTTGATGGGCCGGCCCATCCCGCGCATCGACATCCCGGCCAAGGTGGATGGCACGGCAGCCTTCGGCATCGATGCGCGCCCCGCCGGGATGCTTTACGCCGCGGTGAAGACAGCGCCGGTCTTTGGCAGTCGACTCGCCTCCGTGGACAGCGCCAGTGCGCTGCAGCGGCGCGGCGTGGTGCGGGTGGTGGAACTGGACGATGCCGTCGCGGTGGTGGCCGACAATTACTGGCGGGCACGTCAGGCGCTGGACGCCATGGCCGTGAGCTTCGAGTCCTCGTCCAACGACACCGTGAACACGGCTGCGATCTTCGCGCAGTATGACCAGGCCCTGCAGGGTGATCTGAACGAGGACGTCGAGAAGGGCGATACGCCGGCTGCCCTCGCTGCCGCCAACAGCGTGGTGGAAGCCACCTATCGCGTGCCCTATCTGGCTCATGCCGCGATGGAGCCAATGAACTGCACCGTGCATTTCCATGACGGCCGCTGCGATGTCTGGACGGGAACACAGGACAATCTCGGCATCCGTGGTCGCGTTGCCAGCGTGTCCGGCCTGGACGAGGTCGCGGTGACGGTGCACGCGCATTACCTGGGCGGCGGCTTTGGCCGGCGCCTGCCCAATGCCACCAATACCATCGACCAGGCTACCCGTATCGCCATGCAGTTCGATGTGCCGGTGAAGACCGTCTGGAGTCGCGAGGATGACATGCAGCAGGACTATTACCGCCCTGCCGTCACCAGTCGCTTCCGCGCCGGTTTCGATGCCGCAGGGCAGCTGACTGCCTGGGAGAATCATTACATCGGCAAGAACGAACCGGCCGAGGCTGCGCACACGCCCTACAGCATCCCCAATCAGTCCATCGCCTACGCCGACAGCCCGACGCATATTCCTTTTGGCGCCTGGCGCAGCGTGGCGCATTCGCAGCACACCTTCTTCCTGGAGTCCTTCGTCGACGAACTGGCCCACCATGCCGGGCAGAATCCTTACCAGTTCCGCTTGAACCTGCTGGCTGACAAGCCGCGCCACGCGGCCGTGCTGAAGGCGGCGGCGGAGCAGGCTGGCTGGGATAGCAATCTGCCGGCCGGGCGCGCACGAGGCATCGCCCTGCAGGAAAGCTTCGGCAGCATCGTGGCCCAGGTGGCGGAAGTATCCATCGGGGAGGCGGGCGAGGTGCGCGTGCATCGCGTGACCTGTGCCATCGACTGCGGCAGGGCCGTAAATCCCGATACGGTGCGTTCACAGGCAGAAAGCGGCGTGATCTTCGGGCTGACTGCAGCTCTGTACGGCGAGATCACCATCGACAAGGGCGCCGTCGTGCAGCGCAACTTCAATGATTACGAGATGCTGCGCCTGCGCGAATCGCCGGAAATCGACGTCGTGACCATCGAGTCCGGGGCCGCACTTGGCGGTCTGGGCGAACCGGCCACGCCTCCGATTGCGGCGGCGGTGGCCAATGCCCTGTACATCCTGACGGGACAGCGCGTGCGCGAACTGCCCCTGAAGAACTACCGGTTCACAGCAGCGCCGGCCGAACGCGCCTGAGCCTGTCGCTGAGTGGTCATCAGTTGATGGAACTCGGCGAATTCCAGTCCGCCTGACTTGTCCTTGTCGAGCACGACAAAGGCCATGGCCAGGCGCTGACGGGCGCGCTCCGGCATCTCGTCCAGCACAATCATGCCGTCCTGATTGGTGTCCATGAAGCCCAGGCTGAGACTGGTCACGTATTCCTGCCGATTGATCTGCTGCACGTCGTCCGCCTTGTTCGCATAGCGGAAGGATACCCCTCCGTAGAGCATTTCCTCCCAGGTCTGCTCGCCGAAACGAACCTGCACCGTCGCATCCGGATTGCTCGGATTGTTGCTGGAATTGTCATACACCATGCTGTGGATCAGACGTGTGCCGGCCGGCGCGTACAACGGCTCCTCCAGCTGAAAGTAGCGCTGCCAGTTGAAATCGTAGTGCGGCACCGACAGCAGCAGTTCCTCGCGGCCATCCGGGTAGATCACGGTGAAACTGGCACTGCGTCCGCGATAGTGGGCGTGGGGGAACAGGCTGTAGATCACCGCGTCTTTCTGGAACTGGTAATAGGCGCGCTCCTCGTCCTGACTCTCTCCCGGCGGTATCTCGATATCCACGTTCAGGATGGCGTAGTGCTGCAGGGTGTACTCGGGCGGCTCGTCGGCGAAGTACAGCCCGATGCGCGTCTGGTCCACGGTTTCACGGCCGTAAGTGGTGTAGTGCATCTGACTGAAGAAGGTGGCACCGGCCGGCACCAGGATCCCCGTGCCCTCGGGATACTCATAGACCTCGTTGCCAGGCACAAAGGTCATCAGCTGCGACTGCAGCAGAGCATCGCCTATCGGGGTTCCGAGGTCGATGTCCAGCGGTTCGTCGCGCTGGCCGAAGGTGGCGATGGCGTGATGCAACACCTGGCGATCACTGGGCACGATCTGCACGGCGCGCACCCAGACATCGCGATCGAGCGGGTTGTCGACGCTCAGGATCTGATAGTCCAGGGTGCCGGTCGCTGGCACGGAAAAGGCTGGAAGGTCGACGATCAGGTCCGGCTCACCCAGCTCCCAGGCATTGTCGGGTTCGACCACCGCCAGCAACGGGTCCTCCCCCACGCCACGCGGGGCACCGGCGTCAATCCAGTGAACCAGCATCTGCGCCTGCTCGATACTCAGACTCATGTCGTGCTTGAACCGATTGACCTGCGGATCGGCATGCCACGGCGGCATGCGCCGCGTGAGGATCACCTCGCGAATCATCGGCGAGAAGCCCTGCACCATCGGATGGCTGTTCATGGCCCAGGGGCCGATGCCGCCGGGGCGGTGGCAACTGGCGCACTTCTCCACCAGCAGGGGCGCGATGTCGCTGGCGTAGGTGGGCACACTGTCAGCACGACTCAGCGTCAACGCTGTAAAGCCCGCATTGGCGGCGGGCGTGCGTCGCGCCTGCGCCAGGGCCTCACCCTTGAGCTGTGCGTCCAGTGCCTGGGCGAGATAGTTTTCTCCGGAGCCGTCAGAGTGTGCCGTGGCTGGCCCCTGATACACGATCTCCCAGCGCGCCGGGTCGATCACCAGGATTTCGCCTTCGTGCTGCAGGCCGAGGGTCGCAGTGACGAGACCGCCTTCATCCAGTAGCAGCGGCGCCATGACGCCGTGCGCTTCGCGGTCGGCGAGGGCTTGCTCGCGGCTCAGGTCCGCTTCGGCATTGATCAGAAAGAAGGGGATATGGCGCTGCGCATGACGTTCTATTTCGGCCTCTGCCAGTGCTGCCGCCGCCATCACCGCAGTGGAATTGCGGCGGTGGCTCATCAGCACTACGGCGTCCGCATCACCGTGATAGCGCAACTTCACGGCTTGCCCGCGATCGTCCAGCAAGAGGAAATCCGGCGCCTCGGCGGCTAGCGCCGGCGCAGACAGGCAGAAGAAAAACAATGCAGTGGCGAATCCGCGCGACGCGCAAGGGATCAGGGACATTCAGGCCTCCAGAGTACCGATCACGAAACATGGCGGTCATGGTAATGCCTGCCGCGCGCGCACAGAATGCCGACGCCCACACGGGCAGCGCCTTTTGCAGAATCTGCTTACAGATTGCAGTTTTCGCACATCTATGAAGCGTCCGCATCCGCCTTGCCGGCGAGGTAGTTCTGCTTGATGAAGTTCCCGAGCAGCTCGAACTCCTCTCCCCGCGTGCTGGCACGACGCCAGACCAGACCGATCTCGCGAAAGCTGTCCTTGTCCAGCGGCGTGGTCTTGATGCGGGTGTTCTTGAGCAGGGACGAGCCGATGGCCATTTCCGGCAGGTAAGTCACGCCGAGGTCGGCGTCAACCATTTGTACCAGGGTGAGCAGACTGGTGGCCGTAATGTCGCTCACCTTGTCGGCATTGTTGATACTGCAGGCCGAGAGCGCGTGATCGCGCAGGCAATGCCCGTCCTCCAGCAGCAGGATGCTGTCCTCGGGCAGCTCACTGACCTGTCGCGCGTCCTTCGGCACCAGTACGCTCTTCGCCTGATGGGCAAGGTAGAAACGATCCTTGAACAGAGGCAGTTCGCTCACATTGCGCAGATCATAGGGCAGCGCGATGAGAATGATGTCCAGCTCACCGTCCATCAGGAGGCCGTAGACTCGTTCGGTGAGGTCTTCCTTCAAATACAGCTTGAGATCGGGATAGGCCTTGCGCAATGCCGGCAGCAGACGCGGCAGCAGGAACGGAGCAATAGTGGGAATCACACCAAGCTTGAGCTGTCCTGTGAGCGGCTGTTGATTGCCCTGGGCCACATCCACCAGTTCCTCAAGATCGCGCAACACCTGGCGCGCGCGCAGGGCAATCTGCCGACCGAGATTGGTCACAGTGACATTCTTGTTGGTGCGATCCACCAGCTGGATGTTCAGTGTGCTCTCCAGCTCGCGGATCGCCACGCTGAAGGCCGGCTGGGAAACGAAGCAGGCCTCGGCAGCCTTGCCGAAGTGCCCGATCTGTTCCAGGGCCACGAAGTAACGCAACTGCTTGGTGGTGGGCAGATGATGCATGGCTGGCTCCTGTCCCGTGAGTTTGCCGCAGGCTAATCGAGTTTCAATATCGTCGCAATAGCTTTAATCCATTTCCTGTATCTTGAAAGGCAGACCTATGATCGCGTCCTGTATTGAAAATACCCGCAGCATACGAGTGACAGGCCCTTGCCGGAGCACGCTTCCCCATGGAGTGCTCCGGTTTTTTTTGCCCCGATATACACTGATTTCCCGCCATAGTATCTTCGCCCGTTACCTGCGGGTACCCGCCACCCGGGCCTGATACGGATACCATCTTGATCATCTTGATACTCGGACTGGCGTTGTGCATCAGCGCGCATGCCGCATGGACAGCTGCCCCGGCACAACCACTCGCGAAGGCGCTGGGACACCGACAATTTCGCACGCTGCTGGTTGTGGCAATGCTGGCGGGCGCCATACTCATTGTCGTCGGCAAGAGCAATGCCGCCTTCCTTCAGGTTTGGGTACCCCCCTTTGCGTGGCGCGAGTGCACCAGTCTGCAGATGGTCGCCGCGAGTGTCGTTTTCGCTTCCGCAGTGCTGCCGGATTCACACACGCGCGCCCTGGTGCGTCAGCCCCTGCCGGTGGGCCTTGCTCTCGCGGGCAGTGCCCACCTGCTTTCCAATGGGGACCTGGCCTCCATGTTGCTTTTTGGCATACCCACGCTGTGGGCAGTGCTGCTTGTCGTGCTGCGGGTGCAAAAAGGCGGGATAAGAGTGCTGAGACCGGTCATGCAATGGGACCTTGCCGCGATCCTTCTGGGCATGATTGCCTGGGGAGCGCTTTTGGTGTTTCATGGGCTCCTGTTCGGATTTGCGCTGACAGGCCCCTTGTAGGATGGGGCCAAAGGGGGTTGCCGGATCATGCAAATTCAGGTGGCGAAGTTCGCTCGTCTGTTGTCGGGAACTGCCAGCATCATGGCGGTGGTGCTGAGTCTTCCTGCACAGGTTCTGGCCCAGTCGGGCACGGGCCTAACGCCGTCCCAGTGGTCAGGCGTCTGGAATGCCGAGGGAAGTCTCATCAGCTTGCGCGTGACGCAGCTGAACGATCAGTTGCATGTCGAGCCATTGGTAACCATGGGTCATGAATGGCGCAACAGCATAGGCGAAGTCAATGGAAACACCGCCACTCTGGATGTCGAATACCAGGGAGTGGTGGCCAGGGTGATGGTGCAACTGGGCTCTGACAATACGGCGATGGTCCGCCCGCTCAGCTGCCAACCCGACTATCACGTTGTATGCGCACTGGTCCAGAACCAGCAGGCGCTGTTCCGCAGGAGTGCTGCGGCAAGCGCCCGGACAGGCGTCAGCGCCAACTGAAAGGGGAAACCGGTACGGCGAGCCGGGAGAACTCAGCCCAATTCTGCCATCTTCGTGATCTTGCGGCCGACAATGCCGTAGTCGATCGCCTCTTCCACCGTCATCCAGTAGTCCCGATCCGTATCCCGAGCAACTCGCTCCAACGGCTGCCCTGTCTCGTCGGCAATGAGTCGATTGATGCGCCCGCGCATCTTGATGATCTGCTCGGCCTGGATCTTGATGTCCGAAGCACGTCCACGTGAACCGCCTGAGGGCTGATGCACCAGGAAACGCGTGTTGGGCAGACTGAAGCGATTTTCCTTCTTCGCTGCCAGATAGATCGTGGTGGCTGCACTGGCAACCCAGCCAGTCCCCACCACGCGCACTTCCGGCTTGATGAACTTGATCATGTCGTACACGACATCGCCCGACTCCACGTGCCCGCCCGGCGAGCTGATGTAAAGGGTGATCGGCTCGTCGCCAGCGGCGGCCAGGGCCAGCAGCTTCTCCGTCACGGAGCGCGCGAGCTTTTCATCAATCTCGCCAAATATCGTGATGGAACGGGACTTGAAGAGCTTCTCGTCGATGAAGCGGCTCGTGGGCGCTTCGACAATCGGCTGATCGGCGGATTCGTTTGCGTGCATAGACTACTCCAGAAGTTTCAGGAAGCGGCGTGCGTTTCCCTGCCCAGCGGCTTGAAGGCAATCAGCAGCTGCGGCAGAAGGGTCAGCGCACCCAACAGGGCGACCATCATGGCGATGCTGGTGAGCAGGCCGAAGACAATGGTGGGGATGAAATTCGACAGCACCAGGATCGAGAACCCTGCCACCACTGTCATGGTGGTGAAGTACATGGCCCGTGCGATGCTGTCGTGGCAGTGGAACATCGTGGCGCGGTAGCTGCCGAGTCGATGGAACTCGTGCTGGAACCGATGCATGTAGTGAATGGTGTTGTCGACCCCAATGCCCACAGCGATGGCCGCAATGGTGATGGTCATGATGTCCAGGGGAATGCTCAGCCAGCCCATGAGACCCAACACGAGCAGCGCGGCGATGACGTTGGGAATGATGCAGAGCACGGCAATCCGCAGGGAGCGGAACAAGAAGAGGAACATGATCATGATGGCAAACAGCACCACGCCCAGCGTGAGTATCTGGGACTGATACAGGCTCTGCAGCACGTTGTTGTACAGCACCAGGATGCCGGTGACGCGCACCTGATCGGCGGCATAGCCGAACTCTTCCTGCAAACCGCGCTGGATCCCGGTGATCAATTCGTTGCGATTCAGGTTCTCGTCCGACTCGATCACCCGTACATTGAAACGCACCTCGTTGTCAGCCACGGACACGAAGGGCGTGAGCACGGAACTCTTGAGTGTTTCGGGAATGCGCGAATACAGCAGGGCCCAGACAAAACTATCGACCGGAGTGTCGTTGTTCAGCTTCTCTGCCAAATGGATCACGGAGCCAAAGGACAACACTTTGCCCGTCTGCGGATTATTGTCCAGATAGTCGTGAATGCGCTTGATCTCGTCCATTCTGGCGCCCGTGAACCAGTACGCGTCATTGGGCTCTTCCTCGAAGCCATCGTCAAAGCCGTCGTCAAATTCATCCTCGACCACCGGCAGGGTCACCACCACATCCAGCGACAGCGTCCCGCCCAGTTTCTCGTCGAACAGCTTCATGCCCTGATGGATTTCAGTGTCTTCGCTGAAATACTCGATGAAGCTGTTCTCGACTTTCAGCTGCATGAGTCCGGCCACACTGAAGACGAACAGCCCAGCGGCAAGCCACAACACCTTGTTGCCGAGTCGGTCAGTCAACCGCGCCAGCGCCGAGGTGAGGGCAAACGAGCTCTGATGCTGGTAAACGGTTTCGTCCTTGCTGAACAGGGACATCAGCGCGGGGAACAGCGTGAACACCACCAGCAGGGCTGTGAGAACACCTATCACCATGATCCAGCCGAAGGAGATGATGGGCGAGATACCGCTGGTGATCAGCGAGGCAAAGGCCACGATGGTGGTCAGCGCGGTGTACAGACAGGGCTTCCACATGGAGATCACGGCATGGCGCAGCAACTTGCCGTGCTCGGTGTGACGACGGGTGGCACGCAGCTGGCGATAGCGCACAATCAGATGCACGGTAAGCGAGATGGTAGTGATCAGCAGCAGCGACATGAAATTGGAAGACACCACAGTGACCCGCCAATCCATCAGACCGAGGATTCCCACGACGATGACGCTCGCTACGGCGCAGCAGGCCAGCGGCAGAAACACCCAGCGCAGTCGGCGGAAGATCAGCCCGAGCGCAAACACGATGAAGGCAAACACACCAAAACTGAAGGTGGCGAGGTCGTTCTGCACGAAGGTAACCATGTCATCGGCGATCATGGGCGCACCACCGAGGTAGAGTGTCCCGCCCTGCTGGTAGCCGGTCAGGATGCTGCGAATACGACCAATGTCTTCATGACGCTGTTGGGCCGTCAAGGTACTGTAGGCGTCGAACTCGGCGCTCACCTGCGCCAGCTCCTCGGCTTCTGCAGCGCTCAGCCCCGCGGTATTGCGCTTGCGGCGCAAATCTTCGCGGGCCTGGATCAGGGCATGGTAGTGCTCGTCGCGCGCGAAGCTCACCAGCAGCGCGGCGGTCTGGCCGTCCGGGCTGACGATGGCATTGCTGAACACAGGGCTGGCGATCAGTTCTTCCCGAGCGGATGCCAGATTGATGCCCGGAGTGAGCACCGTGTCGTAATTCTCGGAGATACTCATCAACTCGGTATCGCCGAAGATCGGGACATTCAGAAGGCTGTCCACCGACTCCACGCGCTCGATGGTGAGCAGCTCCTCGCGAAGTGCTGCAAGCAGCGCAAAGGATTCGGGGCTGAACAATTCAGCCTCAGGCGTGTATGCAATGGTGACGGCATCGCGCGTACCATAGCGATTATTGACCTGACGCGAGAACTCCAGTTCTTCGTCGCCTTCCATCAGCAGGGAATCCGCCGAGGCATCCAAGCGGAAATACTGGGCGTACCAGCCAAAAACAGCCGTGACGAGCAGCAGCAGGAACATAACCAGAACGGGACGCCCGAAGACAAGCCTTGCGTAGAGACTGGAGAATGAGGAGCGCATGGTGTTCCCTGAAATTGAACAGCGGCCAACTATACCTTGTTGGCCGGGGGCTTGCACTCGCCAAGCCACGCGGCGAGCCGATGCCAGCCTCTTTGCGGCAATCTGGACAGACCGGCACTATGGATGCAAAAATTGTTCTAAATCAAAGAGTTTTCAGGTCGCACGGGCTCACAATTAGTCACAATGTGTGGCTTGCGACAACACTGGATGCTTGATTAGAGTGGCGACATGAGCCGAGTCAGGGTATGTTCCCGGCCCTGACTCCCGAAAGCCTTGTGACACCGCGAGTGCCATCGGCACTGCCACACGAGGCGAGGGAACGCAGTGGTCAAGAACGAGGAGCAGGCAGAAATGAACAAGATAGCCGGACTGGTGGCAGGCACGCTGATGACAGCAATGCTGTCCCTCAGCGCAATGGCGGATGATTTCCTCAAGCCCATCAAGGACTTCACCCTGGTGGATCATCTGGGCGTGACCCATTCGCTGGCGGAATACGCAGACAAGGATTACCTGGTGATGTACATCCACGGCTCGGGCTGCCCGATTGCCCGCCTGTCCGTGCCCGAGTACCAGGAGATCACCCAGACCTACAAGGATCGCAATATCGAGTTCCTGATGCTCAACTCGTTCATCCAGGACGACATGGCGCGCATTCAGAAGGAAGCCGAGGAGTTCAATATCGAGTTCCCGATCCTGAAGGATGAGGATCAGACCGTGGCCAAGTCACTCGGCGTGGAACGTACAGCCGAAGTGTTCGTGATCGACCCGCGCACCCGTGAAGTGCATTTCCGCGGCCCGATCAACGACGCCCTGGGCTATGAGAGCCAGCGCAACGAGGCTGACAACCACTACCTGACCGATGCCCTGGAAACCATCCTGGCCGGCGGCGTGGTGAACATGGACGACATCCCGGATTCCAAGGGGTGTCTGGTGGGCTTCTTCCACCCGGCCGTTACCGGCCTCTGAAGTTCCGGCGGCAGCCTGGCGCGAGCGGGCAGCCCCACAAGCACAAAGGGCCCTGCGTGTGAACGCAGGGCCCTTTTGTTTTGCCGCTGAGAGAGGCTGTCTGCGAGCTGCTGGACCGTCAATCGACGAAGGCGCGCTCGATCACATACTCGGCCTTGATGCCCTGACGGGATTCCCCGAAACCCCAGTCGTTGAGGATGCGGCTGATGTCCTTGAGCATGGCAGAGCTGCCGCACAACATGAAGCGATCGTCTTCCTTGCAGGCATGCGGCAGACCGATGTCGGCGAACAGCTTGCCGCTGAGCATCAGGTCGGTGATGCGGCCGGTATTGACGAAGTCTTCGCGGGTGACGGTGGGGTAATAGATCAACTGCTCACGCACCTGCTCGCCGAAGAATTCATTCTGCGGCAGCTCGTCACTGATGTAGTCGCGGTAAGCCAGGTCGATGATGCGGCGCACGCCGTGTACCAGGATCACTTTCTCGAAGCGCTCGTACACCTCCGGATCCCGGATGATGCTCATGAAGGGGGCGAGCCCGGTGCCGGTGCCCAGCAGGTACAGATGACGCCCGGGCAGCAGGTGGTCGGCCACCAGAGTGCCGGTGGGCTTGCTGCTGATCAGCAGTTCGTCGCCGACACGGATGTTCTGCAGGCGTGAGGTCAGCGGGCCGTCGGGCACCTTGATGCTGAAGAACTCCAGCTCTTCCTCGTAATTGGCACTCGCAATGCTGTAGGCCCGCATCAGCGGCTTGCCCTCGACCTCCATGCCCACCATCACGAAATGGCCATTCTCGAAACGCAGGGACTTGTCGCGCGTAGTGGTGAAGCTGAAGAGGGACTCATTCCAGTGGTGCACGCTGGTAACGCTTTGCTTGGAGACTGCCGCCATGGTGTTTCCTGCCAGTGATCAGTGTGAGGGATTTCGGGACCTGGGAAAGCGAAGCGCATCGTAGACAAGCGGTCAACTACCTGTAAAGAAGGTAATCTCCATATCCTTGATCGGTTTTTCTGATATATGCTGAGCCCGATGGGCCCCTTGCCCGGCACCGTGAACGGAGCGGGACGATACAGGGGCGAGTCCGTGAATTCAAGCCGCTGGCGAGCGCGCCGGCCGGGAGCCGCGATGCATTTTTCCCTGCGTCAGATCGAAGTCTTTCTTGCCACGGCCCATTACGAAAACGTGACCCAGGCCGCACAGAGCCTGGCGATGTCGCAATCGGCAGCCAGCTCGGCGCTGCAGGACCTGGAACAGCGTTTCGAGGTGCAGCTGTTCGACCGCGCAGGCAAGCGTGTGCAGTTGAATGCCCTGGGCAAGTTGCTGCGTCCGCGCGCCGAGGCCCTGATGGCCCAGGCTCGCGAGTTAGAGCGCAGCCTGTCCCAGCACTCCGAAATTGGCGAACTGAAGGTGGGAGCCACGCTGACCATCGGCAATTATCTGGCCGTGGCCATCATGGCCGACTTCATGGCCGAACACCCCGGCGCCCGGGTCAGCCTGACCGTGGAGAACACGGCGGGCATCGCCAGCCGCGTTCGCAACTTCGAACTGGACATCGGCCTGGTGGAAGGGGAGTTGCAGGACCCGGTGCTGGACGTGTTGCCCTGGCGCGACGATGAACTGATGCTGTTCTGCTCCCCCGAGCACCCGCTGGCCCGGCGCCGCGTGCTGCAGGATAGCGACCTGCTGCAGGCGCAGTGGATCGTGCGCGAGGCAGGCTCCGGCACGCGTCAGGCCTTTGACCGCGCCATGCACGGCCTGCTGCCCGATCTGGACCTGCGCCTGGAGCTGCAGCACACCGAAGCGATCAAGCGCGCGGTCGAGGCGAATCTCGGCATTGGCTGTCTGTCCGCCATCACGTTGCGCGAGGCCATCGCGCGGGGCTCCCTGGTAGCCCTGAGCGCCCCGCAGCGCCACTGGAGCCGCCGCTTCTACTTCATCCTGCACAAGCAGAAATACCGCAGTGCCGGTGTGCAGTCCTGGCTGGCGCTGTGCCGGCGCCACGCGGTCTGAGGTCAGTCGTCGACACCGGCATCGGCCCGGTTCAGCAAGTCATGCAGCTGAGGGAACAGGGCAGCATTCGCCACCAGGATGTTCTGGTCGTGAAATTCCTGACTGACGCCCTCCGGCACCGGCTTGAAATGCCCATAGCGGGCGCCGGCCTCGCGCGCGATGAGCTGGGCGGCAGCGAAATCCCAAAGACTCAGATTCTCGTAGTAGCCATCCAGCCGGCCCATGGCCACCCAGCAGATGTCCAGCGAGGCGGCACCCAGACGGCGAATGTCCGCGCACTCCTGCAGCACCAGCGCCAGGCGGCGCACGATCGGCCGCATGTCGCCCTTGATGTAGGGAAAACCGGTGGCCACGATGGCCCGGCGCAATTCCGTCTTGGTGGCGACCTGGATCGGACTGTCGTTGAGCCAGGCGCCGCCCCCCACCACGGCATGGAAGGTCTCGCTCACGAAGGGATTGCAGACCACGCCACAGAGCACGCGCCCCTGCTCGGCATAGGCGATGGAGACCGCACTCTGGAAGTGCCCCTGGGCGTAGTTCACCGTGCCGTCGATCGGATCGATGATCCACAGCGGCCCCTGCCAGGCGGACAGATCCTGCATGGTCGGCGCCGACTCCTCTGCCAGGATGCGGTGCCCGGGGAAACGCGCGCGAATGGCATCGCAGATGAACTGGTCGGCCTTGAGGTCGGCGTGAGTGACCAGCTCGGCGCCCCCCTTGTAGGCGGTGCTCAGGCCCTGCGCGGCCAGACGTTCCCGGCGGATGAGCTCGCCGGCGGCTTCGGCAAGGGTGCGGGTGAAGGAGGGGATGTCGGGATGCATGGTGGTGTCCGGCAGTGAGCAGGCGCGCAGTATAGCAGCGCGGCCCCCGCGGCAGCAGGCGGACGGATGACGGCGCCGCGCCCGGCGGAGTATCCTGCGCGCATGTTGATGCCATCCCTGCCTGCACGTCCCCTGCCGCGCCCACCACGGCGAGTCCGCCCATGAGACTGCACTCCTGGGGCCGCTACCCCGTCACAGAGAGCGAGCCGCATGCCCCGCGCACGCCGGCTGCCATCGCCGCCCTGCTGCGCCACCGCGATGCCGCCCCTGCCAGTCTGATCGCGCGCGGCCTCGGGCGCAGCTATGGCGACAGCGCCCTGGCTGCCGAGGTCATCCAGACCCAGGCGCTGGATCATCTGCAGAGCTTCGACCAAACCAGCGGCGAACTGCGCTGTGCCGCCGGTCTCAGCCTGGACCAGGTGCTGCAGGTCTTCCTGCCACGGGGCTGGATGCTGCCGGTGGTGCCGGGCACCCGCTTCGTCAGCGTGGGCGGCGCCATTGCCAGTGATGTGCATGGCAAGAATCATCACGTGGCAGGGACGTTCGGCCAGCATGTCACGCGGCTCGCCCTGCTCCAGGCTTCTGGCGAAGTGGTGGAATGCACGCCCGACCACAACCGCGATCTTTTCGACGCCACCTGCGGCGGGATGGGCCTGACTGGCATCATCCTGGACGCAAGCCTGCGCCTGCAGCGCGTACCAGGCTCGGCGATCCTGCAGCAGAGCCTGCGCAGCGCCAATCTGGAGGAAGTCGTCGCACAGTTAGAAGAACACGCCGCCGCTACCTATTCCGTCGCGTGGCTGGACTGCCTGGCACGCGGCAGAACGCTCGGCCGAGCCCTGCTCTATCTGGGCGAGCATGCGCAGGACGGTCGCTATCTGGCGCCGCGTCCGGCCCGCCTGAGCGTGCCCTTCGATGCCCCCGCCCTGCTGCTCAACCGCTTCAGCATGAGTGCCTTCAATGCCCTGTATTACCAGCGGCGCGTGGACCCTCAGGCCCGCCAGCGGCTGGAGGCCGACAGCTTCTTCTTCCCGCTGGACGGTATCGCGCACTGGAACCGACTCTACGGCAGGCACGGCTTCCTGCAGTACCAGTGCGTCATTCCCCAGGATGCCGCCCTGGCGGGAATCCGCCGCGTGCTGCAGGCCAGCGGCGCGGCCGGCAAGGGTTCCTTCCTGTCGGTGCTGAAGAAGTTCGGCCCCGGCAATCGCCACTGGCTGTCGTTCCCGCTGGAGGGCTACACCCTCGCGCTGGACTTCAAGCACGAGCCTTCTCTGCTGCCGCTGTTGGACGAACTGGACCGCATCGTGCTGGATCATGGCGGCCGTCTCTATCTGGCCAAGGATGCCCGCATGAGCGCGGAGACCTTCCGCCGCAGCTATCCACGCTGGGAGCAGATGCGCGCACTGCGGCTTGCAAGCGGTGCGGATCGTCTGTTCAATTCGCTGCAATCGCAGCGCCTGGGCCTGTAAGTCGCTTTACGGAGAGTGCATGAAGAACATCCTGATCATCGGGGCCAACTCGGCCATCGCCAAGGCCGTGGCGCGCGCCTGTGCCGAGGAGCATGCCCGGCTGTTCCTGCTGGCCCGGGACAGCGCCCTGCTGGCACAGCAGAAGCAGGATCTGGAAATTCGCGGCGCCGCGACCGTGGACTTCGCGCCGCTGGATGTCACGCATTTCAGTTTGCACGAGCCCGTGCTGGAACAGGCGCTGGACACACTCGGCAGCATCGACCTGGCCGTGATCTGCCATGGCAGCCTGCCCGATCAGGCACTATGCGCCGAACACTTCGACGCCGCGCTGGAGCAGTTCAACATCAATGCTCTCGGCACGATCTCCCTGCTCACCCTGCTCGGCACTCACATGATGGCGCGCAAGCAGGGCTGCATCGCCGTCGTGACCTCAGTCGCGGGGGATCGCGGCCGCCCGTCGAATTATGTCTATGGTGCGGCGAAGGGCATGGTGTCCCAGTATGTGCAGGGCCTGCGCGGCCGGCTTTTTCCTCACAACGTGCATTTGGTCGATGTGCGTCCTGGTTTCGTCGACACCCCGATGACTGCGCATCTGCGCAAGGGCCCCCTGTGGAGCTCACCCGAGCGCATCGCGCAGTGCCTGCTCGAGGGCGTGCGCCTGCGTCGTCACACGGTCTATGCGCCAGGCTACTGGCGAGTGATCATGGCCGTGGTGCGTGCCATTCCCGATGCCCTCTTCAAGCGCCTGCCGATCTGAGCGCAGTACCCAAGCCCACAGGACACCGTCATGAGCCACAACGCGGTACCAGAGGATTGCACTGCCCTGCCGCTCTATGTGGACCTCGACGGCACGCTGCTGCGCACTGATCTGCTGCTGGAATCCTTTCTGGAACTGATCAAGCAGAATCTGCTCTATCTGCTGCTGATACCGCTCTGGCTGCTGCGCGGCAAGGCGGCGCTGAAGCGGGAGATCGCGCGGCGGGTGCAGCTGCGTGTCGAGCTGCTGCCCTGGAATGCCGACTTGCTGGCCTATCTGCGGGAACAGAAGTCCAGGGGGCGCCGCCTTGTGCTGATCTCGGCAGCGGACCAGCTGCTGGTGGAGGCCGTGGCCGCGCATCTGGACCTCTTCGATGCCGCCATCGGCAGCGACGGTCAGCACAATTGTGGCGGCGCCGCCAAGCAGCAGCGCATCGCGGCCGAAGCACCTCGTTACGTATATGCCGCAGATCGTGCGGTGGATATTGCTGTCTGGCGCCATGCTGCGGCCGCCATTGCGGTGGACGTGACCCCGGCGCTGCGCCAGCGGCTCGCAGCACTGGTGCCCATCGAAGCCGAATTTCCGCGTCGAGGCAGTCGCTGGCGCGCCAGCCTGCGTGCAATGCGTCTGCATCAGTGGCTGAAGAACCTGCTGGTGCTGCTGCCGCTGGCCCTTGCCCATGAACTCGGCAACAGTGCTCTGCTGCTGCAGGCGCTGCTCGCCTTTGTGAGCTTCGGCCTGTGCGCGTCCAGCGTCTATGTGCTCAATGATCTGCTCGATCTACCCAGCGACCGGGCACACCACAGCAAGCATCGACGCCCCTTCGCCAGCGGCGAGCTGCCACTGCTGTACGGCCTGCTGCTCAGCCCGCTGCTGCTGGTGCTGGCCTTCGCGCTGGCCAGCACGCTGCCAGGCTGCGCTTTTGTGGGCGTCCTGGCCCTCTACTATCTGTGCACGGGGCTCTACAGCTTCGTGCTCAAGCGCATCATGCTGGTGGATGTGATCGTGCTGGCGGGGCTCTACACGCTGCGCATCATCGCCGGCGCGGCGGCGGTCGGGGTGGCCTTGTCGTTCTGGCTGCTGGCTTTCTCGATGTTCCTGTTCTTCAGCCTGGCGGTGGTCAAGCGTTATACCGAGCTGGACCATCTGCAGAAGGCAGGCGTTGCCCAATCGCACGGGCGGGGCTATCTGGCGCAGGACCTGCCGATGATGGCCCTGTTCGGGAGTGCCAGCGCGTTGATGTCGGTGATGGTGTTTGCGCTGTACATCAACAACGAAGACACGCGCGATCAGTACGCCACGCCGGAGCTGCTGTGGCTGCTGTGTCCGCTGCTGCTTTACCTGATCACGCGCATCTGGCTGCTTGCGGCACGCGGGCAGGTGGCGGAGGACCCGATCGTCTACGCCATCCGGGATCGCACCAGTCAGGCGCTGATGCTGGTGGGGGCGATGTTGCTGTGGCTGGCGATCCTGGACTGGCGCGCACTGCTCTAGCGCTCACCATGGTGAGCGCCACCACGGAAGGGCCCAGTTCAGTGATGATGCGCTGGGCACGGGCCGTCAGGTCAAAGCCCTGGCTTCGACGATGTCCTGCAGTCGGGCGACGGATTTCTCCAGCGCACTCTTGGCTTCGGCATCGTGGGACACCTTGGACAGCACGAAATACGCCGTGCGTGCCACCTGGCGCCAGCGTGGGTTGCTGGGCAGCTTGTCGATGGAGAGATAGCGATTCATGGAGCGTGTGCGCAGGCGCCCGTTGTCGATGCTGACACTCCAGATGCGGCTCTTCTCGGCCAGATCGATGATGGATTGGCCGGTGACCTTCTGCCAGTAGTAGTGGCAGTCCTGCATCAGCTTCACCAGCGCCTCGCGGTACTGCTGTTCGTCGTCGGCATCCGAGGGCAGCGCGCCCGAGAGACTCTGGATGATCCTGTCGACGTTCTCCAGATCGGCGAACAGGTGGCGGTGTTTCTGCAGGTCCTCGGGCGTAATGCGCGCGAGATATTCGCTCAGCACCTGGGTGCGTTCGACGTTGCGGTTGATCTGATCGATCAGATGAGGCAGTGAGGCTTCAACCAGACTCTCGTCTTCAGCCAGACCGGCCGGGAGCACGCGCTGGAACATCAGCAAATAGAACGCCTGGTCCAGACTCAGCGGCAACACGCACAGCCGCACGGGGACGGTGGCGTCCTCGTCATCGTCTGGCTGGCGGATAGAAAAGGTGAAATAGGTGGGCTTGTCAGGCGAGGAAATCACCGCTTCCGCAAGGGGAAAGCCGATTACCTCGGATATACCCTGGCAGATCGTTTCCAGCCGCTCGGACAGCACGCTCACCGGGCCGTCCTGGAAATCCACGGCTGGCAATTTCAGCAGCGTTTCGGCGGCCTTGTTGATGGAAGCGATCTGACCGCTCTCGTCGATGCAGATCAGGGCATCGCCCGTCACGTCCAGCATCTTCGCCAGCCGCGTCTCGCGCTCGCGCAGCTTCCTTTCGGTTTGCTGATACTTGTCGAGCTGCCACGCCAGACGCTGATTTTCCTGGCGGATGTCCAGCAGGTGCAGCATCTCGAACTGCTTGCCCACACGCACCTTCAGCTCCTCCTTGCTGAAAGGCTTGCTGATGTAGTCGTTGGCGCCCAGGCTGAGGCCCTTGACCAGATCCTCCACCCGGTTCTTCGCGGTCAGAATGACGATGGGCAGCTCATCCATGCTGTATTTCTCGCGGATGCGCTGGCACAGCTCGAAGCCGGTCATGATGGGCATCATCAGATCGAGTATCACCAGATCGGGCTTGTCATGCTGCAGCATCATCAGCGCATCGTGGCCACTCAGGGCACTGTCGATCTCGTAGGGGCCTGACAGATGCTCCTTGACGATACGCACATTCAGGAACTCGTCGTCCACCACCAGGATCTTGCGGCGCCGCCCCGACAGCAGTGGCGCCTGACCAATCACTGCCTCGCCACTCTCGCGACGGCTGCGTCGCTCGACGATCGGCGGGGTGCTTTCCAGGATGGCGTTGAGAGTATCGCCCGAGTCCTTCTCGAGCTTCTTCTGCACCTTGCTGTTGCTGGCCGCCAGGCGGTCCTTCTCGGTCAGCAGGGGCAGGTCGAAGAAAAAGGTCGAGCCCTCGCCGAGAGAGCTGCGCAGGACAATCTCGGTGCCGTGCAATTCCACCAGCTTTTGCGAGATGGACAGGCCCAGCCCCGTGCCGCCTTCCTCGCGGCTGGCGGCGGCATCCACCTGGTAGAAGCGGTTGAAGATGCGGGCCTGTTGATCCCTGGAGATACCGATACCGGTGTCGCGTACCATGACCCGCGCGGCGATGTCGATGACCTCGATGGACACCACCACCCAGCCGCGCTGCGTGAACTTGATGGCATTGGACACCAGATTGAAGAGGATCTGCTGCAGGCGGTCCTCGTCTCCCAGCACCAGCACCGGCTCGGCCGGGAAGCTTTCGGCCAGCTGTATCGGCTTGTTGCCGATCAGCGGACGGCACATCTTGTTGACGAGGATGCAGATGTTCTTCAGATCCACTGGTTTCTTGTGCAGCTCCAGGTGGCCGTTCCTGATGGCGGAAAAGTCGATGACATCGTTGACGAGGTTCGCCAGCCGCTGGCCGCTGATGCGGATCATGTTGAGATTCTCGCGCGCACTGTCGTCCAGCGAGGCAGCACTCTTCTCCAGAATGATTTCCGACAGGCCGATGATGCCGGTCAGCGGCGTGCGCAGCTCGTGGGAGACATTGGCGATGAACTCTTCCTTGACGTCGTCTGCCTTCTGCAGCGCCTCGATCTTGAGCTGAGTGGCCTTGAGCATGTCTTCCTGCACCAGGCTGTATTCCTTGAGCAGCGAGTTGATGCGATCGCCCAGACCGAAGAAGAGCACGACCAGCGCCAGCGCGGTGCCGAACTGGAAGCTGTGATAGCTGAGCACCGGCGGCAGACTCACCCCCATGCGCTGCACCATTTCGATGAGAATGCCGATGATCAGCACCGACCAGGCCCCCAGCAGGAACTGCGCGGGCCGGTAAGCCTTGCGAGCAGTCTGCACGGCGGCAAGGCTGACCAGCACCACGATGGCCAGCACGAACAGGTTCATCAGCAGCACCAGGAATCCATAGGGCGCCACGATGGCAACGAGGGCGTAGCCCAGGGCGGCCAGACTCACGCCTCGGAAAGCCTTGTCGAGGCGCGCATCGTGACGCTCGAGCGTGATGAAGCTGCGGACGAACTGCAGCCCCGCAGCGCAGGTCAGCGCTATGAAGGTCATGATGCTGCGGTTGGCCCAGTAGGGATTGTCCGGCCACAGATACTGGAAGGCGAAGCCCTGGAAGGAGAACGAGAACAGGCCGCCGGCCACCAGGAAGAACATGTAGTTCAGATAGACAGGTTCGCGCGCGTAGATCCACATGAACAGGCTGTGCAGAGCCACCACGGCGAGGATGCCGTAGTAGAGACCGATCCAGAAGTACTCGGCCTTGGAGGACTCCTGGAAATCCTGCAGGCTGGTGAGGGTGAGGGGAAACTGCACCGAGCCCCGGGACTGTGCGCGCACATAGAGCGTCTGGGTCTGGCCGGGCAGAGCGTCGAAGCTGAAGAGGATGGCGTGATGGTCGATGTCACGACCGTCGAAAGGCAGGGTGTCGCCGGCACTCTTCTGCACCCATTGACCGCTGGCATCGCGATACCAGAAATCCAGCCGGTCCAGACTGGCAAACTTCATCTTCAGGAGCCAGGTCTGCGGCTGCGTGAAGCGGTTGCTGACCTCAATGGCTGCCCACCAGGCCGAGTCGGTATAGCCCAGCACAGGAACGCCCGGCTGCTCCCAGACCTGCCCGTCGGTTGCAAGAGCGGCCATGGCGTCCTGAAGGTTGAGCGAGGCGCGCGGGTCTTCAAGCAGACGCAGGTTAGCGCCCGGTTCCAGTTCCCCATGGCCGGCTTCCAGCGGCAGTGCCGCGAAGGCCGTCCCTGAACACAGCCCCGCAAGCAGAACGCAGAGCGACAGCCACATGCATCGAAGTTTTTGCAACATTTCTCATTGCTTGGCGGGCCACATGCACGGCCTCGTGCAGCGCTTCCGACTAGGAGTGTGGCCGGATCATATCGGCTTTGAATTGCACCAGCAATCCGGACATAATCGCCCCTAAACTGCCTCCAGCGCGCGCCGAAAATCCTGCGCATCTCAACAAAAATTATTAATAATCAAACGCTTGCAGAGGTCATCCATGTTCCACCGCTCGCTTTCTGACTGCATGCGCAAGGCTGGCGTCTTCCCCATCGTTGCCCTCTTTGTTCCCCTGCTCCAAGCTCAACCACTGACCGGGACTCCCTGGTTCGGCCTGCCACTCCCACCTCCGTTCACCAGCGACGGCGTTCCCGCCATCGTAGGAGAGCGCGGTCCGGTGCCCGCACGGGTGCCGCAAGGCGAAGAGGCGTGGGCGGAATTCGAGGGTGCGCGCCTGTGGCAGGACCTGGAACAGATCGTCGCGTTCTCCCACGCCAGTCGAGACCAGCGCGAGATCGGCAGCGGCCAGCTGTGGGGGCGCATCGCCGGCTTCGACTCGGCGCGCGCCACCGTTCAGTGGATGCTCGAGCAGTATCGAGCCGCAGGCATCACGGGCACGGAGCTGCAGGAATTCCAGATGGATGAAGGCGACACCTTCTGGCTGCCCCTGGCCTGGGAACTGCGGCTGAAGGCCGACCCGGCCTTCGGCGCGGGCAGCGAGGACATCGTGCTGCAGACAGCCATGCCGCTGGCGCCCTCCGCCCTGGAGACCGGGGAACTGCAGGGCGCGCTGGTCTATGTCGGCACCGCCAGCCCGGCGGAACTGGCCCACATCGACGTGCGCGGCCGGATCGCCGTGCAGCAGGTCACGCCGCAGGCCCACATGGTGTTCGAGCGCGAACCCACGGTGTCGCGCGCCCGCAATCTGTTCGAACGCGGCGCCATCGCGGTCATCAACATCGTCGACCAGCCCGGCAACGAACGCGCCATGGACTTCAGCGACTGCGGCGGCCCCTGCTTCAATGTGGGGGGCCGGGACGGCCTGTTTCTGGAGAGTGTGCTGAGCAAGGCGGCCGAGGCCGGCCTGATCGACGACGTGCGCGCCGAGGTGCTGCTGGAAGCCGCCTTCTATTCCAACCTCATCGCGCAGAACGGCGTGGCGGTGCTGCCCGGCCGCGACAGTGACGAGATCATCCTGCTCAATGCCCATGTCGACGCCTGGTTCGACGGCGCCGGCGACAACGGTGACGGCATGGCCGTGCAACTGGCACTGGCGCGTCACTTCGCCCAGGCGCAGCACCGCCCCTCGCGCACCCTGGTGTTCGTCGCCAGCGCGGGGCATCACACCAGCGGGCTCAACGGCCCGGCCAACTTCGTGCGCATGAATCCCGGTCTGGCTACCAACACCGTGCTGACGGTGAACATCGAGCATGTGGCCCAGCGCAATTTCTCGCCAGCGCGCAGCCTGTTCGAGGACGGCTATCGCGAATTCAGTGCCGACTCGGTCGAGGCACCCATCGTGGCAGGCTTCACTGACAGCGCCCCCTTTCTGCAGGACCTGGTGAGCCAGGGCGTGGCCCTTTACGGCATCAATGTCATGTCGGGCAATTCCACCATGGCCAGCGGCGAAGGCGGAGGCTACCGCGGGATCGACGCGCCGATCGTGACCTTCATGCAGGCACCGCCGCTGTATCACACCAGCGGCGAGGACATCGACGCCATTTCCGAGCCCGGTCTGGAGCGCATGGCGCGCTTCCTGGCCTTCTTTGTGAAGGCTGTCGATCAGGCACCGCGCGAGTTGATCGACCCACGTTGAAAGCCGTGGGTATAATCGGGCCCGACCGTCGCCCGCGCCTTGCCGAACACCCGTTTTCCCAATGACAACAACCTGTGAGGATCATCATGATTGACCGTCTGCTGCACGCCACGTTCCTGAAGCGTCTGTGTGCCATTCCCCCGCTGCTGGGACTGCTGTCCCTGTTGGTCGGCGCCAGCATTCTGCAGGCCGCCGAGATGGGCAATTCCCTGCGCGGCCGTCTCTCGCCCATGCCGGTGACGCCGCAGACCGTGCGCACCATCACGGGCGAGGGCGAAGCAAGGGCCGTCCTCAACGGCACCACGCTGACGGTGAGCGGCAACTACACCGGCATGAGCTCTGCCGCGACCATGGCGCATATCCATCAGGGACCCAAGGCCATTCCGGGCCCGGTGGTGCTGCGCCTGGATGTCTCCGGCGGCAGCGCCGGCACCATCAGCGGCACGCTGACGCTCACCCCCGAGCTGATCGAAGCGCTGCATGCCGAGGCCCTGTATGTGCAGATCCACAGCGAGACCAACCCCGAAGGCGAACTGCGCGGCTGGCTGATGCACTGATCGTGCGACAGGCTGCGTTCCGATTCCGATCCATGACTGCGAATTCAACAGGTGCGTCCATGAACAGCAACAGACTGACTCAGAAGCAGATTCTCACCGGCTCCGCCCTGCTCGGCGCCATGATTGCCGCTTGCGCGGCCCCGGCAAGCGCCCAGAACCAGGGCGTATTCACGGCCGCTCAGGCCACGGCAGGCGCCGGGCTCTACCAGAGCACCTGCGCTGCCTGCCATGGAGCCGATCTGCGCGGCACTCCAGCAGCCCCGATGCTGGCAGGCGAAGGCTTCCTGACCAGCTGGGGCGGGCGCAGTGCGGGCGAACTGTTCCGCACCATCAAGTCCTCCATGCCGCCGGGCGCCGCCACGCCGCTGCCTGACGCCACGGTGGGCAATATCGTGGCGCACATCCTGCAGACCAACGGCGCCCAGGCAGGCGCCCAACCGCTGAACGTGGACACCGCCGCCACCATCGCTGCTGCCGTCGGCATGTCGGCCGCCCAGCTGCCTTCAGGCGCCACGGCTGCCGCCGCAGCGCCGGCCCCCGCGCAGGCCCCGGCCCAGCCGCAGGCTCCGGTTGGTCTGGTGGTCTCGGGCACGGTGGAAGACTTTGCCCCTCTCACCGCCGAGCGGATGCGCAACCCCGACCCGGCCGACTGGCCCATGTTCCGCGGCAACTACCAGGCCTGGAGCTACAGCGCCCTGGATCAGGTGAATCGCGACAATGTCGGCGAGCTGCAGCTGGCCTGGGTGTGGAACATGCACGAAGGCGCCTCCGAGCCCGCACCGCTGGTCTACGGCGGCATCATGTACCTGATCAATACCAGCAATATCCTGCAGGCCCTGGACGCCGCCACCGGCGAGCTGATCTGGGAGCACCACGGCGGCTCCGCCACCCGCGAGGACATGCGCAACATCGCCATCTACAACGACAAGATCATCCAGGCCACCACGGACGCCCGTCTGCTGGCTCTGGACGCCCGCACCGGGCAGAAAGTCTGGGAAGTGGTGGTGGCCGACCGCAGCAAGGGCTTCGAGAACTCCTCCGGCCCCATCGTGGCCGACGGCAAGGTGATTCTGGGCATGGCCGGCTGTGCGCGCTATATCGAAGAGAACTGCTACATGACCGCGCATGATGCCGACACCGGCGAGCGGCTGTGGGAGTTCGACACCATCGCCGACGCCGACGAGCCCGGCGGCGACACCTGGGGCGGACTGGACGGCATCTACCGCAAGGGCGGCGAGACCTGGATCGCCGGCAGCTACGACCCGGACCTGCGCCTGACCTACTGGGGCACGGCCCAGGCCAAGCCCTGGGTGCCGGTCAGCCGCCACATGAGCATCGAGGACGCCGGTCTGTACACCAATGCCACCATCGCCCTGAACATCGACACAGGCCTGCTGGAATGGCATTTCCAGCACGTGCCCGCCGAAGCCCTGGACCTGGACGAAGTGTTCGAACGCGTGCTGGTGGACATCGACGGCCGCAAGACGGTGCTGTCCCTGGGCAAGCACGGCATCCTGTGGAAGAACGACCGCGTGACGGGCGAGTTCCTGGGCTATGTCGAGACCGTGTTCCAGAACACCTTCACGCATATCGACCCGGTCACCGGCGCCGTCACCTACCGCGATGACATCAAGAACGCCCAGATCGACGAGTGGACATCCGCCTGCCCGAGCAGTGCCGGCGGCAAGGACTGGCATTCCATGAGCTATCACGCGCCGAGTGGCCTGATGGTGGCACCCCTGAGCCAGACCTGCCTGGAGAATGCCGCGCGCGCCATCGAGCTGGCACCGGGCTCCGGGGGCGTGGGCGCCAGTCGTCGCTTCTTCGAGATGCCGGGTTCCGACGGCAACATCGGCAAGCTGGGCGCCTACGACGTGCGCACCATGCAGGAAGTGTGGAGCTACGAGCAGCGCGCGACCTTCCTGACCGGCGTGCTGACCACGGCGGGCGATCTGGCCTTCGTGGGGGATCTGGACCGTCGCTTCCGCGCCTTCGATGTGCGCACGGGCGAGATCCTCTGGGAAACGCGTCTGGGCACGGCCGTGCAGGGTCATCCGCTGACCTTCAGCGTGGACGGCAAGCAGTACATCGCCGTCACCACCGCCAACGGCGGCACCAGCCCGCGCATGGTGCCCTCGGTGGTCACGCCGGAGATCACCTACCCGTCCACCGGCAACGCGGTGTATGTGTTCAGCCTGAACTGAGCGGGTAGAGCAGCAGCAGCGTGCCCACGGTCGCGGCGCCGACCACCAGGTTCATGGGCACGCCGATGCGCACGAAGTCACTGAAGCGGTAGCCGCCGGGGCCATAGACCATCAGATTGGTCTGATAGCCCAGCGGCGTCGCGAAACTGGCCGACGCGGCCATCATCACCGCCAGCATGAAGGGCTCCGGGTCCAGCCCCGCCTGGCCGGTCATGGCCAGCACGATGGGCACCATGATCACGGCGGCGGCGTTGTTGGTGATGGTTTCGGTCATCATCGACACGGCGGCGTAGGTCAGCAGCAACAGCAACCATGGTCTGCCGCCACTCAGCCCCACAATGTTCTGCGCCAGAAATGCCGCCACGCCCGTCTTCTCCAGCGCTGCCCCGAGGGCAAAGGAGGCGGCAATGGTGATCAGCACGGTCAGATCCAGACTCTTTTCCGCCTGACTCACTGACAGACAGCCCGTCACCAACATCGCGCCGGCCCCCAGCAGCGAGGCGTTGAGCATGCTTACCATGTCCAGTCCGGCGGCCAGCACCAGCGTCAGCAGAATGCCCCAGGACAGCAGCGCCTTGCTGTGCCGCGGCTGTACCGTGTCCAGGTCATTGATCACCAGGAAATCCTTGTTGTACTTCTGGCGGCTGACGAACACCGGGCGCGCCTCCAGCAGCAGGGTGTCACCCGGCATGATAATGATGTTGCCCAGATTGCCTGCCACCCGCTCGCCATTGCGGGCCACGGCCAGCACGATGGCGCCGTAGCGGTCATGAAAGCGTGAACTGCGGATGGTCTCGCCGATGGACGAGCAGGACTGGGACACCACCACCTCCACCAGACGGCGCTCGGCCCGGTCTTCCGACAGCGCGGCCTTGGCCGGATTGATGGAGGCCACGATGCCGTGAATGCGCAACAGGTCCGAGATCGCCTCGGTCTCGCCGGCGAACACCAGACGATCCCCACCGCGCAGGATCTCTTCAGAAGGCACGGCAGTCACGATGCTGTCGCGCCGGTCGATCTCCACCAGGTAGACGCGCTCCAGGTGGCGCAGGCCTGCCTGCTCCACCGTCAGCCCCACCAGCGGACCGTTCGGGTCGATGGCGACCTCCAGGGTGAATTCGCGCATATTGTCGAAAGGCTTGCTCTCGCGCCGGTCCGGCAACAGCTTCGGCACGGCCAGCAGCATGAAGAGCACGCCGATGATCGCCACGGGCAAGCCTACCGGCGTGATGGCGAAGAGCGAGAAGCCCGGCTCCCCGGTCAGCGCCTGATACTGACCGTTCACCACCAGGTTGGTGCTGGTGCCTATCAGTGTCACGGTTCCCCCCAGAATGGCGCCATAGCTCAGGGGAATCATGAGCTTGGACGGCGCAACATTGATGCGCCGGGACCAGGCGTTGATGGCGGGGATCATGGTCGCGACGACGGGGGTGTTGTTGAGGAAGGCACTCAGCGGCAGCACGGGCAGGAACAGGCGCAGCATGGCAGCTCTGGCATGGCGCGGACGCCCCAGCAGCTTGTTGACCAGCAGATCGATGCCGCCCGAGGCATGCAGGCCTGACGCCACGACAAACATCGCCGCCACGGTGATGAGACCGGCGTTGGCGAAGCCGCCCAGCGCCTCCGCCGCCGTCAATACCCCCGTGGCACTGAGAATCGTCAGTGCCGCCATCAGCACGACATGCGGGCTCAAGCGCGTGAACACCAACAGCAGCACGGCTCCTGCCGTGAGCGCCAAAGACAACCACCCCTGCCAATCCATCACTCGCCCCCGGCGCCAATTCAACGTGCGGCGCAGTATAGGGAGGCTTTTTTATTCTAAAAAAGAATATATAGCGATATGCTTATTCCTTTTTCAGGCTGCGCACGGGGGTGACGTCCTGGCCAGCCTCTGGCTTATACTCCACCGCGATACCGCAGCGCTGGCCGTTCGCTGCCTCCCTAGGCAACCCTGACATCGACAAGAACAAGGAGCTTTCCATGCATACCCCTCATTCTGGCCGCACGACCCTTCTCTCCTTTTCCCTGCTCGCAGCCACCGCCGTGCTGAACAGCGCCGAGGCCCAGACCGACTACAGCACCGTGGAAGTGATTCCCCATCAGGTGCGCGATGGCATCTACTACCTGCAGGGTGCCGGCGGCCATGTGGGTCTTTCGATCGGGGAAGACGGCGTGGTGATGATCGACGATCAGTTCGCCCCGCTCACCGAGAAGATCATGGCGGCGATCCGCACCCTGAGCGACGGCCCCATCCGCTTCCTGATCAACACCCATGTGCACGGCGACCATGTCGGCGGCAACGAGAACATCGGCCGCCTGGGCATCCCCATCGTGGCGCGGGACGAAGTGCGGGTGCGCATGCAGGCTCAGTACCCTGGCGTGGCGCTGCCGGTGCTGACCTTCAATGACGAGATTTCGGTGTACCTCAATGGCGAAGAGATCAGCGCGGTGCCCCTGCCGCCTGCCCATACCGACGGCGACAGCATGATCGTGTTCCGCGGCTCCAACGTGATTCACACGGGCGATGTGTTCCGCACCGGGGCCTATCCCATCATCGACCAGAACAATGGCGGAACGCTGGAAGGCACCTTCGGCGCGCTGGGCATGATCATTGCCGCAGCCGGCCCGGACACGATCATCGTGCCGGGGCATGGCGAATTGTCTGATCGCGCCGACGTCATCGCTTTCCGCGACATGGTGGAAGAGATCGTCAACAAGGTGCGGCCTCAGGTAGCGAGCGGCATGACTTACGAGCAGATTGCCGCGACAAATCCGACCGCCGCCTATGATGCCGTGCATGGCAACCCGGAGCGCTTCCTGCGCGCCGTGTACTCGGAGCTGGGCGGTCAGTAAGCCTGGCGCCTGGTGAGCGTGCCGTTGCGATAGTCCGTCAGCGCCTGTTCGATCTCTTCGCGGGTGTTCATCACGAAGGGCCCATAGTGCACGATGGGCTCGCGCAACGGCCGCCCGGCAATCAGCAGCAGCTTTGCCGGGCCGCCGACCTCGATCTGCACGGCGCCCTGCCGGGACAGCCGCACCATGCGTGACTTCTCCACCGGAGTGCCGCCCACCCGGGCGCTGCCCTCGTAGACATACACCAGCACCGTGTCGCCCTCGGGCACGGCGAAGCTCTCCGCGTACGACCCCTCATCCACCACGATGTCCAGATACAACGGCTGCGTCATCGGGCGCGTGATGTGTCCGCGTACGGAGCCGAGTGAGCCCTGCACCTCGCCCGCGATGGCCTTGATGTGCCCGCTCGGCCGAGGCAGCACGGGGATGTCCGCTGCCGGCACATCGCGGTAGGACGCCGGCTGCATCTTGTCCTTCGCCGCCAGGTTCAGCCACAGCTGGAAACCGCGCATGCGGCCCTCCTTCTGCTGCGGCATCTCCGAGTGAATCACGCCGGAGCCGGCCGTCATCCACTGCACGTCGCCATTGCGCAGCTCGCCCACATTGCCCATGTGATCGCGGTGCTGCATGTGCCCGTCGAGCATGTAGGTCACGGTCTCGAAACCGCGATGCGGGTGCGAGGGAAAGCCGCCGATGTAGTCACTGGCCGACTGGCTGCCGAACTCGTCCAGCATCAGGAAGGGGTCGAAGCGCGACAGGTCCTGCCCGCCGAACACCCGCATCAGGCGCACGCCGTCACCATCGGACGTGGGGCGTGCCACCAGCAGTTCTTCTACGCGTCGTGTGCTCATGTACTCACTCCTTGGCTGCCGCCAGCAGGGCGGCGATCTGGCTGCGGGCTTTGCGCAGGCCCTCGGCGCGGGCACTATCGCCCATATTCAGTCCCCCTGCGACGACAAATTCGACGTCGGTCAGACCCAGGAAGCCCAGAAAGTTGCGCAGCCAGGGACGCACGTGGTCGGTGCCGCCTTCCTCGTGGATGCCGCCGGAGGCGATCACGACATAGACCTTCTTCTCGCCGACCAGCCCGACCGGGCCCTTGTCGGTGAACTGGAAGGTGACGCCCGCACGCGCCACGTGGTCGGCCCAGGAGCGCAGCATCGCCGGCACCGAGAAATTGTAGGTCGGCACGCCCAGCACCAGCACGTCGGCGGCCTTCAATTCGGCGATCAGGGCGTCAGAGAACGCCACCTTATGCGCCTGTTCCTCGCTGCGCTCCGCGGCCGGCGTGGACAGGGCACCCAGCCAGGCATTGTCGAGGTACGGAATCGGGGTCAGAGCAAAGTTTCGCGCCTGCACCTGCAGGCCGGCGTCGGCCCCCGTGAGTCCGGCAATCAGCTCGTGACTCAGCTCCGTGGACACGCCTTGCTTGCCGTGGGTGTCGAAGATCGAGGATGTGATATGAAGCAGCGTGCGCATGGTGGAGTCCTTGCGCCACTCGGGGCGCTGATAGGGATGAGACTGTAGTCTAGGTGGGAAAAGCTGATTGATTGATGCAAACTTCAGGAATTATCAATCGAATAATCCGATCATCAGGTCCCGCACATGAGAACGCCCCGCATTTCCCTGGAGCAATGGGCGGCCTTCAAGGCCGTCGTCGACGCCGGCTCCTTCGCGCTCGCCGCCGAGACGCTCAACAAGAGCCAGTCCAGTGTCAGCTATGCGATTGCACGCCTGCAGGAACAGCTCCCCCGCCCGGTGCTCACCCTGGAGGGGAGGCGCGCCGTGCTGACCGACGAAGGCAAGCTGCTCTACCGCCGCGCCACAGAACTGCTGCGCCACGCCGAAGTCACCGAGGACTTCGCGCGCATCAGCGCCCAGGGCCTGGAGGCCGAGGTGCGCGTCGCCGTCGACTTGCTGCTGGATGTGCGACTGATTCTGCCCGCGCTGGACCGCCTCTCCACCCACTACCCCTTCACCCGCGTCCGCATACTCGAGACTTCGCTCTCCGGCACCGAAGAGGCGCTGCTGGAGAAAAAGGCCGAGATCGTCATCGGCAGTCAGGTCCCTGTCGGCCACATCGGCACACCGGTGAAGCAGATCCGCATGATTCCCGTGGCCCACCCCTCACACCCCTTGTTCACCCGGCGCGAGAAAGTGGAGTGCCACAAGACAGCCGCGCTGGGCAACCCGGACGGCATCACGGAATGGGATCTGAAGGCGGCGCGGCAGATCGTGCTGCGGGACTCGGGCGCGCGGCGCGAGCAGAACGCCGGCTGGCTGGGCTCGGAGCAGCGCTGGACGGTCAGCCATTTCGCCAGCAGCCTGAAGATCCTGCGCGCCGGGCTGGCTTTCGCCTTCCTGCCCGAAGACTGGGTGGCAGAGGACCTGCGCGCCGGCACCCTGCGCCCGCTGCCGCTGGCCGAAGGCGGCGAGCGCCTGATCCTGCTGCACCTGATGCTGAGCAATCGGGAGACGGTGGGACCGGCCACGCGACTGCTGGCCGAATCGCTGGTGCAGTGCCTGAGAGGCGGCTTGCCCGCGAATTCATTGTTGGTGTAGTTGCCGGCTCCGGGCCGCCGCCTGCCCGTTCTGCGGCTGACCCGCAGAACGGGGGACGCAGGCCAGTGCCGGGAAGAATCTGTTGTCTGTTCGCAGACAAGTCCGCTTCTGCGCAGTCATTGCTCCTGCAGTGCCTTGCGGCGGAACTCCGTGGGCGTCTGCTGCTTGGCCTGACGGAAGGCATTGTTGAAGGGCGTGATGGACTGATAGCCCACGGTGAGCGCGATGGTGAGCACGGGCAGATGGCGCTGGGCCGGGTCGGCCAGCATAAGGCTGGCATCGCGGATGCGGTACTCGTGCAGCAGGGCGTTGAAGTTGCGGTAACCCAGATGCTTGTTGATGAGGGCGCGCAGCCGGTATTCCGGCAGCTCCAGCCTGGCGGCCAGCCCCGCGATAGTCAGGCCGTGCTCGCGATATACCCGCTCCTGCTCGAACACCTTGCGGAAGCGGCGCACGTCGCCCTGCAGCGCTTCCTGCGCCGGCTCGGGCGGCACGAAGGGCGTGACCTTCAGCAGCACCTTGCCGAGCCCGACATAGTCCACTTTCAGCAGCGCGATCAGCGTGGCGAGCGTGAACAGCGCGATCACTCCCGTGATGAAGGCGTGCACCTGGGCGTAGCGCGCCGAGGCACTGCTGAGCAGGTAATTCTCCAGGAACACCACCAGCAGGATCAGCGCCCCCTGCACGATGATGATCACCCAGCGCAGGAAACGCCGCGTCTCCACCAGGTCATTGCTCCAGCCGCGGGCACACCAGAACACGGCAAACACGGCGAAGAAGAGCTGGATGAAGTCAGGCAGAGGTCCCAGCACGAACTGGGAGAAGGAGGTATCGGACTCGATGGAGAGAAAGATCGACGGCCGGAAGGAGCGGTAATTCAGATGATCGAGCAGCAGCTGCACCGCCAGCAGGGCAAGCAGGGCCCGGGGCACACGCTGATTGTCCTGGAAGACATGGAAGCAGTAGAGCGTGAACACCCCGGGAATACTGTTGGCGCCAAGGTTCAGCGCGACACCCCAGGCCCCGGGCGACAGGCGCAGGGCCGGGTCGATGTGGGCGAGGGACATGCCGTTGATCAGGTAGCAGGCGATGCCCAGCGCCAGCACCAGGAACAAGCGGGCGCCTACATCCTGTGGCTCGGCCTTCAGATAGCCGAGTGCCAGCATGAGTATGGAAAAAATGGCTAGCAGCTGGGCGCTGAAGAGTAGCAAGGATCACCTCACGGGAAGCGTGGGCAGGTATCTAAGCACAGTCCGCCCCGGCCCCTCAATGCGAGTGCCGCCAAACCCGATCAGTCGCCGAAATCTGCGCCGTTCCGTCACTGCGACGGCCTGACGTAGAATGCGGACAGCCATTCATTCCCCGCAGGCCAGTGCCCATGTCCCGATTCAAGCCCCGCCCTCATGTGTCCAAGTTCGCTGGTTTCGCACTGCCGCTGCTCGCGGCCCTGCTGGCCGGCAGCCCGGTGCACGCCCAGAGCGCCGGCATCGACGCCTGCCTGCGCGAGGAGGTCACGCGCCCGGAGAACAATGCCCGCACGGTGGCCGAACTGCGCACGCGCTGCGCCGAGCGGGAACCCACCCGCGAGGCCGTGGATGCACTGATCGCCGACTCCGTGGCGACGCTTCCCGTGCCCGTGTCCGCCCCGCTGCCGCGCCTGGAGCAGGCGCCGCAGAACACCTTCTTCCAGCCCTACAAGAACAACTACATCGTGTTCGGCTCCCTCAACAATGACGATGGCACACCACCGTTCAGCGGCGAGAATCTGGACATCCAGTTCCAGCTCGGCATGAAGTTCAGCCTGTTCCCGCAGGTGCCCGAGCTGGCGGCGCTGGCCCCGGTGAAGTTCGGCTATTCCCAGCGCTCCTGGTGGGACATCGCCGAGTCCTCTGCGCCCTTCAAGGAGCACAACTACAACCCGGAAATCTTCTGGGACTTCACCGAGGCCCTGGCCCGCCCCAGCGACCGCGTGCGCCTGCACCTGTTCGACTATGCCGGCTTCGAGCATCAGTCCAACGGCCTGGACGGCCTCGAGTCGCGCAGCTGGGACAGGCTCTACGCCCAGCGCGAGCTGCGCCTGAGCGAGGCCTGGGGCTGGACGCTCAAGTACTGGCATGTGCTCAAGCCCGGCGCGTTCAACGAGGACATCGAGGACTACCTGGGGCAGGCGGAGATCACCACCCACGTCGACCTCAACAACTGGGCACAGCTGGATATCAAGACCACCAAGGGCCACGAGACCAGCACCATCAACTACCAGGTAGACCTGATCCTGCCGCTCTC
>JBEDFR010000039.1:0-2896 GCA_041175045.1 Pseudomonadota bacterium | reverse complement strand
TCAGCTCAGCCACTGCTCATTTCGATGAAAAAATAATCAGCTGAGACCTTGTCGTGAGGTGCCTATTTTGTGAACAATAGTACAAATATTGTCCACACACGAGACGCCCCATGTCCTCATTGCACTTGCTCCTCGGTAACCAGGCGATCACTACGCCGCTGATCACCCGCGCCATAAACACCTTGTACAGTTTTCTGGGAAACAACCTGGATGAGCGCAACTGGGCGAGCATTCTGGCAGCAGCAGACCCGCTGGCAGCGGCCGAAGCGGCGCTCAGCGCGCAGTATCAGGACGCCAGCTATCTGCTGCGCAATGCCAACCAGTTGCTGGTGCGGGGCTATACCGAAAGTCAGGTCGTGCTCACTTACCAGCAGCTGGCCACGCGTATCGGCTTCCCCTACAGCCCGGCATGGGCAAGCGGCACAACTTTCGCTGCCGCGGCCAATGCCGGTTTTGCCGACCTTCTGGCCCAGGCGGCTGCAGATCAGCAGCAGGGCTTGCCGACCCCCACCTTGAGTTTCAATGCGGCGGCCGACGGATTCACCATCACCGCCAGTGAGGCCGGCAGCCTGCGCATGTCGGTGTCGGGAGCGATTGGCGATGTCGCCCAGGGCGCCTCTGTGCTGAGCACCGCGCGGGCGGCAGTGGTTCAGGGCAACTTGACCTTGACCGGTAGCTACTCGCACAAGGTCAGTGCCACGGGCACGCAGTACGTCATACTCGGGACCGCGGGCAACAACAACATCAATACCGTGGCAGCAGGGAACCGCGCCGACTTCATTGATGCCGGCAACGGCAATGATGCCGTGCTGTCCGGTGATGGCAATGACTACGTGCTCGCCGGCGCCGGCAACGACGTTGTGCTGGCGGACAACGGCAATGACACCTTGGTCGGTGGCAGCGGAGCTGACGACCTGCGCGGTGACTTCGGCGATGACGTGCTGATTGGCGGGACCGGTTGGGACACGCTGACTGGCGGGCCCGGCACCGACAGCCTCTTCTTGAATGCTGGCGAGCTGGAACAGGAAACCGTGCTCATGGACCTGACTTCGGCGGATGGCGCCGACATCATCGACGGCTTCCACTTTGGCGGCGGCCTGGGGGGCAATGGTTTTGATCGCTTCGACCTGACCGTCAGTGCCGGATTGCGCCTGATCGGCGGCGCGGCCGATTCTCTGACCAACAATGCCAATGGCGGCAACGGCACGACCAACCAGGCCTATCCGGCCGACACCGCCCCGAACCCGGGCGGTTTTGTGCCAGACGTGGCTACCCTCTATGTCATCGCTGGCACCGACCAGCTGGGGGCGGGCACCACCATGGCCAATGCCGAAGCCCGTGCCTTGGCCCAGCTCACCGACGGAGTGGACTTTCTGGCCAACACCACGGGCCTCAATCAGGGCGGGCTGGTGCTGCTTACCGATGATGGCACCCGCCATTTCCTGTTCCTGGTGGTGGATGCCAACAACAGCCAGGCCACGGACGCCGGCGAAGTCACCCTCATCGCCCAGTTCGTCAACTCCACCAACCTCGGTGGCATCACCATGGTCGATTTCAACATCTAAGCGCAGAGGCGCGCCGGCCCCATGTCTTCCCTGCAACTGCTGCTCGCCAATCGCGAGCCAACCCCTGCGCTCGTCCAGCGCGCCATCCTGTCACTGTACGGCAACATCGGCAGCAATCTGGATGAGCGCAACTGGGCGCAGATCCTGGCCAGCCCCGATCCCCTGCTTGCGTCGGAGCAGGCGCTGGCGGCCATGTTGCGTGACCCGGCCTACCTGCTGCGCAATGCCAACAATCTGTTGCAGCGCGGCTATACCGACAACCAGGTGTCCTATACCTATCAGCAGCTGGCACAGCGGGTCGAGACGCCTTACAACGCCGACTGGGCCGTGAGCACCAACTTTGCCCGCGCGGCCAGTGAGCCACTGGCACAGCTGCTGCCGCAGGTGGTGGCGGATCATCGGGTCAGTCTGCCGCCGCCCACGCTGGCCTTCAACGGTACCGATACCGGCTTTCTGGCGCTGCTCAGCGAAGCGGGGGAGTTGCGGCTGTCCATCAGTGGCCTGCTCGGCAGCTTCAACCAAGGCGCCGTGGCACTGGTCAACACCAGCAATATCGTCAAACGGGGCACCATGACCCTGCGTAGCAGCGATACCGAAAAGCTCAGTGCGGTGTCGGCGCAGTATGTGATCCTGGGCACGCCCAGCGGCGAGACCATCAATGCCGGCAATCCCGGCTGGCGCGCGGCGTCCAACTACATCGATGCCGGTGTGGGAGATGACGTGGTGGAAGGCTGGACCGGGCCCGACTTCATCCTGGGCGGCGCCGGCGATGACATTGTTGATGGCGGGCAAGGCAACGACACCATTCTGGGGGGCAGTGGGCTGGATTTTCTCGCCGGCGGCCCGGGGGATGACAGCCTCAGTGGCGGTACCGGCGCCGATTTCCTCTCTGGTGATGCCGGTGCCGATACCATTCTGCTGAATTCCGGAGTGGCTGAGCGGGACCAGGTGTTCATGGACATCGGAGCAGGAGACGCCGCCGATACCCTGCAGGGCTTCACCTTTGGCGTGGGGCCGGATGCCGACAGCCTGGTGCTGTTTAACATGACCGGGCTGGACCTGATCGGGGATCCCGGTACCGCCAGCCTCTCGGATGCCATCGCCAATGCCAACGGCGCTGTGCAGCAGGACTATCCTGCGGATACCGCTGCGCTGGCAGGCGCCGGGCGCGCTACCCTCTACCGCATCGGCCCGGGGGCGGACCAGCTGGGCGCTGACACCACCATGGCCAATGCCGTCGCGCGTGCCGTGCTGCAACTGGCAGACGGCGGTGCCGGCAATGATTTTCTGGCCAACACCACGGGCCCCAATCAGGGCGCCCTGGTCATGAT
>JBEDFR010000038.1:0-12668 GCA_041175045.1 Pseudomonadota bacterium | reverse complement strand
GGTGGGGTCGCCGGCAGTGTAGGGGAAAGCGGGGGCGCAACGCACGTGCAAAATGGCGAGCGCGAGTCCTGCGCTGACCAGCGTCCTCAGCTTGCCGTGTCGCCGTCTCTGTCACGAAAGCCCAGCAGGTAAAGAATGCCGTCCAGTCCCAGGGTCGAAATGGCCTGCCGGGCGGACTTCTTGACCAGGGGTTTGGCGCGAAAGGCCACGCCCAGGCCGGCAATCGACAGCATGGGCAGGTCGTTCGCGCCATCACCCACGGCGATGGTCTGCTCCAGGCTGATGCCCTCGCGCTGGGCCAGAGCCCGCAACAGGTCGGCCTTGCGCTGGCCGTCGACGATGGGCAGCTGCACCGCGCCCGTCACCACGCCATTCTCGACGGGCAGGGCGTTGGCGTACACGTAGTCAATGCCCAGTCTCTTCTGCAGACCCTCGGCAAAATACGTGAAACCGCCGGAGAGAATCGCCGTCTTGTAGCCCAGGCGGCGCAGCTGACTGATCAGCGTTTCGGCGCCTTCGGTCAGCCGCAGGGTCTGGGCGATCTGAGCCAGCGTGGTTTCCGGCAGTCCCTTGAGCAGTCCCACGCGTTCGCGGAAGCTGGCCTGGAAATCCAGTTCGCCACGCATGGCTCGCTCGGTGATGGCGGCCACCTGGTCACCTACGCCGGCAGCCTTGGCCAGCTCGTCGATCACTTCAGCGTCGATCAGGGTGGAGTCCATGTCGAACACCACCAGGCGGCGGTTGCGGCGGAAGATCGAGTCCTGCTGGAAGGCGATGTCCACATTCAACTCCTGGGCGATAGCCAGGAACTCGGCGCGCAGGGCGTCCGGGTCGGGCGGTTCGCCACGCACGGAGAACTCGATGCAGCCCTTGCCCTTGTCGGCGGGCAGTCCTTCCGGGATGCGACCGGAGAGGCGGTCGATGTGGTCGATGTTGAGGCCGTGGCGGGCGGTGATGGTGCTCAGGCGGGCGATGTGTTCGGCGGTGATGCGCCGTGCCAGCAAGGTCACAATGTGCCGGGCTTTGCCCTGACCGCTGACCCAGTGCGCATAGTCTTCGGTGGAGATGGGGGTGAACTTGACCTGCTGGTCCAGTTCGGAACCTTTGAACAGGATGTCCTTCAAGACGTCGCTCTTGTCGGCCCCACCCTGCATCTGCACCAGAATGCCAAAGGAGAGCGTGTCGTGGATGACGGCCTGGCCAATGTCGAGAATCTGGACATCGGCGCGGGCCAGTATGCCGGCGAAGGCCGCCGTGAGGCCCGGGCGGTCGGGACCGGTGATATTGATCAGAACGATTTCCTGCACGCCGTCTTGCTCCTGGAGGGCCCGTTGCGAGGGCGCGTATTGTAGCCGCGCCGCACACGGGCGAACACCCCGCGTCTCAGGGCTGCCAACCCAGCCCCAGACGCACGCTCCAGAAGTCCTGACTGTGGCGGTTGAACTGAGGCGGGCGGCGCACCTGCAGCGGTGTCCACGACAGCGCGAGGCTGGCCTGCCAGTGCGCGGAGACTTGCCACTGGGTGCCTGCGGAGAGCGTCTGCACCGTCCCGCGGCTTTCCAGTTCCGACAGGTCGAGGGAGTCGAACACCAGGGCCTTGATCTCCACATACGGGGACATGCGCGTGGATGCCAGCGCGACAAAAGGCTGCCAGCGCCCGTCGCCGACGCGGCGTGACAGCATCAGCTCGATGCCCTCGTGGTCCATGCGCAGGGTGTCGTCCGAGGGGGCGCGGCAGCCATACGGATTCCCCGGGGAGCCGGGCGCCTGTTGCGCCACTCTGCGGCTGCAGGTGGTGTCGCCCCGGGCGTCGCCGCGCCCGGCGAAGAGACGCCCCCCCAGTGACCAGTCACCGCCGTCCCACAGTGTGCGCTCCAGTGCCAGACCGAACAGCTGCTGCGGCCTGCCGCCGTTGATCTCCAGCGGCGGCGTCCAGGACAACTCCGCCGTGATGGCCGCCGGCAGCCCCAGATGCAGCCGGCCACGTCCGAACACAGGCGACTTGTTCATGTCCTCCAGCTTGTAGCCGCCGAAGCCGACCCGCTGCTCTTCGCGACTCAGGTGCGGGATCGAACCCAGTTCCGCCGACACCCGCCAGTCCCAGGGCGCCATTCTCGCCGCTGGGCTGCTGCCAAGATTCAGACCGGCCGACACGGTGTGGGCCATGGCCCAGCCCTCCGGGCTGTCGAAGGCCTCGCGCTCGTAGTCCCACAGCACTGCCTGGGCGAGGGCGCCGGGCATGGCGGCCACCAGGCTCATGCTCAGCAGCAGGGAGGCGGCAGAGGCGCGACGCATGGGGCTATTTCCTCAGCACATTGATGAGGTAGTTGGCGACGTCGGTGGCGCAGGTGGAACTGGCTGTGTCGGCACAGGCATTCGGGTTGCCCGGGGGCATGGTGGCATGAATCTTCGTACGCAGGGCGGCAAAGCTGGTGTACGCGCTGCCCACAACGCTCGGGCCGAGCGCGCCGCCCCGGCCGGTAATGCCGTGGCAGCTGGCACACTGGGCCGCATACTGGATCTGTCCGCGGGCATTGCTGGCGGCCGACGGGTCCGGAGTGGGCGTCGGCGGGGCAGCCGGGACCACGCTGAGCACCTGCAGGTTGCCGAAGATGATCGGGTCCCCGCTGACAACGCCCATGTTCAATTCGTAGAGTTCGCTGCCCACCTGCACGCGCGGGATATAGAGCGTGTTCCCGTTGACGACCCTGGGCGTGCCATTGTCCACCGCAGGCGGCGAGGTCAGCACCGAGGCGCTCTGCAGCGTGAACTGGATGGGATTCTGATTGCTCAAACCGAGCGTGGCGTTCACGACACCAGTGCCGGGGACATCCACCATGGGAAGCTGCAGCACGCCGGTGTTGCCATCAAAGCTGGGACTGGTCTGGGCTTGCGGGAGGCTCGACACGCCTAGCAGAAACAGGCAACAGACAAGGGAGCGCAGCAGTCCAGGGCGATGCAGGGTCATGGGGAAGTCCTCGTGTGGGTGGAACGCCATGCGGCAGTCTGGAGGTCGGTCGCGGGGGCGTGGCTGGTGCTGTGAACGCCGCCGTGAGGGCAAGGTGGCCTTGTCTGGCATCCCTCAACTCCGGCGTCTGGACAGAATCTCATCAGGTCCGGTGAAATTGCAACTGCGTGTGACGAAAGTGTGCGCGCCGTGCCGCGTCGCCTGCCTGTCATACCGCTCGTTCAGGATGGACAAGTTTTCGGCGAGTCACTATTCTGCCGACGGCTTCGCCCACGCCGGGCCGCGCGCACAGGCCCGGCCGCGATCTTTCCTATCGATGCAGAACGATCAGGTCACCCCATGAAAATACTGATGATCTATCCGCAGATTGACGCGCCGCTGGGCACCAACCACGGCATCGCCTCCCTCGCCGGCGTCCTGCACGCCAATGGCCACATCCTCGACCTCATGCACGTCTCGGAAAAATACCGGCCCGTGCCCACCAGCGAGGAGATCATCGATTACATTCGTGAGACGAAGCCCGGTCTGGTGGGCTTTTCGGTAATGTCCCAGCAGTACGACTGGGTGGTGGAGAAGAGCAAGGCCATCCGCGCCGCCATGCCGGATCTGGTGCAGGTGATCGGCGGGGTGCATGTGACCATGGTGCCGGACGAAGTGCACAAGTCGCGCCTCTTCGACTACACCTGTGTCGGTGAGGGCGACTGGGCCCTGCTGGAATTGATGAATGCGCTGCAGAAGGGCGATCGCCCACACCATCTGGCCAACTTCCGCAGCTGGATGGGCGAGGTGCCGGTGGTCAACAAGGTGGCTCCGTTCCCTGATCTGGCGAAGCTGCCGCCACTGGACTACAACGTCTTCGACATGAAGGCCGTGATGAAGGAGACCCGTGGCTGGATGGGCATCCTGACCTCCCGCGGCTGTCCCTACAAATGTACCTACTGTTTCAATATCGAGATCGTCGACCAGTACATGGAAGACGGTGCCGCCCGCAACGTGAAGGACTTCCTGCGCCACTTCCCCATCGATGTGATGATGGAGGACTTGAAGAAGCTGGTGCGCGAGAACCCCGAGATCAACACTTTCATCTTCGACGACGATCTGTTCACCCTGAATACCCAGTACGTGATCGATTTCTGCGAGGCCTACAAGCGCCATCAGGTCGGTATTCCCTTCGTGGTCAACGGCCATGTGAACTGCTTCGAGGAAGTCGCCGCCAAGGCCCTCAAGGACGCCGGCTGCATCATCGTCAAGTTCGGCCTGGAGAGCGGCTCGCCCCGCGTGCGCCGCGAGGTGCTGCACCGCTACATGAAGAACGAGCAGATAGAGCGCTCCTTTGCCGCGGCCCACGCCTACGACCTGCACAGCTCGGCCTTCATCATGTTCGGCCTGCCCTATGAAGGGCGTGAGGAAATCCTGGAGACCCTGCGCCTGTGCGCCAAGGTCAAGATGGGCCGCTTCCGCTGGGCGCTCTTCTTCCCCTTCAAGGGCACGGCGGGCTACGAGATCGCCAAGCCGCTGATCGACGAGTCCAAGATGGCCGGCAAGGGCAATTACTTCGACGGCTCCTGCCTGAACTTCGGCGAGGAGCACGACCTCTTCCTCGACAAGCTCGCGAAGCTCTGCAACTGGTATGTGAACGCCGAGACCGACTGGGAGTGCGCGCCCATCTACCGCAAGCTGGTGGACAAGGTCGAAGCCATGGACAAGGACACCTGGATGCGCGAGCGCGACGACCTGGTGGCCTATGACCGCGACCTGTCGGAAGAGTTGATGGTGCGCGGCCTAATCCACTACACCATCCGTTACTCCAACGTGATGGGCGTGCGCTCTGACTACATCCTCGAGGAGCGCGCGCAGATGGCCGCCGGCAAGAAGAAGCAGGCTGTTGCCTACACCCTGGATCAGAGCTGAGCCGGAACAGGTTGCCACGACGAACATGCTGCCTGCCCTGCGCTCGGTGAAAAGCCTCGTGGTGCGCTGCCCCAACTGGGTCGGCGACATCGTCATGGCCACGCCGGTATTCGAGTGCCTGCGCGCAAACTTCCCCGAGGCGGTCATCACCGCCTGCGTCCGCCCCTACGCCAGGGGCATTCTGGAAGACAGCCCCTGGTTCGATCATGTCGTGGACTGTCGCGACAAGGACCTCAAGGGCTTGCGCGCGCTGCGTTCCGACCTGGCGCCGCTGCGGCCCGACACCGGCCTGCTGCTCACCAACACCACGCATTCCTTCCTCAGCTTCAAGTTTGCCGGCGTGCCGGCGATCTACGGCTACCGCCGCAATCTGCGCAAGTATTTCCTGACCGGCGGGCCCGAGCCGCTGCGCGAAGGCGGGCGTTACAAGCCGCTGCCCATGCAGGCCTATTACCTGGAGCTGTGCCGGCATCTCGACCTGGAGCTCCCGGCACCGCCGCGCAGTCGCCTGTACCTGTCGCCCGAGCGGGATGCGCAAGGGCTGGCGCAGCTGGCCGCGTGGGGCGTCGAGGACGGCGATCTGCTGATCGGCCTGAACCCGGGCGCCAGCTTTGGTTCCTCCAAGTGCTGGCCGCCAGAGTATTTCGCGCGCCTGGCGCAGCTGCTGCAGGCACGCTTCGACTGCAAGCTGCTGCTGCTGGTGGGGCCGGGCGAGGAAGGCATCGCCGAGCGCATCGTCACGGCCAGCAGGGCGCCGATCATCAACACGGCGGCGGCAAAGGTGGACCTCGCCCAGCTCAAGTCGCTGATCAAGCGCTGCAATCTGCTCATCACCAACGACACGGGGCCGCGGCATTACGCCGTGGCCTTCGACGTGCCGCACATCGTGCTCATGGGCCCGACGAATGCGCGCTATACCGCCAGCAATCTGGAACACACCACCGTGCTGCAGCGCGATCTGCCCTGCGTGCCTTGTCACAGGAAGACCTGTCCCCTGGGCCATCATGCCTGCATGCGGCAGATCACTCCCGAGCAGGTACTGGAAGTGGTGAACAACGCGCGCCTGTCTGCAGGCGCCAGGAGCCCTGCATGAAACCCGCCTGGTACCAGCAGCAGTGGGACGCGCTGAAGTCACAACCCGCGCCGTCGCCCGAGCAGCTGCACTCGCTCGCCCAGCGCATCGCCGCGAGCTTTGTGGACCGTTACTTCTACAGCGATGAGTACAACGAGCACTACATCCGACTGATCTGCGAGATGGCGACGCATTTCGCGGATCCCGGCCTCAACCAGATGGCCGCCCGCACCTTGTTCGGCGTGATCGTCGAGCGCCTCTGCGACGATTTCGAGGAACTGCAGACCGAAACCTACAACCGGCTGATCTGTCAGGTGACCGCCTATCTGCGAACGCTGCCCGAAGGCGCGCGCCTGGCTGCCCGGCTCGATGCCTTTGCGCTGCAATCCCAGGAGCAGCTTTACCAGCGCATCGAATCCATTCGTCTGAGCCCGGACATGCCGCTGCCGTCGGGCCTGCGGCCGCGCAAGATACTGGTCCTGTCCCGCGTCACCATCGGCGCGGATGTGGCCGTGACCAGCGTGATCTGTCAGCGTCTGGCGGCGGCGTTTCCGGGCGCCGAACTCGTGGTGCTCGGCAATGCCAAGCTGCGCCAGATCATGGCGCCGGAGTCCGGACTGCGTGTGCGTGACCTGCACTATGCCCGTCATGGCGGACTGGTCGAGCGCTTCAGTGTGTGGCTGGACCTGGTGGACACCGTGCAGGAAGAGCTGGCCGGGCTGGAGGAAGGCGAGTATCTGGTGTTCGACCCGGATTCCCGCCTGACCCAGCTGGGCGTGCTGCCCCTGGTGCCCGACCGCTGGTATCGCTTCTTCAACAGCCGTGGCAAGGCAGGGTACCCGGTGAAGGGCTCCATCTCGACGCTTACCAATGTCTGGCTGGATGACGTGCTGGGCCAGGGCGACTACAGCTACCCTCGCGTCTGGCTCGCGCCTGGCGTGGTGGAGGCGGCAGCCCGTTTCATCCGCAGGCAGTCCCGTGGCGGTACCTGCAAGGTCGTGGCGCTCAACTTCGGGGTGGGCGGCAATCAGCGCAAGCGGGTGGAGGGTGATTTCGAGGCGGAACTGGTGTTGCGACTGCTGCGGGAGCCCGACACCGTGGTGCTGCTCGATCTTGGCTTCGGCGAGGAAGAGACCGCGCGCAGTCGCCATGTGCTGGCGCTGGCGCAGGAGGCGGGGCACGCCACGGCTCAACTGCGCTTCTGCGACCTGGCGCAGGCCGATCCGCAGGCACGCCTGCTGGGTATCGAGTGCGACGTGGGAGAGATAGCAGCGCTGATTGCCCGCAGTGACGAATTCATCGGTTACGACTCCGCCTGTCAGCACATCGGTGCCGCGCTGGGCGTGCGCACCTGCACTGTGTTTGCCGGCAGCAACAACGCCCGCTTCATCAGGCGCTGGCATGCAACCGGCCCCAACAGCAGCGAGATTCTCTATGTCGATACCCTCAGTCGCGAGTATCAAATTGACGTTCGAGAACTTCTGGAACGTTTGCACGATCTGCGATGTCACTGAAATTCCCACTGTTTTCCTGATCTTTCCAGGCGATGCCGAGCGGGTGTTCGCTGTTTGCTTCCCTCCGTTCAACTGGTGTATAAACCGTTTCGTCGTTGCAAAGTGTCACTTCATATCGGTTTGTTGACACTGGCATGAGCAGCGAAAATCTCGCATTTCTGCCCCCCTCATGTGCTTGCCGAGGGGCGCAACAGGGAGAGACAGAAGCAAACGGGTGCACAGGGAAAGACGCATAACGCACCCAGGTCCGGCACGCGACGCTCACTCAAGAGGAGCATCCGTGGCGGGCTGCTCATTACAACAAAAATGAAACAGATCTGGAGGAAGTAAATGCTGTATCCACAAACAGTCAGCAAGAAGAATTACCTTCGCAACATGATCAAGCTGGGCATAGCGGTTTCCATCTGCAGCCCGGCCAGCCTTCTGGCCCAGCAGGGTCAAGACCCGGAAGTCGAGGAAGTAGTCGTCACCGGCTCCTACATCCGCAACAGCGCCTTCGCGCAGAATTCCCCCGTCGCCACCATCAGCCAGGACGATCTCTATCAGTCTGGTGCCCCAAGCATGGCCAGTTACATTCGGGACTTGAGCTTTACACAAAATACCAACGTCGTGCAGAACGTGCTGGGGGATGCAGATGGCGCACAAAGCGGCGTCGGGACGACATTCAATCTGCGTGGTCTTGGTGAAAACAGCACGTTGACCTTGGTGGACGGTGTCCGCAGCATTGACACCTCCGTGACTGCCATGCTCCCGGACATCGCCGTGGAGCGCATGGAAGTGGTTCTGGACGGCGGTTCGGCCCTGTACGGCTCCGACGCGGTAGCCGGTGTGGTCAACATGATCCCCATCAAGGAATTCGACGGCTTCCGTGCCCGCGCGTTCTACCAGGTGCCCGATGAAGGCGGCTTCGAGGAAGGCAACGTGTCCTTTCTGTGGGGCAAGAGCTTCGACAACGGCATCAACTACGTGGGGGCCTTCGATGCCCGCAAGCGCACTCGACTTGGCTACTATGAACGGCCCCGTGAGTGGGAGATGGCTGACGGCTCGTCCGGCTCCGGCAACCCGGGCACCTTCCGTCGTGTGACTGGCGCCACACCCAAACTCGCCGCACTGCATGGCGGCAGGACCACAGGCGGCAACCTGCCTGACCCGAGTTGTGGCACGTTCAATCAGGGGCTGACCGATCGCACTGAACGAGGCAATACTCCCAGCGGCGTGATCGTGGGCTCGGGCACAAACGTGACCTGCTGGTACAACTACACCAATACCTACCCCTATGCCCGCGGCATGAACGAGTACAACCTGTACCAGAACGTCACCTATGAGGCGACTGACTGGCTGCAGCTGGAGTTCACCGGCAACTGGAACTACCTGGCAGACGAGTCCACCAAGGGTGTGGTCACCGCGCTGAACCCGAACAACCGCAACGTGCTGTTCATTCCAGCCAGTCACCCGGCCAATACCTTCGGCTTCGACGTGGTGCCGTATCTGTGGCGTCCGTTCGCAGGTCTGGGTGTGATGCCCGACTTTATCAATGAATTCGGTGAAACCGACGGCGGCACGGACACCAGTTCCAACCGTCTGAAGTTTGGCTCCCGCTTCGATCTCAGCGATACCTGGACCGGCTACGCCTACTACAGCCGCCAGGAGTACAAGCGCTTCAATCGCAACAACCGCGACATGCTCAGCCTGCCGCGACTGCAGCTTGCCCTGATGGGCAAGGGCGGCCCCAACGGCAACGGATGGTTCAATCCCTTTGGCAGCGCCGATCCACGCTCTCCGCTGTACCGGGAGGGACGCACCAACAACACCAAAGAAGTCGTGAACTGGCTGTACGAGGATCACGCCAAAACCACCAACCGTGACTATCTGGACATTGCGGAAGTCACCGTGACCGGCGAACTGTTCGACGTACCGGCTGGTGCGGTGGCGATGGCAACGGGCTATCAATGGCGCGATGTCGCCAATGCGACGTTTGCCAACAGGCTTGCAGCGATTGGGCAGAACTATAACGTCGACATCACCACACCCGTGCGCAAGGATGCGGAATACTACTCCGAAACCCGAGCAGTGTTCCTGGAAGTGGAAGTGCCCATTCTCGAGTCCCTGGCCATGCAGGCCGCGGTGCGTCACGAGCAGTTCACCGACTTCGGCATCGAGTCCACCACGCCCAAGGTCGCCCTGCGCTGGGAAGCGCTGGAAGGCCTGGCGCTGCGTGCCTCGTGGGGCGAGAGCTTCCTGGCTCCCACGCCCGAACAGGCTCGTCCGTTCATTCCGAACGAGCTTTGCGGTGAGGCGTTCTCTGGAACCGACCCGTTCTTCAATGCCTCTCTGATTGGTTCTTCCACCTGTCAGGCTGGCAACCCGAACCTGCGTCCGGAGACCTCCGTGATCCGCAATTTCGGTTTCACCTGGGAAGGCATCGAAGATCTGAGCATCAGCGCGGACTACCAGAGCGTTTCCTATATCGACCGAATCCGTACCTTGGATGATACCGATACTGTGTATGACCAGTTCCGTGACTTCCTGGCTGCCACCGGCCGCAGTGCAGCGACCTACCGCCCGACAGTCGGCTCTGCCGACCGCGCCGCGGCGGACGCCTACCTGCGCTCCATCGCCGGCAAGCCCGGCAATCAGGTCCTGCGCGATCCGCTGGACATGTCTGTCGACACGATCTTCAGACAGGCCCAGAACATCGCGTCAGTATTCATCGATCTGGTCGACGTCAAGGCACGTTACAGCTATGACACCAGCAACTGGGGCTCTTTCACAACCAGTGTTGAAGCGTCCTACTCCTTGAACTACGAGTACAAGGACAACGTCGGTGTCCTGGTGGATGCACTTGGATTCCAGAATGCCCAGACCGGTATCGTGCCCCCGCTGCCCAAGCTCAAGGGCAGCGTGCGCCTGAACTGGTTCATGGACAATCACGCCGCCAGCGTGTCTGCCAACTACCGTCACCACGTCTTGTTTGATGACCGTGTCACCGATCGTTACGGCGATGGTTGGAAGGCAGACCGTCTGATCGAGTCCGAGACGATTACCAATGTGCAGTACGCCTACACATTCGATCAGTACTTCGACAGCACCATCACCCTGAGCGGTGGTGTCAGCAACCTGTTCGACATTCGCCCGCAGCGTCTGCCGATGATCGGTGGCTTCGAGTCGCGTATCTCCACTCCCTGGGGCCGTCAGTTCTGGCTGTCCCTGGACTGGCAGCCGGGCGCGTAAGCGTCAGGTCTGAAGCCTGAAACAGGGGCCGGAGCGAGCGCCTTGGGCGCTGGCTCCGGCCCTTCTCTTTTGCGGTTGGAGCCTGCCTGAAGACGACTCAGCGAGTCATCGTTGGCGCCGGCTTGCAGGTGAAGGCGCGAACCGGAGACTCACAGAAGTGCAGCCAGCGCTGCCAGGGCCCGCTCCACGCGGGCATCCCAGTGCACGGCACAATTCAGGCGCAGGCAGTTCGCATACTTGCCCGAGGCCGAGAACAGGGCCCCCGGCGCGAAGCTGATGCCCAGATTGAGCGAATGTTCCATCAGGGCCGTGGTGTCCACGTTCCCCGGCAATTCGACCCACAGCACGAAGCCGCCCGCCGGGCGCGAGACGCGTGTTTGCGGCGGAAACAGACGCACGACGCGGTCGGTCATGCGGGCCACTGCCAGTGCGTGTTCCGCACAGACCTTGCGCAAGTAGCGATCGTAATGCCCGTGCTGCAGATAATGCGCCAGTGCGAGCTGCGACGGTGTGCCCACGGCCACGGTGTTCATGTATTGCAGGTAGTCAGCGCTTGGGGCGTCCTGCCGGCGTGCATTGCCCGGCACCAGCCAGCCCACGCGCAGGCCCGCCGAGAGCGTCTTCGACGAGGAGCCGCAGTAATAGACCAGACCGTTCGTATCCCAGGACTTGAGCGGCCGGGGGCGCGGGCCGGACTGTGGCAGGTCGCCGTAGATGTCGTCTTCCACCACTGGCACGCCGAAGCGGCTGAGCAGGGCCAGGACCTGTTGCTTGCGTGCGTCCGTAAGGCAGACGCCGAGGGGGTTGGAAAAATTGGGGATCAGCACGCAGGCCGCGATCGGCCAGCGCCCCAGCGCCTGTTCCAGGGCCTCGACCGACACGCCGTGTACCGGGTCGGTGGGAATCTCCAGCGCCTTCAGGCCCAGCGACTCGATCACCTGCAGCAGGCCGTAGTAGGTGGGCGACTCCAGCGCCACGGTGTCGCCGGGGCGGGTCAGCAGACGCAGGGCGATGCTGATGGACTCCTGGCAGCTGTTGGTGATCAACACATCATCCGCTCGCACCGCGCACTGCAGACCAGCCAGACGCCGCGCGATCTGGCTGCGCAGTTCCGGCGCTCCGGGCGGAAATTCATAGCCTACGCAGCGCCGACGCTGGGTACGCAGGACACAGCGAAAGGCGCGCTCGATAGCGGCAACCGGCATCAGGTCCGGATTGGGCACCGCGGCGCCCAGATTGAGGATGGCGGGATCGTTCACCGCCTGCAGCAGACGCAGCACGCGTTCCTGTCCGGTGACAGCGCGTGGTGTGCGGGCGGGCAGACTCTGTCGCGGCGGCTCGCGCAGGGCCGGCGCCTGGCGCACATAGAAACCGGAGCGCGGTCGTGCCTCCAGCACACCGCGCTTCTCCAGTTCCTGACAGGCGTTGACGGCCGTGGACACGCTCACGCCATGCTGAGCGCTGAGTCGGCGCACCCCGGGCAGGGCGCTGCCCACTGGGTAAACCTCGTCACGGATCAGGGTGTGCAGGCGTTCGGCGAGTTGCTGGTAAATCATGGGGTGGCCTCCGGGAACGAAACTGTACTGCCACAATTGCAAAAATTTGACTCTGTACTGCCCGGCATTGTGCGCGCAGGATAGGCGCCATTCAAGGAGTCCTGCATGTCGTTCGAACAACTGATCCCGGTCGCCTTCTTCGTGATTGCCATGGTGGGCACGCCGGGGCCGAACAATCTGATGCTGCTGACAGCCGGGGCCAATTTCGGCTTCCGGCGTTCATTGCCACATATTCTGGGGATCACGGCGGGATGTCAGGTTCTGCTGCTGGCCATTGCCCTGGGGCTGGGGCAATTGTTCAGCGCCTGGCCGATGAGTGTCGTCCTGCTGAAGCTGGCGGGCAGCGCTTTCCTGATCTACATGGCGCTGCAACTGCTGCGGCCGCGGGCAGCGGCGCTGGGCGAGGCGGGCGAGGT
>JBEDFR010000037.1:0-5466 GCA_041175045.1 Pseudomonadota bacterium | reverse complement strand
GATATTGCCCGGCCCCACCCGCATGGCCAGCCCCAGCAGGAACGAGGCCGTGGCGCTGATGCCCGTGGCGCTGCGGCGCTGGCGGCGCATGATCGGCAGTGCCCGTCGCGCACTCACCAGTTGCACGGCGCCCGTGCGCAGGGTGAACCAGATGCCCGAGCCCACCAGCAACAGGATGGCGAAGGAAAGCTGGCCCAGCAGCGGAATCTGGGTGTACCACGCAAACTGCAGGGGGAAGTTCCACACGCCATCGGAAATGGGCTGGATGAAGCGAAACAGCGCGTTGATGGACTGGAACAGGCTTTCCAAGGGGGACTCGACGGCGAGAGTTCAAGGGCTTGGCCGGTACTCTACCCTGTCGGCTGGCGCAGATTAATGGGGTCAGAGACACTTTTTCAGGAAAGTGTCTCTGACCCCATTAATCTGCCCCTCTCCTGACGCAAAACTGTCAACGCTCTGCAGGCTGGCTGTCATCTTGACTGCGCACAATCGCGAGGCTTTTCCACAATAACCGGGAGAATCCTATGTTGATCGCACGTCCTGCAGGCTGCCCCACACCCAAGCGTCCTGTGTCACCCCTGAGCATCGCCATCCTGGCCGCGCTCGCCACCGTTTCCACCGACCATGTCCTCGCCCAGCAGACCCCCGAGATCCAGGAGATCAGCGTCTTCGGTCAGGGCCAGACGCGTCAGGTGCAGAGTCTGAACGCCGACCAGCTGGCGCAGTTCCCCGCAGGCACCAGCCCGCTCAAGTCCATCGAGAAGCTGCCCGGCGTGAACTTCCAGTCTGCCGACCCGTATGGCGCCTACGAGTGGTCTACCCGCATCGTGGTCCGTGGCTTCAACCAGAACCAGATGGGCTTCACCCTCGACGGCGTGCCGCTGGGCGACATGTCCTACGCCAACCACAACGGCCTGCACATCAGCCGCGCCATCATGTCCGAGAACATGGGCCGCGTGTCCCTGTCCCAGGGCGCCGGCGCACTGGCCACGGCGTCCACCAGCAATCTGGGCGGCACGCTGGAATTCACCTCGGCCAACCCGGAAGACAGCTTCGGCATCATGACCAATGCCACGGTAGGCAGTGACAGTGCCCAGCGCGTGTTCCTGCGCCTGGACAGCGGCGCGCTGAGCACCGGCACCCGTCTCTTCCTCAGCACCGCGACCCAGGACACCGACAAGTGGAAGGGCGCGGGCGAACAGAAGCAGGACTACGTGAACCTGAAGCTGGTACAGCCTATCGGCCAGGCCACTCTGACGGCGTTCTACAGCGACTCCGACCGCGCCGAGAACGACTATCAGGACATGTCCAAGGACATGATCCGTCGCCTGGGCCGTGACTGGGACAACTACTACCCCGATTACGCCCGTGCCATCGCGGCCGCCCGCGGCACCTTCACCGGCGCCGTCAACAGCCTGGACGACGCCTACTGGAACGCCTCCGGTCTGCGCAAGGACGATCTGTCCTATGTTGCGCTGGACCTGCCGGTGAACGACGTACTCACGCTCGACGCCACGGCCTATTTCCACAACAACGAGGGTCAGGGCCAGTGGGGCACGCCCTATGTACCGACCCCGGGCGGTGCCCCGCTGACGGTCCGCACCACGGAATACCAGATCGACCGTTCCGGTTTTATCAGCGAACTGAGCTACGAGATGGGCGCGCACACGCTGAGCGCCGGCCTCTGGCTGGAAGACAATGACTTCGAACAGGCGCGTCGCTTCTATGGTGAACCCAGCGCCGTGTCCCCGACGCGCGACTTCCTCAAGTTCCAGCGCAATCCGCTGCTCACCCAGTGGGAATACGCCTTCAACACCCAGACCACCCAGCTGCATGTGAAGGATATCTGGCAGGCCACCGACGCCCTGCGTCTGGAATTCGGCTTCAAGAGCGTGAACGTGGACGTCAAGGCCAGCACCATCGTCGGCGACAACAAGACGGGCAAGATCGACACCGACGAAGGCTTCCTGCCGCAGGTGGGCTTCGTGTACGACCTGAATGCCGACAGCGAGCTGTTCGGCGCGGCCTCGAAGAACGTGCGTGCGCTGATCGGCTCCGCCACCGGCACCTCACCGTTCTCAGCCACCCAGGCAGGTTTCAATGCGATCAAGGACACCATCGAGCCCGAGACCGCCACCAGCGTCGAGATGGGCTACCGCTTCCGCATGAATGCTCTGGAAGGCGTGGTGACGGCCTACCACGTGAGCTTCGATGATCGTCTGCTGGCGATTCAGCAGGGTTCGGCCATCATCGGCGCGTTCAACGCTCTGGCCAACGTGGGCAGCGTGACTTCCAAGGGCATCGAGACCGGCATCGACTGGCAGGTGACGGACCAGATCAACTGGTACAACTCCGCCAGCTACAACCTGTCCACCATCGACGACGATTACATGAGCGGCACCACGCGCGTGGACACTTCCGGCAAGACGGTGGTGGATTCGCCCGAGTGGATGTTCAACTCCGAGCTGGGCTATGAAGTGGACCAGGCCTTCGCCAAACTGCACCTGAAGTTCACCGGCGAAAGGGAATACACGTTCCTGAATCAGGGCAGCGTGGACAGCTTCACCGTGCTGAACCTGAGCGCGGGTTACCGCTTCGGCGAGATGGGCGTGCTCAAGGACCTGACTGCCCAGATCGACATCGCCAACCTGCTGGACGAGGACTACATCTCCACCGTGGGCAGTGGCGGCTTCGGCAACTCCGACCTGGCTGGCACGGCCATGACGCTGCTGCCGGGTGCACCGCGTCAGCTGTTCTTCACGGTGAAGGCAGGGTTCTGACAATCCGCTACTTGCAGGAGCGAGCCCTGCTTCTTGCAGGAGCGGGCCCTGCTCGCGAACCGGTTCAGACAGGTTCGCGAACAAGGCTCGCTCCTGCATCAAGGCCTCCAGCCCCCTCAGGGCTGGAAGTCTTCTCTTCTTTCCATCAGCACCGCACCTGACTCATCCTTGATCTGCAGAGTCACCCCTGGCACTTCGCTGCGCCAGTCGATGTCGATCACGCCATAGTTCGCCACCGCAAAGGCTTCGCCCACTCGGTGGCGGTTGGGGCTCACTGCTTTCCATTCCTCGGTAATGCCTGAAGAGGTCAGCTCGATCAGCGGCCATGCCATGCCCGAGTCGCGAATCTCGCTGTAATCCGCCCAGTGCACGTCGCCGGAGATGATCACGATGGGCTCGCGCTGATACGCCTCCAGCAGGCCGAAGAAGCGCTGCCGCTCCTGCGGGAAATTGGCCCAGGTTTCCCAGCCGGTGAAGTCGGCCAGCAGCTGGATGCTGGAACCGATGATGCGGATGTCCACATCTTCCAGCAGCTGTTCCTCCAGCCACGTCCATTGCGCTTCGCCCAGCAGCTGCGCATCGGCGCGCAGATTCGCCTCGTAGGGCCCCATCTGCTGCGCCTCGCGCCAGGCCAGCTGCTGCGGGTCGGTGAGCGCCATCAGCTCGCCCCGGTTCCAGCGCAGATCCAGCAGGATCACCTGCACGCGCCGGCCTTGCTCGCCGAAGATGTGCGAGGTGTAGATGCCGTCCGGCCGCGTGCGCCGTTCTGAATCGAGCGGTTCACCAAAGAAGTCCAGCATGATCTGGCGCGAGGCCTCCTTGCTGACATAGTCGCGGCCGATGTCGTTCTGGCCGTAGTCGTGATCGTCCCAGGTGGCCATGATCGGCGTACTTTCGCGCAGGCGCTGGAAGCCCGGGATATTGCCCAGGGTGTTGTAGGCGGCCTGCAGTTCCACCGGGTCGTCCGTGTCGGCATAGACGTTGTCGCCCAGCAGCAGGAACAGGTCGGGTGCGTCATTGAGGATTGGGGACCAGATGGGCTGCGGCTTGGTCTGGTCGCCGCAGGAACCGAAGGCGATGCGGCTGATGTCCTGGGCGGAGGCGGTGGGGCAGAGGCTCAGGGCGATCAGTGACATGCAGAGGCACAGGGGCTTCGCGAGCAGGGCTGGCTCCTGCTGGGTTTGCTCCCACAGGGCTCGCTCTCGCAGCGTGTGTGCGCCGGACTTTTTCATCGCAGAAACTCCTGCAGCGGCGCGCCCATGGCGGGGTTCAGACGGCGGTAGTCCACATCGAGCAGCTGCAGCAGCGTGGCGGCAATGCGGTTCGCCGGCACACAGTTATCATCGCTGGCGGTGATCAGTCCTGTGGCGGGGACACCCGGCCCTATCGCGGCCATCCAGGTGTGCTCCGAGCCGACGATGCCTTCTTCATACTGCGCCAGCGACTGCATGTAGCCCGTCAGCGATTCCTTGCTGGCGTGGTGCTGCCAGGTTTCCAGCGGCTCCTCGCCCCGGCCGTGGTCCACGGTGATGAACAGCACCGTGTTGTCGCGATAGCCCTCGGTGCTCTGCACGAATTCCCACAGCTCGCGAATGAAACGGTCGGTGCGCTGCGCGGCGAAGAGGTATTCGTCGTAACGGCCGTCGTGGGCGAAGTCGTCGGTCTCGCCATAGCTGATGAAGGTCACGCGCGGGCTGTTTTCCCGCAGTTCTTCCAGCGCGTAATGATGGGTGAAGGCGTCGTGACGCACAGTTTCCCAGGGCGGCGGAATGTCCTGGCTCAGCTGCACCAGCGTTTCTTCGAGCGGCGTGGTGGGCGTGACTTTCGTGCCCAGCGCATTCACCGGCAGGCCGCTGCGCTCGACGTTGAAGATCCACGGAAACACGTCCCACGAACCGAAGGCGGCCACGCGTCCGGCAAAGGCGGGTTCTGTGTTCAACAGTTCCAGAATGGTCTTCTCGGGGTTCGGATTCTTGCCATTGGTGTCGATGCTGCGGTTCACCACGCCGCTCAGAATCTCGCTGTATCCCGGGAAGGAAAAATGCCAGGGATTGGTGATGCGTGCACAGGAGCCCGCGTCGCGATTGCCCGCATGAGTGCCCTGGGTGAACACGACCTCGTGCATGAACGGCATCAGTCTGGCGGCGCGCCTGGCGGGGTCTTCGTCCCAGAACTGCGCCAGCAGCTGCTCACTGCGCGGCGAGTAGTCCGGATGGGTGGCAAGGGTGTGGTCCATGCCGCGATACAGTTCCTGCCAGCGCAGCCCGTCGAGGGTAACCAGCAGCAGATTGTCGGCGGCGTGCAAGTTGCCGCAGGACAGGCCGAGCAGTGCGCCGAGGGCGAGGCGTGGAACGAGGGAAGAACGAGTGCAAGACATGCGCAGCTCCTGTGCAGGAAAAGGGAGGATTCGACTGCACAGGGTAAGGGGTGTGTGTGACAGGAAGTGGGGGGCTCAGTGAGGCCTGGTGCCGGGGGCGAGCTTTGCAGACACGCCGCAAGTACATCCGTGTAGGCTCGGCGCCCGCCATCCCTGGCTTCTGACCGACGATCAACAATCGAGGACCAGGCGCCGCGACCTCAGTTCCCCAGATCCTGATTGGCCCTTCTGATCACAAACGCCCGAATCGCTTCCACATCCCCCTCGCGCAGGCTCGCGGCGAAGGACACCATGCCGCGGTCGGCCAGG
>JBEDFR010000036.1:0-22539 GCA_041175045.1 Pseudomonadota bacterium | reverse complement strand
TAGCTGGACTTGATGATGCCGCTCCAGATCCAGGCCTCGGCACTGTCCTGCTCGGCTTCGGTGACCTTGCGCGCCTCCTCGATCAGCACGCTGAAGGCTTCCACCTGGGCATCCCCCTGCGTCAGGTAATTGATCTCGGCCCAGCGATCCTGCAGCGCAGTGACGGCCGGACTGGTCTGGGCTTGGGAGCCCGCGGCCCACAGCCATGTGACGAGCAGAGCAAGATGTCGAATTTTCATAAGGCTTCTCCTGGATGGTTTTAATGGGGTCAGAGACATGTTTCGCCTGCGTCAGGGCTGCTGCCGGGCAAAGCGCTGAATCACGGGCAGCGCCTTGCGCAGGGCCCTGTCGGTGACAGCAGGCAGCACGGCATTGATCACGGCATACAGACGTTCGGGCCAACCGAGCACCACGGTGCCACGACGGTCGCGCTCGATGCACTGCAACACCTGCCGGGCCACCTGCAGGGGATCATCCATGGCATTGCCGAGGGCATGATTCATCGCCACCACCCGTTCGCTGTTGAGCGCGGTGCGCGTGGCGCGTGGCGCGATGTGCAGCACGCCGACACCGGTAGCGGCCAGCTCCCGGCGCAGCGCCTCACTGAAGCCGCGCAAGCCGAACTTGCTGGCGCAGTAGACACTGAAGCCGGGGTAACCGATGCTGCCGAAAGCCGAACCGATGTTGAGCACCAGAGCTCCGGGCTGTGTCAGCAGCCTGGGCAGCAGCAGGCGTGTCAGCAGGACCGGCGCGGTGAGATTGAGGGCGAACTGGCGCTCTATGGTCTCGGCAAGCGTGTCCTGCAGAAAGTTCAACTCACTGATCCCGGCATTGTTGATCAGCATCGACAACGGGGTGTCGGCGCAGAACTCGCGCACCTGCTCGCGCGCGACCGCCTCGGTCAGATCGACCGCCAGCCAGCGATGCGCTGCGCCGGCGCAAGGCAGCGCGCGGGCCAGCTGTTGCAGTGCCACACCGTCACGTGCCACCAGCAGCAGCTGCGCGCCAGCCTCGGCGAGGGTGAGCGCGAGCGCGCGGCCGATGCCGCCAGTGGCTCCCGTCAACAGAATCGTTCTGCCATGCACGCGCATGAGCGTCTCCTCAGGCCGCACTGCGCACGGCAGTCGGGACAGAATGATCGAGCACGCTGTCGAACACGCCCTTGTAGAGACGGTAGAACATCTTGGTGCTGTGAATCAGCAGCGCCTGATCCGCCGGCTCGGTGAAGCGGTTCATCAGACTCTCCAGATGCTGGATGTGCGACTGATCGATGCTGCCGTGAGAGCGCAGATAGCTGAATGCGCGTTCCGGAAGATTGAGCGTCGCCTTGATCTGATCGGCAGCGTGATCAGCCAGATTCACGCTGGTGCCCTCCAGCACATGCACCATGCCGAAGAAGCCGATGGGGTCGCGACGATTCACCATGTCCCAGGCGTAGGCAATCATCAGCTCGGTCTGCATGGCCGGCTGACTGCGACGCACGGCTTCCTTGTCGCCACCGCAGACAGCGATGTCGTTGAGGATCCATTCCTGGTGGCCGATCTCTTCCTCGATGTATTCAGCCACGGCCACGCGCAGCCATTCGCGGCTCTCGGGCAGTCGTGCGCCCACCGCCATCAGCAGCGGCACGGTGAATTTCACGTGGTGATAGGCCTGGGTCAGATAGGCGATGTATTCATCCAGCGTGACATTGCGTGCCATGCAGCGGGTGATGATCTCGCTGCTGACCAGCGCCCTCTGCTCGCCGGCGGTTTCCTGCTTCAAGGTGTCATAGAACATGGGGCATGGTCTCCTTTCTGGGGGTATGAGTGTCGTCATTGGAGGCGCTGTAAAGCGCTTCGAGCGTGGCGGCGAAGCGCTGCGCAATCTGCGCGCGACGCGGTCGGCCATTGCTGGTGAGCAGGTCCGTTTCCAGCCCGCTGCCACGCAGCAGCGGCTCGTTCAGGCGGGCCCAGCGCTGCACGCGGGCATAGTCGGGCAGCGCGGCATTGATGGCGGCGATGCTGGCGTCGATGTCCTCATCGCTGATGCGGGCGTGGCGCGCTTGCACCAGCGCCACGCAGTAGGGACGTGAATCCCCGAACACGATGCTCTGCGCGATGCAGGGACTGGCCGCCAGCTGGGTTTCCACCCATTCCGGACTGATGTTGCGCCCGAAGCTGCTCACCAGCAGGTTCTTGCGGCGACCGTCGAAATGCAGATAGCCATCGTTGTCCTGGTAGCCGAGATCGCCCGTCGCCAGCGGCGCGCTGTCGTCCGCGCTCAGCCAGGACGCCTTGTCGCCGGCATAGCCCAGAAAGCGCGGGCCGAAGACCTGGATCTCGCCCTCGTGAATCGCGACGCGCACATGCGGCAGCGGACGTCCGAGGCTGCCGTTGCGACGCTGACCCGGCGTGTTCAGGCTCACCACCGAGCCGCACTCGGAGAGTCCATAACCTTCGAAGGCCGGAATGCCGAACTGCCAGGCACGCTCGAGCAACAAGGGGTTCACGCTGGCCCCGCCCACAGCCACGAAGCGCAGGGAGTCGGGCAGTTTCCAGCCGGACGCGGCGCTCATCACCAGGGCTTCCAGCAGTTGCGGAATCAGGATCAGGCTCTGCGGGCGGCAGTGCGCGAGCACATCGAGAAAGGCTGGCAGAGAGAAGCCGCTGGCGCCGTTGAAGCCCAGACGCTGCTGCGGCACCAGTACCACGGCGGCCCCCCTGCGCAGCGGCGCGTGCACGCCGGCGACATTCTCCAGCAGGGTGGCCAGGGGCAGCACACACAGGTGGCGCGTGATCTGACAGGACTGCGTGGCGGCCACGATGGAACTGGCTACTGCCTCCAGATGTGCGGCACTCAGGCAGGCGCCCCTGGGCGTGCCGGTGGATCCTGAGGTAAAGGTGATCTTGCTGGTGCCCCCGGGCAGGGAGTCGGCGCGTGCGGCCAGCGCCTGCTCGCTGCGCTCGAGGCGGCGATAGTGCAGGCCCAGCAGCGTCTGTGACGACGCCGGCTCGGGACTCTGCGCCGCCACCACCGCGTCGGGCAGGGTGGCGTCATGCAGCAGCGCATCGACTGGCACGGTGTCCAGCGCATGCCGCAATTGCCCCGCAGCGAAGAAGCCCGGCAGCGGCAGCAGCGTGATGCCGGCCACGCCGCAGGCGATGTCGGCGATGACCCAGGCCGGCACATTGTCGGCGGCCAGCGCCAGCACGCGGACACGATCCTGACGCAGACGCCAGATCAGGCGACGCACTGCGCGTTGCAACTGCTTCCAGGTGTAAGCCGTTTCCAGGGCGGTGTCGAACACCAGCAGGGCGCTCTCGTCGCCCCGGGTCGCGGCATTGGCATTGATCGCAGCCCACAGCTCACGCATGGAAGGATTCCTCGCTGAAGGGCTTGAGTTCGGCCACGATGCGGTCGATTTCGGCAGCGTGTTCGCGCAGCAGCTTCTGGGCAAACTCGTTGCTCTGCAGGGTCTGATACGCCTGCACGACATCGCCGGCCACGACCCAGGGGCGATTCGCGTAGTAGCTGCCCCAGGCGCCGGCCTGCTCGCCAAGACGTCGCGGATCGGCCTCGCACAATGCCTGTGGCGCGAAGCCCAGTCGATGCAGCAGCGCGCTGACCTGGGCAGTGGCGGTAAAGGTGACCCAGCGAAAACCGGCGCGATAAAGCACCTGCGTCAACACAATGAACAGCAGCTGGCTGCTGCCGCGGGTGCCGGCCAGATTGCCAGTCTCGATCAGCGAGGCGCGCGGCACGGTTTCGCCGAGGCGCTGGCCGAGCACGGCCTCCATGGGCTGTTCCAGGTAGTTCTCCACGAAGAAGCGCCCTGCCTGTCCGGGGCGCAGGCCCAGCACGCCGGCCACTTCGCCCTCGCGCCAGCTGGCCATCAGCAGGGGCAGGAAATGGGCGATGTCAGCGTCGTAGGTCTCGGCGTAACGAGCATGAATGAACTGCTCGATCTGCGTCCTGTGCAAGGCAAGCGGGGAATGCAGGCTGAGCTGCTCGGACGCGGCAGACGTGGCGAGCGGAAAATTCGGGACAGTGGCAATACTGGTGCAAAGCGGCGTGGCTGACATGATCGGGGACTCCGTATTGGCTGATCATGTCGCCACTGTAGGACGCGAATCTTAATTGACTATTAAGAACGCAAGGATTCTGCAGCTCACTCGCGGGGCTCTTCCGAGAACACTTTGCGGCCACTGAACATCGCGGAAATCAGGCCGTTGCCTTCCTTGATGTCGCTCACCACCACGGCCCCGATGTGCAGCTCGGCCGACCAGCGCCAATAGGGATTGCCGATGCCCCCGGAGGATCCGCCAGAGCAGCTTCAACGAGAACCCCTCGCCCAACCAGGCCTGCAGGATCTTGAGATCGACCTCATCCCCCCTGCTTCCCGCGGGTTTGTATGCCACAGGAGCCGTGACATATCATGCGGACATGTCGAATTTTCAGCACAATTCCGCCGCCCAGCCCCGCGACGTGCTCTCGGTCACCAGCCTCAACCGCCTGGCGAAATCCCTGCTGGAAGGGCATTTCCCCAATGTGCTGGTGGAAGGCGAGATCTCGAACCTGGCGCTGCCGGCCTCCGGCCACTGGTATTTCACCCTCAAGGACGAAGGTGCGCAGATCCGTTGTGCCATGTTTCGCAATCGCAACCTGGGCGTCGGCATGCGCCCGCGGGACGGCATGCAGGTGCAGGTGCGCGGGCGCCTGAGTCTGTACGAGGGGCGCGGGGACTATCAGCTGATCGCCGAGTCCGTCGAGGAAGCCGGCGATGGCGCCCTGCGCCGCCGCTTCGAGCAGCTGAAGCAGAAACTGGCGGCCGAGGGTCTCTTCGCCAGCGAGTGCAAGCGCCCCATGCCCGCCCATGTGCGCCACATCGGCGTGATCACCTCGCCCACCGGCGCCGTGATCCGCGACATCCTGAGTGTGCTGCGACGCCGCTTCCCGGCTATCGCCGTCACCGTGCTGCCCGTGCCGGTGCAGGGGGTGGAAGCGCCCCCCGCCCTCGTCAAGGCCATTGCCACGGCCAATCGCCGGGCAGCGGAGCTGGGGCTGGATGTCTTGATCGTGGGGCGCGGCGGCGGCTCGCTGGAAGACCTGCAGGCCTTCAACGACGAGCGCGTGGCGCGGGCCATCCATGGCAGCGAGCTGCCAGTGGTCAGCGCCGTGGGCCATGAAACCGACATCACCATTGCCGACTTCGTGGCGGATCTGCGCGCGCCGACCCCCTCGGCCGCCGCCGAGCTGCTGAGCCCGGACCAGAACGAGCGGCTGCAGTCGCTGGAAGGCATCACCCTGCTGCTGCGCCGGCTCATTGGCGAGCGTCTGCAGCACGCTACCCGCGCCCTGCTCTGGCTGAGCCGTCAGCTCAAGCATCCAGGGCGCCGCCTGCAGGAACATGCACAGACCCTGGACATGCTGGAGGGGCGCTTGCTGCGTGCCACCCGGCAACGCCTGACAAACGCCGGGCATCTGCTGGCGCGGGGGCAGCAGAGACTGACCCTGCACTCCCCCCTGACGGTGATCCGCCAGCAGGGCCTGCGTCAGGGCGCTCTGCAGCACCGCCTGCAACGCGCCATGCAGCAGAGCCTGCAGCGCCATCAGGCCGCCCTTGCGGGACTGGCGCGCAGCCTCGACAGCATCAGCCCCCTGCAAACCCTGCGGCGGGGCTACAGCATCACCTGGACCGAGCGCCACGAGCTGGTGCGCGACGCGCGGCAACTCGCGCCCGGCCAGACACTGCAGACCCGGCTTGGCAGCGGTGCCGTGCGCAGCACCGTCGTCGCCATTCTGCCCGACGCTCCACTTCCTGATGCGTGAGCCCCTGGAGTCCTGCATGCCCCTCGCCCGCTGCCTCGCCCGACTGTCACTGCCTCTGCTGGCCCTGCTGTGCAGCCTTGCCCTGATCGTCCCCGCGCTTGCCGTGCCGGTGGACGCACTGCCGGCTTCCGCCGCGGTGCCCGGCGGCGTGGCGGTCCTGCCGACGGGCATGCAGGCGGTGTCTGCCCACTACCGCGAGTCGCGCGTGCTGCTGGCGGAATTCGACGGTCAGCAGTACGCCGTCATCGGCATTCCCCTGTCCGCCACGCCCGGCGCGCATGCCCTTGAACTGCGTGATGCGACAGGCACCCGCAGCACCCTGAACTTCACGGTCACTGCCAAGCAGTATCTGGAGCAGCGGCTGACCATCACCAACGAACGCCAGGTGAATCCCAACAACGAGGACATGGTGCGCATCAACCGCGAAAGCGCCGAGATGAATGCCGCCTTCAGTCGCTGGGACGAGTCGCTGCAGCCGGTGCTACGCATGCGTGCCCCCACCGAAGGGGTGCGCAGCAGCTCCTTCGGCCTGCGCCGCTTCTTCAACGACCAGCCCCGCGCCCCTCACTCCGGCATGGACATCGCCGCGCCCGAGGGCACGCCCATCGTGGCGCCGGCACCGGGCGTGATCGTGGCCACGGGCCACTACTTCTTCAATGGCAACACCATCATCCTGGATCACGGTCACGGCCTGATCAGCCTCTACTGCCACATGAACACCATCGATGTCGCGGTGGGTGAGGTCGTGGAAGCAGGCCAGCAGATCGGGGCGGTCGGGCAGACGGGGCGCGTCACCGGGCCGCACCTGCACTGGAGCATCAATCTGAACAATGTACGGGTGGACCCAGCACTGTTCCTGGTGGACTAAATCGCCTGAAAAAACTCAATTTCTGCGAAAGGATTCTTCACACGATGCCCGGCTTCGACCTCTTCTGCTCGCTACCGGGCCTCAGCGAAACCCCCGCACGGGGGGCATTGATTCGGCAAAGTACGATGGCATGATCCATTGCGACCAGGAACAGAGCCTGCATCTGGGTTGCCACGAGGGTGACCTGTTCGCCGTTTGAGCAGCATCCTCGTTGGTTTGCCTGGCAAATTCTTTTATAGTGCCCGCTCCTCTCCTCGTCATCGCGGGTGACCGCCCGCGCAGCCACAGGTCTCCAATCGATGAACAAGCGTGAAGAACAACGCCGCATTCGCGAAGCCAAGCAGCGTTCGGCAGAACAGCGTACTGCCCGGCAGAAGTTGATCAGCCGCATCGCCATGATGGTGCTGGCACCGCTGCTGGTGATCCTCGTGTTCTATGCTCTGCTCGCTCAGGGACCGACGTATTCGCCGGTCGAGATTTCCGAAGCCGATCACACCCGTGGCAATGCCCAGGGCGTGAAACTGGTGGTCTATGCCGACTTCCAGTGTCCTGCCTGCGCCAATGAGCACATGCTGCTTGCCCAGGCGTGGAACTCCATCAGCGACCGCACCCAGATGGTGTTTCGGCACTACCCCCTGTCGGGCACCCACCCTCATGCCTGGCGAGCCGCGACCTATGCCGAAGCCGCCGGTCGCCAGGGCAAATTCTGGGAGATGTACGACCTGCTGTTCATCAATCAAGCCTACTGGTCGGGGCTGTCCGAAGTGGATACCGAATTCGAGGGTTATCTGACGCAACTGGGGCTTAACTTGGACCAGGCCCGCGCAGACCTGGAAGACGAGGCACTGATCGAGAAAATCCGCAGTGACCAGCGCAGCGGCACCCGCTCCGGCGTGCGCGGCACGCCGACCCTGTTCGTGGACGGCCGCCTGGTGCCCACACCCGGCACCGTGTCGGAACTGGTTGGTCTGATCAACGACGCCGACGCATCCTGATCCCATCCCGCCCTTCCTCGAGGAGCGCCTGCTGCCGCGGGCAGTGGCAACACGCGCTGTGCGCGGATCGAGTGCGCGGCGAAGCACGCCAGCCATCCCCTGCAACAGCTCACCCATCTGACTGCGTCAGCATCGCGGGCGAGCCGGTGGTCGACGCGCCCAGCCGATGTTCGGCGGCTTGCTGCTGGTGCGAGGGACTCTTCGGGCGCGAGTGGCCCGACTTCAGGCGTTACTCCTGGCAATGCGGATGTTCGCCCAGGCGAACAGCAGCGTCATCAGGGGACTGATCAGGCAGAACAGCGCCCAGGGCGCATAGGCCAGCGTGGCCACGCCCAGCACGCCCGAGTGAAACGCTCCGCAAGTGTTCCATGGCACCAGCACTGAGGTGACAGTGCCGCAATCTTCCAGCGTGCGACTCAGATTCTGCGGCGCCAGGCCGCGCTCCTTGTAGGCCCGGGTAAACATGCGCCCGGGCACCACGATGGCCAGATACTGATCCGAAGCCGAGACATTCGTCAGCAGGCAGGTGCCCGCTGTCGCCGTCACCAGCCCGCCGGTGCCGCGCACGCGACTGATCAGGGTCTGGGTAATCTTCTGCAGGAAACCCGAGGCTTCCATGACGCCGCCGAAGGTCATGGCCGTGATGATCAGCCAGATGGTGTCCAGCATGCCGGCCATGCCGCCGGAGGTCAGCAGCTCGTCGAGCACCGCGTTGCCACTCGCCACGGCGATCTCGCCATAGACGGCCTGCATGATCACCTGATAGATGTTGCCGTGGTCGGCTGTCAGTTCCTGCAGCAGCGGATACTGCAGCAACAGAGCGGCGGCTACCCCCAGCAGCACACCGACGAACAGCGCCGGCAGCGCCGCGACGCGCTTGACGATCAGCAAGATCACCACCGCCGGCACGATCAGCAGCAGCGGACTGAGCGAGAAATTCCCGGCCAGCAGTGCCTGAGTCTCGGCTGTCGTGCTCTCGCGCGCATCCGGAGTGCCCAGGACAAAGCCGATGATCAGATAGACCGCCAGAGTGATGCCGATGGAAGGCAGCGTCGTCATGCTGAGATAACGGATGTGCGTGAACAGTTCTACGCCCGTGACACCTGACGCCAGATTCGTGGTGTCCGAGAGAGGCGACAGCTTGTCGCCGAAATAGGCGCCGGAAATGATGGCGCCAGCCACCAGCCCCGGATTGAAACCCAGCGTGTGGCCGATACTGATCAAGGCCACGCCCAGCGTCGCGGAAGTGGACCAGGAGCTGCCGATCACGACCGAGGCGATACTCGTGAGCAGGCAGCAGCTGAAAATGAAGATGGCCGGATTGAAGATCTGCAGACCATAGAAGATCATCGTCGGCACGATGCCGCCGATGAGCCAGCTACCCACCAGAGCGCCCACCATGAGCAGGATGAGAATCGCGGGCGTCGCGGCGCGGATGTTTTCCAGGATCGTTTCCTGAATCACCTCCCAGCGTGTTCCGAGCCGCAGACTGATGGCCGCCGCCACGGCGGCTGCGAGGATCAAGGCTGTCTGGTTGGCTCCCGAGAGCGAGTCATCGCCGTAGACGGCCACGTTGTAGCCGAGCAGCACGAACAGCACCAGCAGCGGCACCAGAGCGAGCCAGAGTGCGCGCTCTTGCTGCGCGGCGGCGTCTGTCACAGCGGCGCCTGCTGTCTCCTTATCCTGCATTCTGTTCTCCGACCTGCAATGGCCCCGGCACTTCCCGGCAATGAGCGCGGATACTACCTTTATCCCGGCGGCATTAAAAACCCCCCGAATCGCGCAATAGCGATTCCAGAGCACGCCGTTCCCGGGCTATTATTCGAGCACTTTCACTGCCTTGCGCCTAATCGTGCGCCCTGCCGGAGAACCTTCGATGTCTTTTTCCCGCCTCGTCCAACGCCTCTCTCTGTGCTGCATTGCCATGAGCGGCAGCCTGCTTTTGAATACCAGCCTGCAGGCGGATGCGATCCGCCAGACCAAGGGGACGTTTGAGGACAAATTCCGCCAGCTGGAAGAAACTCTGCCCACCGCCAACGCCTGGCGCAATGCCGCCGGCCAGCCCGGCCACGAATACTGGCAGCAGAAGGTGGACTACCGGATCAGCGCCACGCTCGATGAAGAGAACCGCCGCCTCACCGGCACCCAGGGGGTGAGCTATCAGAACAACTCGCCGGACACCCTGAACTACCTGTGGCTGCAACTGGATCAGAACATCTTCCGCCCCGACTCCATGGCCGAGATGAGCGACGATTTCGGCGGCGTCGGCCGGCGCGGGCCGGCCGTCTCGGCAGGTGACGCCGACACGCCCGCCCGTATGAGCCTGGACGAGTTGCGCCGCCAGCAGGCGATGGCCGATGTGGCGATGGGCTACGAGATCAGCAACGTCCGCGACAGCCGCGGCAATCCCCTGAACTACACCATCGTCGGCACGCTCATGCGCATCGACCTGAGCACCCCGCTGCGCAGCGGTCAGAGCACGCAGTTCAATCTCGACTTCGCGTTCAATATCGTGGAGGAGGATGCCGTGTCGGCCCGCAGTGGCTACGAGCACTTCCCGGACGACGAGCGCGAGGGCGGCAATGACATCTTCCTGTTGGCGCAGTGGTTCCCGCGGCTGGCCGCCTACACCGATTACGAAGGCTGGACCAACAAGGAGTTCCTCGGACGCGGCGAGTTCACGCTGGAATTCGGCGATTACGAAGTCGAGATGACGGTGCCGGCCGACCACATCGTGTCTTCGACGGGCGTGCTCAACAATCCGGCCCAGGTGCTGACCGCAGAACAGCGCGCGCGGCTCACCGCGGCGGAAACAGCGCAGCGCCCCGTTTTCATCGTCACGCCCGAGGAAGCGCTGGAGAACGAGCGCGAAGGCACTGCCGAAACCAAGACCTGGCGTTTCTCAGCGCAGAACGTGCGGGACTTTGCCTGGGCCTCCTCGCGCAAGTTCATCTGGGACGCCAGGGGCTATCGTCAGGGCGGCGATGTACGCCCCTTCGTGATGGCCATGTCGTTCTTCCCCAAGGAAGGCGAGCCCCTGTGGTCCACCTACTCCACCGAGGCCATCATCCACACGCTCGAGGTGTATTCGCGCTTCACCTTCGACTACCCCTACCCCACGGCGCAATCCGTCAACGGGCCGGTCGGCGGCATGGAGTACCCGATGATCACCTTCAACGGCCCGCGCACCACCCTGCAGGACGACGGCAGCCGCACCTATTCCCTGGCCGAGAAGCAGTTCCTCATCGGCGTGGTGATACATGAGATCGGCCACGGCTACTTCCCCATGATCGTCAATTCCGACGAGCGCCAGTGGACCTGGATGGACGAGGGCCTGAACAGCTTTCTGGATGGTGTCGCAGGCCGCGAGTGGGACCCGGACATTCCCTGGGGCGTGGAGCCGGCCGACATCACCGACTACATGCGCTCGCAGGACCAGGTGCCGATCATGACCCAGTCCGACAGCATCTCGCGCCTGGGGCCCAACGCCTATTCCAAGCCGGCGGCGGCGCTCAACATCCTGCGCGAAACCATCATGGGCCGCGAGCTGTTTGACTTCGCGTTCCAGCAATATGCCCGCCTGTGGATGTTCAAGCGCCCCACGCCGGCGGACTTCTTCCGCACCATGGAGGAAGCCTCAGGCATCGATCTCGACTGGTTCTGGCGCGGCTGGTTCTACTCTACCGATCATGTCGACATCGCGCTGGAGCGGGTGTTCGAAATGCGGCTGGATACCGAAAACCCGGACATCGATTTTGCACGCCGCCGCGAGGAAGATGCGGCCAAGCCCGAGTCGCTGTTCGTGCAGCGCAATGCCGAGGCCGGCCTGCAGACCTGGGTGGAGCGCAATCCGGATGTGCGGGATTTCTACGACGAGAACGACCGCTTCACCGTCACCAACAAGGAACGCAATGCCTACAACGCCTTCCTGGAAGGTCTGGAAGATTGGGAGCGTCAGGCGCTGGAGCGGGCCATCGCCGAGGACAAGCACTACTACGTGCTGGAGTTCGCCAACCTGGGCGGGCTCGTGATGCCCATCATTCTCGGCATCACCTACGAAGATGCCAGCACCGAGGACATCTACATCCCCGCCGAGATCTGGCGACGCAGTCCAGAGAGTGTCCGCAAGCTGGTGGTGACGGACAAGCAGGTGGCCAGCATCGTTGTCGACCCCTACTGGGAAACCGCCGACGTGGACATCGAGAACAATTACTACCCGCGCCGCCTGATTCCTTCACGCGTCGAGGCGTTCAAGGCTGAGGGCGGCGGCGGGCTCACGGGCCGCGACCTGATGCAGGACATCAAGACCGAGCTCGAGACTGACGAGCAGGCAGAGGAGGGCACTGCCGACGCCGAGGCCGTGACGCCGTGAGTGCTGCGCAGCGTGCACGCGCAGCAGTCCTGCTCGGTCTGGTCGCCCTGCTGACCAGCGCCGTCGCTGCGGCGCACCAGCAACAGGCTGCGCTGACCCGGGTGTTGTTCAATGCCCGCAGCGGCAATCTGGAAGTCATGCACCGCTTCGTGCTGCACGACGCCGAACATGCCGTGCGTGCCCTGCTCGACCCGCAGGCCGACCTGCTCGCCTCTGCGCCGGCACGCGAGCAGTTCGCCCGTTACGTGCAGGAGCGCTTCAGTCTGCTCGGCGACGCGGGCAATCCGCTGCCCTTGCAGTATGTCGGACAGGAAGTCGACGGCCCGTTCCTGTGGGTCTATCAGGAGCTGCCAATTCCGGCCGGACTGACTTCACTCGGCGTCATTCACGACGCCCTGCGCGAGCTTTGGCCACAGCAGAACAATCTCGTGAACATCGAACGCGATGGTAGCGTGCAGACCTTGAATTTCAGCGGCACCACGCAGTGGCTCAGCGTCAGTTTCAACGCGCCCGCACGCTGAACCCCCCTCGCTACAGGTACCTCCAGTGACCCCTGCTCCTTACTGCAACTCCATCATGGCGCTGCGCCAGCGCGAACTCGCCAAGCCCCATCGCCCTTTCCTGGCCCGAGGCAGCAAGGTGATGCGCTGCCCCGACTGCCTGCTGCCGCGCCGCGGTTGCATCTGCGGCTCACGTCCGCAGCCACTGGACGGCAGTGCCTTCTGCTTTCTGCTCTACTGGGGCGAGGCTTTCAAGCCGACCAATACCGGACGTCTGGTGGCCGATGTAGTGCAGGACAATCACGCTTTCCTGTGGGATCGCACGCAGCACGACCCGACACTGCTGGCCTTGCTCGCCGACCCGCGCTACCAGCCGATTGTCGTCTTCCCGAGCCAGTATGCGCAGCCGCAGCGCTGCATCAAGAGCCCGGCTGATCTGCCCGGCATCCGCGCCGGCCGCACACCGCTCTACGTGATGCTGGATGGGACCTGGCGCGAGGCCCGCAAGATGTTCCGCAGCGAGTATCTGCAGGACCTGCCAGTGCTCGGGATCGAGCCGGAGGAAGGCTCGCGCTATCAGCTGCGCGAAGCTGTGCACAAGCATCAGCTGTGCACAGCCGAGGTGGCGGCTGCGGTGCTGGCACTGGGGGGAGACCTGGCAGCGGCGCAGACCCTGGAGACCTACTTCGAGACCTTCCGGCGCCATTACATCGCCTGCAAGCCGCACATGGTGTTGCGCGAACAGACACCGGCCTAGTCGGCCACTTCGACGCGATTGCGTCCCTTGTCCTTGGCCATGTAGAGCGCCCGGTCGGCCCGCTGCAGCAGGCTGTCAAGAGTATCCCCTTCGCGCAGTGCTGCCACGCCGGCACTGACCTGACAGTTGAACTCGCCGCAGGCTCCCCACATGGACAGCCGAGAGGCACCATCAAGCAGACGCTGCAGGATGACTCTGGCGCCATCGATGTCGGTATCAGGCATCACCAGCACGAACTCCTCGCCGCCGAAGCGGGCGAAGATATCGGTGGAACGGGCCTCGCGCAGGCACATCTGGCAGAACTGGCGCAGGGCATCATCGCCAGCCTGATGTCCCTGTGCGTCGTTGATGATTTTGAAATGATCCAGATCAAGCACGGCCAGACAGAGGGCGGAACGCTGCCGCTGTGTCTGCTTCAGACTGCGGGCGAACAACTCGTTGAAGGAGCGGCGATTGAGAGCGCCCGTCAAGGGATCAACCCTTGCCAGGCGCTTGAGTTCCTCTTCCATCTCGCGGCGGTGGCTGATGTCACGCAGTTCCACGACCACATCGCCGGGCCCTTCTTCGTTCAGCGGGATGATGCGCACTTCTCCGGGGAAGCTGCTGCCGTCCTGACGGCGAATGTCGATGTCCACCTGGGCACCGTCGGCGTCTTGCAGAAGCATTGGCAGACGGGCGCGCGCGCGAAGGGGAAACAGCTCCTCGAAGTTCAAACCCAGCAGATGCCCCCGGCTGCAACCCGTCAGAGCCTCCAGCTGCGCGTTGGCATCAGTCAGGCGGCCCTCCCTTATCACGGCCATGCCTGCGCTGCTCACGTTCAGCAGGCGCTCGAAACGCAGGGCGTTCTGCCGGGCCTGCTCGGCATGGGTGCGGCTGACCGCCAGGATGCGCTGCATACTCATCAGCACCATGCCGATGAAGCCCATCACCAGCGCGGAAATGGCGAAGTTGTAGGACACCAGATAGCCGAAGGATTCATATGGCTTTTCATAGGGTTGCGCATTCAGCCAGCTCTGCGCTGCGAACCAGGAGCGGGCGAGAGTCGCCAAGGAGTAAAGCGCAAGACAGATTCCCACCAGCAGGCGCGCCGGGCGCGTGGCGGGTTCATCACCACGCCAAAGCAGCAGCCACACCGCCTGCAGCGGCAACAGGCCGGCGATCAGCGAGTACACCATCATCAGAAAATCGGAGTTGCCAATGGTCAACCAATAGTGCGAATTGAACACGATGATCAGGCCGGCACTGACGGGCACGATCCACCACGGCAGCGGGCGCCCGAGAAAGCGAAAGATGCCCAGCAACAGCACTGCCTCGCCGACCAGCTGCAGCGTGTTGGCAACCACGCTCACCACTGGACTGCGCGTCAGCTCCAAGACCAAGAACAGCAGCAAGGCCAGCACCTGCAGCCACGCGCCCGTCATCCAGTAAGCAGGCCCCGCCAGCGGCCGCACCATGAACCACAGGGCGGTGCCGGCAATCGCGACGGCAAGGATGAGGTTGACGCCAAGCAATACAGGCGGGAAATAGAGAGCCTCCATCAGCAGTCGGCCTGAATGAAGCACACCATCTCAGCCAGCATCGCGTCGTAATGCGGATTGAAGGAACCGCGGCGCACCAGTCGATCCTTGTAGCGCCCGCCCTCGCCCAGATTGCGCTCACCGTAGACGGTAGCTGACGCGTCATAGCGACAAGTTTCGTAGTCGGCATCGCGGAAGTGGCCGCACAAGGCGAAGTCGCCATCCAGACCATAGTGCGGATCAGTGGGCGGCACCGAGATGGCGGTGTGAGAGAGACTGTACACCCGGTGCGCTGGGGACTCCGACGCCACGACCTGCAGGCCTTCGCAGCTTGCGGCCGGCACACTGCCAGTGGCCTGAGCGCTGTACCAGAGCATGCGACGCGACTGCTCGGGCGTCTTGCTGCAGAAGAATTCCCGCGCTGCTTCCATGTCCACCGTGGTGTCGTCCCCACTGCCGGCCATGAAGACAGGCAGTGTCAGCGCAGGGAACTGCGGCGCGGTGAGCCCGCGGGTGAGCAGGTAGAACTCGGCCCCGGCATTCATGGAAAAGGATTCGTAACGCGCTGCATCGCGTTCGGTATCCCGGCCCAGCCAGGGCGTGAACCAGCGTGCCCAGGGCGACAACCACGCCGACTCGCTGCGGGCGGCCAGTGCCGGCGAGAGCATGATCAGCCCGCGCAGCAGGGCGTCGTCCCGGTGCTCGGCGGCGTAACGCAGCGACAGCGCGGTACCCGTGGAAAAACCCACCAGATGCAGACTATCGACCTCGCCACGGAAGCTCTCGACCCCGTACTCGGTGACACGCAGCCAGTCCTCATGCCGCATCTCGAGCGAGTCACCAGGCACGGTGCCGTGTCCCGGCAGCAAGACGCCCCGCAGCAGCGCACACGGGAAGGCCTGCTGCAGAGATTCGGCAACACCGCGCAGCAGATAGGGCGAGTCCGTGAGGCCGTGGATCAGCAGGAAGCCCCGACGCTCAGAGCCCTGCGGGCACTGCGCTGCCGCATTGCCCAGTTCATAAGGCGCACGCATGGCCACGGCGCGCTCCAGCGGATAGCCGGGGCCGAAGGGCTCGGTGAGCGAGGCGTAGTGATACGTGACCAGGGCCTGGCGGATGCGGTCTTCGTTCTGGCGGATGTAGTCGGAGAATGGTGTGTGCGGGGGAGGAATCCAGGCCGGAGCGCCGGACGGGCGGTAGAGGGGGGAATCGCTGCCAGACGAGCACGCCATCAGCATTCCCATCAGTGCCAGCATCACTGCCTGTTGTCCTGCGCCGCGCATGCCCTGCCCCCAAGCTCACGTCGTCGAATCTGCTCCGGATCATCGCCCCGTCAGCCGCGGGGTGTCTTGCGATTCTTCTTGATGCGCCGCTTCTGTGCGACCTGCTGCTGCGTCAGATCCTTCTCATGACGGACGAAGGGGTTCTCGTCACTACGGTACTGAATCCGGATCGGAGTGCCCTCCAGGCGCAGGATCTTGCGGAAGGTCTTCTCCAGATAGCGACTGTAGCTGTCGGGAATCTTGTCCGTCTGCTTGCCATGAATCACGATGATGGGCGGATTATGTCCCCCGGCGTGCGCGTAGCGCAACTTGATGCGCCGGCCGTCCACGATGGGCGGGGCGTGTTCTTGCACGGCAGCTTCCAGCACCTGGGTGAGAATACTAGTGGTCAGCGTGCGCTGAGCCGCCTCGTAAGCACCGTGGATGGACTCGTACAGATCGCCCACCCCGGTGCCGTGCAGCGCCGAGATGAAATGAATCTTGGCGAAGTCCACGAAGGCGAAGCGTCGCCTGATGTCCGACTTCACTCTCTCCTTCTGCTCCAGATCCATGCCGTCCCATTTGTTCAGCGCGATGACCAGGGCGCGACCGGCGTCCAGCACATAGCCCAGCAGATGCAGGTCCTGCTCCACAATGCCGGTGCGCGCATCGATGATCAGGATCACCACGTTGGCGTCCTCGATGGCCTGCAGCGCCTTTACCACGGAGAACTTCTCGATGGTTTCGGTGGTCTTGCCACGGCGGCGGATGCCTGCCGTGTCAATGAGCGTGTAATGCTCGCCGTGCCGCTCGAAGGGGATGTAAACACTGTCGCGGGTGGTGCCAGGCATGTCATAGACCACCACACGATCCTCGCCCAGCATGCGATTCACCAGGGTGGATTTGCCCACATTGGGGCGGCCGGAAATGGCGATCTTGATGCCGGTCTGGGCGGCGGGAGTGAGCGGTTCGTCCTGCGGGAAGGTGGCCAGCACGTCATCGATCATCTTGCGCACACCGCGGCCCTGGCTGGCCGTGATGGGGTACACACGCTGGATGCCCAGACCGAAGAAGTCGCCCATGGCCACGTCTTCGTCGATGCCGTCCACCTTGTTCACTACCAGGCAGACGTTCTTCTGCTGCTTGCGCAGGTATTCCACGATATGGGTATCGCCCGGCGTCAGGCCGGCACGTCCGTCCACCAGCAGCAACACGCAGTCGGCTTCATCGATGGCGAGCAGGGACTGGGAGGCCATCTCGAAATCGATGCCTTCCTCCTGACCGGAAAGACCGCCGGTGTCGATGACGATGAAGGGACGATCGGCGATGCGTCCCTCGCCGTACTGACGGTCACGGGTCAGCCCCGGCAGGTCGGCCACCAGAGCGTCGCGACTTCGAGTCAGCCGATTGAAGAGTGTGGATTTGCCGACGTTGGGTCTGCCAACGAGGGCCAGAACAGGTCTCATAAAATTTCCATTGCTTGCTCTGGCTGGGATGCGTGCCCGCGCGGGGCGCGGGGCGCTCAGGGAATCGAATAGGCAGCCAGACGACCGCTGTTGCCGAAGACATAGATCGTGTCATTGTCAGTGACCAGTGGGGCGCGAACTCCATTGCCATCGACATTGACGCGGCTGACGAAGTGACCATCCACCTGAGACAGCAGATGCAGCCAGCCCTCGAAATCGGCCACTGCGACATAGTTGCCCAATGTGCTGGGCGCCGTCACCGAGCGCAGGCGCAGGCCGTTGTTCTCCCACACCACATCGTCAGTGTTGTTGCGCAGAGCGATGACATGGCTGTCGTCGTTAGTGTAGTACAGGTTGCCGAAACCCTGCGCCAGACCGCGGTAACTCGAGGCCTCGATGCCCCAGACAATGCGACCGGTCTGCACATCGAAGCCCATCAGATTGCCCTGGTAGCTGCTGGCATAGACGATATTGCCCGCCAGCAGGAGGTCCCCGTCGACGTCAATGACTCGCTCGATGTCGTAACGCCCCTGAGGGATGGCGACACGCTCTTCCCACTGCAGGAAGCCGTTGGCGGCATTCACCGATGCCACCATGCCGTTGGCGAAACCGGCAATGACGCTGTTTCCCGCAATGACCGGCCTGCTGCTGCCACGCAGCGTCAGGGCCGGGATGGTGGTCTCGTAGATCCAGTTCTGCGTGCCGGTGACGGCGTCCAGGCCCACCAGCTTGCCGTCGACTGTCTGCAGTACCACGATGATGCCATTGGTCTGCGGTGCCGAGACTACTTCACTGGATACGGTGGAGCGCCAGAGTTCACGCCCGGATATCTGATCCAGCGCGATGACTTCGGCTTCTCGGGTTCCCACCAGCACCAAACCGGCAGACGCACCGACGCCCCCGGAGATTTCCACATCGTCGAGACGCTCGCGCCAGACAACGTCCCCAGTGGCGCGTTCGATGCAGACGAGCGTTCCGTCGGCAGACGCGGCGAAGATGAAGTCGCGGTCAATTGCTGGCGACAGCGTATTGTAGAAATCGCCCTGGCCATCACCGACGCTCACGCTCCAGAGCCGATTCAGTCGCAGTTCCGGAGTGAAGTCGACCAGCTCCGCAGGCGGCTCGACATCGTCATCACCGAACAGTCCACCCACGGAGTCGAACAAGCTGCAGGCACTCAGGCTAAGCAGCAGGGCCCCGAGCGCCAGCGGGCGCAGAGCTGAGGCCGCCGCCAGACTGTCTTGGAACGAGCGAGACTTCGCGGGTGAGTGCACAACTGTCATGAAGGAGGTTCCCTAGCTGCCCAGCGCGAGATCGTCGAGCTTCATCTGCAGCGTGGTGCTCGTGGAGCCGGCCTGCTGGGCTGCCTGGAAGGAAGCCTGGGCTTCCGTCGGACGACCCAGTGCCACGAGCACATCACCGCGGATCTCGGCATGTTCAGCCTCGAAGGCACCGGGAGTGACACCGTCGAGCAGGGCCAGCGCGCGTTCGGCGTCACCCCGGGCCAGAATGACACGCGCCAGACGCAGCTGAGCCGTCATGATCAGGGAGGGATCCGTGGCCCCAAACAGTCCGGAATGGGTGTTGTCGAGCAACCACTGCAATTCGGCTTCCGCCGAGGCCAGATCGTTCTGATCCGCGGCGAGACGCGCACCGAACAAGGCGCCGTAAAGGGCATAGGTGGTATTGGGATAATCGGTCTTCAGCTGCTGCACAAGAGTCTGTGCACGGGCACGGGCTTCATCCGTCACGGGTACGCCGGGGCCGAGCACAACAGTAGTGCCCAGTTCCTCGAACAGGTCGGAGGCTTCGGCGGTACCTGCCAGCTGCAAGCCCTGCCACTGCGACCAGCCCAGATACCCCACCGCAAAGATGACAACGCCCAGCGCCAGCGACTTGCCGCTCTCGTTCCACCAGCGCTTGAGGGAGTCAAGGGTCTCTTCTTCTTCGGTACTGAAAGCCACGTAATGCTCCTGAATATGCGTAAAATCCTTGAGTTGCGCCACCTGAACCACAGCCGTCCGCGCGCCGCGAACCCTGCCGCGCCGCCGGGTAGGGCATCCTGAATTAGCCGCCCTGCCCTGTCAAGCGCCGGAAATCAGCCCCTGCAGCACATCCGCCACCTGGTCGCAGCGCAGCAACTGCGGGGCCGAGTCGTCGTGCAGATGACGCAGACGCGCCTGCACCTCCCCGTCTTCGCCACTCTCCAGAATCAGCGCCCGACTGGCTCCGACGTTGTAGGCGCGTTTCAGCTGGTTGCTGATCTTGCCGCCGCCGCAGTTGAGCTGGACACGCAGCTGCGGCAGCCGATCACGCAGCGTCTCGGCCAATACCATGGCAGGGCCCGCCAGGCCATCTGCCACGGCGATGTAAAGGTCGAGCTGCTGGCTGAGCGATGCGGGCAGCGCTCCGGACTCCTGCAACAACAGCACCAGTCGTTCCACGCCCATGGCAAAGCCGACGGCGGGCGTCCCGCGCCCGCCCAGCTGCGCGACCAGAGCGTCGTAGCGACCGCCGGCACACACGGTACCCTGGGCACCCAGGGCACTGGTGATCCACTCGAACACCATGTTGTTGTAGTAATCAAGACCCCGCACCAGGCGGGGATTGACGGTGAATGCCACGCCAGCCGCGCGCAGCAGGGCCTGCACGGCGTCGAAGTGCCCTCGAGTCTCGACGCTGGTGAAGTCGGCCAGCATGGGCGCTCCTTCCAGGATCACCTGGGTCGAGGGCACCTTGCTGTCGAGGATGCGCAGCGGATTGCTGCCCAGCCTACGGCGACTGTCCTCATCCAGCGCGGCCTCATGCTGGCGCAGATAGGTCACGAGAGCCTCGCCGTAGGCCTTGCGGTCAGCCGAGGTGCCGATGTTGTTGATCTCCAGTCGCACATGCGAGCGCAGACCAAGTTCCTGCCACAATCGCGCACACAGCAGAATGACTTCGGCGTCGATGTCAGGACCGGTCATGCCATAGGCTTCCACCCCGATCTGGTGAAACTGGCGATAGCGCCCTTTCTGCGGACGCTCATAGCGGAACATCGGGCCCTTGTACCAGAGCCGCTGCTGCTGGTTGTAGAGCAGGCCGTGTTCCTCGGCCGCACGCACGCAACCCGCAGTGCCTTCCGGACGCAGACTGAGATTATCGCCGTTGCGGTCGTCGAAGCTGTACATCTCCTTCTCGACAATGTCGGTGACTTCCCCGATGGAGCGTTTGAACAGTTGCGTCTGCTCCAGCACGGGGAAACGCAGCTCGCGATAGCTGTAGCGCTGCAGCACGCGCTGCACGCTGTCTTCAAGGTATTGCCATACCGGCGTCTCGCCGGGGAGGATGTCGTTCATCCCCCTGATTGCCTGAATCTTGCTCATGATCTGCTGCTTGTCAGTGGCCCTGACTCGGGGCGCATGGGCGCCCTCAGTCGGTGGCGATGATGTCGGGATGACGGGCGGCCTTGCGGGCAGTCTCGCCGGCCAGCTTCTGGGCGACACGCGCACGCACCATGGCTTCCAGTTCATCTACCAGTCGCTCGTTGTCGACCTTGTGGTGAGGCTTGCCCTCCACATAGACCAGATTGTTGGGGTTGGCACCGGTAAGACCGATCTCAGCCACCTTCGCCTCGCCCGGGCCGTTGACGATACAGCCGATCACAGCCACATCCACCGGGGTGATGATGTCTTCCAGACGGGATTCCAGCTGGTTCACCACGCCGATGACGTCGAAATTCTGCCGTGAACAACTGGGGCAGGCGACCAGATTCACACCCTTGCTGCGAATGCCCAGGCTCTTGAGGATGTCGAAGCCGACCTTCACCTCCTCTACCGGGTCGGCCGCCAGCGAGATGCGGATCGTGTCGCCGATGCCTTCCATCAGCAGCGCGCCAAGACCGATGGCCGACTTCACGGTGCCGGAACGCGGCCCGCCCGCCTCGGTGATGCCCAGATGCAGCGGCTGATCGATCTGCCCGGCCAGCTTGCGATAGGCTTGCAGGGTCATGAAGATCTCGGACGCCTTGAGGCTGATCTTGAAGTTCTGGAAGTCCAGCCTGTCGAGGATATCGATCTGGGTCAGGGCGGACTCCACCATGGCGTCGGCATTGGGCTCCTCGTACTTGCGCAGCAACACCTTGCCGAGCGAGCCGGCGTTGACGCCGATGCGCAGGGGAATACCCTTGTCCTTGGCGGCATCGATCACGGCACGCACCTTCTTCTCGCTGCCGATGTTGCCGGGATTGATGCGCAGGCAGTCCACGCCGTACTCCGCCACTTTCAAAGCAATCCTGTGGTCGAAATGGATATCCGCCACCAAGGGCACATTCACCTGAGCGCGGATGGCGCGAAAGGCGTCGGCTGCCTCCATGCTGGGCACCGACACGCGCACGATATCCGCGCCGGCACGTTCCAGGCGCTGGATCTGCGCCACGGTCGCGGCGACATCACAGGTTTCAGTGTTGGTCATGCTCTGAACGCTGATAGGCGCATCGCCTCCGACAGGGACCTTGCCAACCATGATCTGACGGGATCTGCGACGCGCAATGACGGTGTGTGAACTCATGATCTGCTCATAATCCAATGGTGAGTCTTGCCGAATTGTCGATGCGGATGCTTTCCGTGAAATCGATCTTCTTGCCATTCAGATGCAGCTCTGCCGTGGCGGCATTGCCCAGCAGCACATTGAACGGACCAGTGCCACTGACCCGCAAGTGATCGCCCGCAACCCGGATGTCGCGGTAGATCTGCCGCGCGCTGCCGTCGTCGATCTGCACCAGGCTTTCACCGGAAAACAGAATCTCGACCAAGTCGCTGCCACCGGCATCCACAGTGATGACCTGGGTGGGCATGACTTGCTGCTCTGACCTCGCCAAGCTTGCTGAAACGGCGGGCACCAAGGCCTGAGGGTCCAGTGCTGAAGTGGCAGGCGCAGCGGATATGGATGCCGCCGACGGTGAGGCACCTGAAGTCGAGGCTATAATGTCACCACGGGGACCCGGGGTGCCC
>JBEDFR010000035.1:0-4938 GCA_041175045.1 Pseudomonadota bacterium | reverse complement strand
TTATGTGCTGTTCTGTCATGACTTCTCGCGATTGCATGCTGGACTGGCCGCATTGTAGAGGAACAAGCTGTTTTTGACAGGGTCTTCGACGAATTTCCAATCAGAGGTGTTGTAGACCGCATGCGGGTGCTTCGCCATAATAGCGCGCCATGCGTGATGCAGGGCCATTCCCGTGCCAGCCACAAAACTTTCGCGAAGGTAACTGAAGTGAGTATTTCCAAGGCAAAGAAGGAGCTCAACTGGGCCGAACTGGGGTTTCAATATCGTCAGACCGACTTCCGGTTCAGTGCAACGTACAGTGATGGAGCCTGGTCGACAGGCGAGCTGCTGGAGTCTCCTCTGATTGCCGTGCATGAAGGCGCGCCAGCCCTGCATTATGCCCAGCAGTGCTTCGAGGGAATGAAGGCGCAAACAGCGCCCGATGGCCGTGTATTGCTGTTCCGCCCGGAGCTTAACAGCGAGCGCATGAACCAGACCGCCGAGCGGCTGCTGATGCCGCAGGTCCCGCTCGAGTTGTTCCTGCGTGGCGTGGAAAAGGCTGTACGTGCCAATTATGCGTGGATTCCGCCATATGGCTCCGGCGCGTCGCTGTATATCCGGCCCATGCTGATCGGCGTTGGAGAAAACCTGGGGCTGCGTCCCGCCAAGACCTTCGAGTTTCGCGTCTTCGTGTCTCCAGTCGGGCCATACTACAAGAGCGCCGGGCTCGCAGTGATCTCGCTGGCTGTGTCGGAGTTCGATCGTGCCGCACCGGCAGGCACGGGCGCCTTCAAGGCGGGGGCGAACTATGCCGGTGGCCTGCTGGCGACACGCCATGCTCAGGCACTTGGCGCCAATGAGGCTCTCTATCTCGATTCGAAGACGCGCACCTATATAGATGAAGCAGGTTCCGCGAACATTGTCGTGGCCATGAAGGGCAATCGTCTGGTCTCGCCAAAGTCCAACGCGATCCTGCCCAGCGTCACCCGTCGCTCGGTGATGACCCTCGCCGAAGAGCAGATGAAGATGCAGGTGGAGAATCGTCCCATCGATTTGCGTGCCGAGCTGGTTGACTTCGAAGAGGTGGCAGCCTGTGGCACGGCTGCCGTGCTCTCGCCAGTGGGGAAAATCTGGGTCGACGGCGAATGGCATACGTTCTATGGCAGCGGCGAGAAGGTGGGTCCCGTCATGCAGAAGCTCTACGATCTGCTGGTGGGAATCCAGCGCGGCGAGCTCGCCGATGTTCATGGCTGGACGCGTGAAGTGTGCATCGACTAGTCACTGCAACGGCGGATTTCAGGCAATGGCTGGCCTTAAATCCGCTCAGCTTGCCGTCGCAAACCGGCAAACTAAGGCTTGACCCTCACGCAGCCACCCCTTATATATGTCGCCTTCTTTGAAACCCGGCAGCTCAAAATATGCGCAGCGCGGGCCCAGTCCACCCCCCGCGCAGTCATCAGGAACCGTTACAAGCAATGAGCAAATCGTTGGTGATAGTGGAATCGCCTGCCAAGGCCAAGACCATCAACAAGTATCTTGGCAAGGAATTCGTCGTCAAATCGAGTGTGGGGCATATCCGGGATCTGCCATCTGGTGGCAGCAGTCAGGCAGTGGACACGAAGGAGCGGGCCAAGGCCGCTGCGGCGACACGCAAACTCAGTGCGGACGACAAGGCGCTGCACAAGCAGGCCAAGGCACGCGAGCAACTGGTGGCGCGAATGGGCGTTGACCCTGAGCGCAACTGGGCAGCGAAGTACGAGATTCTTCCTGGCAAGGAAAAGGTCGTTGCCGATCTGCGCAAGCTGGCCAAGAATGCCGACGTCATCTACCTCGCAACCGACTTGGATCGTGAAGGGGAAGCCATTGCCTGGCATCTGAAGGAGTCCATTGGAGGCGACGCCTCGCGCTACAAGCGGGTGGTATTCAACGAGATCACCAAGAAAGCCATCAACGAAGCGTTCTCGCACCCCGGCGAACTCGACATGAAATACGTGCAGGCCCAGCAGGCTCGCCGCTTCCTCGATCGCGTGGTGGGTTTCATGGTGTCGCCGCTGCTGTGGGCGAAAGTCGCGCGTGGCCTGTCGGCCGGGCGTGTACAGTCCGTCGCCGTGCGGCTTATCGTCGAGCGGGAGCGGGAGATCCGTGCGTTTGTTCCCGAAGAGTACTGGGAGATCTTTGCGGATGTGCAGACGGCCAAACGCGAGGCACTGCGCTTTGCTGTGACAAAGCAGCTCGACGAGTCGTTCCGTCCCGTCAGCAAGGCCCAGACCGATGCCGCGCTGCAACAGCTGCACAAGGCGTCCTACGTCGTCTCGCGGCGTGAAGACAAGCCCACGTCCTCCAAGCCGAAAGCCCCACTGATCACGTCCACGCTGCAGCAGGCCGCCAGCACGCGACTTGGTTTCGGCGTGAAGAAGACCATGACTCTGGCCCAGCGTCTGTATGAGGCCGGTTACATCACCTATATGCGTACCGACTCGACGCACCTGAGCGACGATGCGCTCAGTATGTGCCGTGACTACATCAAGAAGCAGTTCGGACCGCGTTATTTGCCCGAGCAGCCGGTACGCTACAGCGCGCGGGAAGGGGCGCAGGAAGCGCACGAGGCCATTCGTCCCACGGACGTGAACACGTCAAGCAACGACCTGCAGAACATGGAGCGCGACGCCGAGCGTCTATATGCATTGATCTGGCAGCATTTCATTGCTTCGCAAATGCCGCCAGCGCAATACCTCAGCAGTCTCGTGGCGGTGACCGCTGGCGAATTCGAGCTGCGCACCAAGGGGCGCATCATGCAGTTCGACGGGTATCAGCGTGTGCTCGCCACCAAGGAAGAAGATGTCGTGCTGCCGGCTGTTCAGGTGGGAGACATCCTGAGCCTGCAGACACTTGACCCCCAGCAGTTCTTCACTAAGCCTGCAGCGCGCTACACCGAGGCCAGTCTGGTGAAAGAGCTGGAGAAGCGCGGTATCGGCCGTCCTTCCACCTATGCCGCCATCATCTCCACCATTCAGGAAAGGGGCTATGTGAAGGTGGAAAGCAGGCGCTTCTACGCCCAGAAAATGGGCGACATCGTTGCCGAGCGATTGCTGGAAAGCTTCACGGAGCTGATGGACTACGACTTCACGGCCAAGATGGAGGACGATCTGGATCAGGTTGCCGCTGGTTCCCTGGACTGGAAGCAGGTGCTCAACTCCTTCTACAGGGATTTCAAGCAGCAGCTGGAAGTTGCCTCGTCAGATGAAGCCTGCGGCATGCGCAGCAACAAGCCGACAGACACCGACATTCCTTGTCCCAAGTGCAATCGCCCGATGCAGATACGCACTGCCTCCACTGGCGTGTTCCTCGGCTGTTCCGGCTATGCGCTGCCGCCCAAGGAGCGCTGCAAGTCCACCATCAATCTGACACCGGGCGAGGAAGCCATCAGCACGGACAATGCCGAGGAAGCTGAAGCGGCCGAGAACGAGCTGCTGCGCCACCGCAAGCGCTGCCCGAAATGCAATGCCGCTATGGACAGCTACCTGATCGACGAGAACCGCAAGCTTCATATCTGTGGCAACAACCCGGATTGTTCCGGCTTCCTGGTGGAAGACGGCGGCTTCAAGATTCGCGGTTATGAAGGGCCGGTGATCGACTGTGACAAATGCGGTTCCCAGATGCAGCTCAAGTCAGGTCGCTTCGGCAAATATTTCGGTTGCACCAACCAAGCCTGCAAGAACACTCGCAAACTGCTGCGCAGTGGACAGGCCGCCCCGCCCAAGGTGGCGCCGGTAGTCATGTCCGAATTGCGCTGCGAGAAGGTGGATGACCATTACGTGCTGCGCGACGGAGCCGCGGGCCTGTTCCTCGCTGCAAGCAAGTTCCCGAAGAATCGAGAAACCCGTGCGCCGCTGGTGGCTGAATTGCTGCCGCATCGTGATGCCCTGGACGAGAAGTACCACTATCTGCTTTCGGCGCCAGTGAAGGACCCGCAAGGCAACATGGCGGTGATCCGCTACAGCCGCAAGACGGTGGAGCAGTACGTGCAGTCGGAGATCGCCGGCAAACCCTCGGGCTGGAAGGCCTTCTACCGGCAGGGTCGCTGGGTCGAGGAGTAGGGCACAGGCAGCGCGTCTGCGCGCTGCCTGGTTGCAGGTTCAGGCATTGAGGCAGCGGCGGATGATGCCCACGCTGATGCCTTCGATCATGAATTGCCGTTCTCGCAAATCCACTTCAATAGGTGAAAAATCTTCATTCTCTGCAATGAGTTGCAGAGAGAACTTGCTGTTTCCTCTCAGCAGTCTTTTCACCGTGACCTCGTCGTCGATGCGTGCCACGACGATGTCTCCGTCACGTGCCTGTTCCGTCTTGTGCACGGCCAGCAGGTCTCCATCGTGAATGCCGATGTTGATCATGCTGTCTCCTTTCACCGTGAGCAGGAAATCCGCCCGGGGCGAGAAGAAGTCCGGCGGGATCGTGCAGTAGCTCTCGATGCTTTCCACCGCCAGGATGGGGCTGCCTGCCGCTACCCGGCCCACGATGGGCAAACCGTTCTGCTCCTGAGTGGTCAGGCGGATGCCGCGTGAGGTGCCGGGCAGCATCTCTATGGCCTGCTTGCGCTCGAGTGCGCGCAAATGCTCCTCCGCTGCATTGGGCGATTTGAAGCCCATCTTGCGGGCGATTTCCGAACGGGTGGGCGGGTAACCCGTTTCCTGCTGATAGTCCCGGATGAACGCCAGAATTTCAGCCTGGCGCGGCGTGAGCTTGATCATGGCAGTGGCACCTGTGATGAGCGGATGTGCTGTAATTATATACAGCATTCGATGGATCACAAGTGCTTTGCCGCTCCAGGAGGAATTTGTGATAATCGGGCGGCTTGTTTTCCACGCCCCGATTGTTCGCCCATCGCCCACTTTTCCTTTGCTTAGCGCCGGCCCCGGAGGCCTGTCCTTGTGATGTCAAAACCACCTGTGCTTGTTG
>JBEDFR010000034.1:0-8402 GCA_041175045.1 Pseudomonadota bacterium | reverse complement strand
CTCTCGGACCGCGCCTGTGCGAGCAGTGACTGGGTGCTCAGCAGGCTGAGGGCGGACAAGGCGAGGGCGAGGGGCTTGCGGGCAAAGCGAACGGCGGACTTGCGGGATGACATGGAACTCTCCGGTACTGTGAATGTCGCGATGGCTTCAACCACCGATGCGAATCATTGTACATATGAGAATCATTATCATCAAGAGGGTTAAAGGCGTTGTCTCTGTCAGATCGCCAACCCCTTGCGTGCAGTGCCGGCCCCGGGCACCCGCCCTCCCGCTCTGCGGCCGACCACGGCGTCAGCGGCGCGGGCGTGCCTTGGTCGGCGTCGCGGTGCCTGCGCGCTTGCCGGCTGGGCTCCTGGTCACCGGCCGACCGCGCGGCGCCTTCTTCTCCGCCGGCACCAGCTGATGTGGCCCATCGCCGATCATGTCCTCGCGGCCCATGTCCTTGAGCGCCTGACGCAGCAGCGGCCAGTTCTTCTCGTCGTGGTAGCGCAGGAAGGCTTTCTGGAGGCGACGCTGCTCGATCTGCCTGACGATGCTGACCTTCTCGCTCTTGTAGGTCACCTTCTTCAGCGGGTTCTTGCCGCTGTAATACATCGCCGTGGCCAGCGCCATGGGCGAGGGGTAGAAGGTCTGCACCTGGTCCGGCTTGAACTTGTTCTTCTTCAGCCACAGGCCCAGGTTGAGCATGTCCTCGTTCTCGGTGCCCGGGTGGGCCGCGATGAAATAGGGGATCAGGTACTGCACCTTGCCCGCCTTCTTCGAGAAACGGTCGAACATCTCCTTGAAGGCGTCATAGGACGAGATGCTCGGCTTCATCATCTTGGAAAGCGTGTTCTCCTCGCTGTGCTCCGGGGCGATCTTCAGATAGCCGCCCACGTGGTGCGTCACCAGTTCCTCCACGTATTCCGGGTCGCGCAGCGCCAGGTCATAGCGCAGGCCCGAGGCAATGGCCACGCGCTTGATGCCGGGGATGCGGCGCGCCTTGCGATAGAGCGCGGTCGTGTGGCTGTGATCGGTGTTCAGATGCTGGCAGATCGTGGGGTAGACACAGGACAGGCGCCGGCAGTTCTTCTGGATGGCGTCGGACTTGCAGTTGAGCCGGTACATATTCGCCGTGGGGCCGCCCAGGTCGGAGATGGTGCCGGTGAAGCCGGGCACCTGATCGCGGATGTTCTCGATCTCCTTGAGGATGGATTCCTCCGAGCGGCTCTGGATGATGCGGCCCTCGTGCTCGGTGATGGAGCAGAAGGTACAGCCACCGAAACAGCCGCGCATGATGTTCACGCTGGTCTTGATCATGTCGTAGGCGGGAATCTTCGCGTCGCCATACACCGGGTGCGGGCGGCGCTGGTAAGGCAGGTCGAAGACGCCGTCCATCTCTTCGGTGGACAGCGGAATCGGCGGCGTGTTCACCCACACTTCCTGGGTGTCGTGCTTCTGCACCAGCACGCGGGCATTGTGCGGATTGGACTCCTGATGCAGCACGCGCGAGGCATGGGCGTAGAGTGCCGGGTCATTGCGCACCTTGTTGAAGGAGGGCAGGCGGATATAGGTGGTGTCCTTGTCCAGCTCGTTCTTGCGGTGCAGCGGCATGGGGATGATGCGCACGGGACTCACCGTTTCGCTCGTCGCCGGCTCCTCGCTTGTGGCGCAGCTCTGGGTTTCCGGGTCCTTCATCTCGTAGGGGTTGGGGATCACGTCGATCTTGCCGGGCCAGTCGATGCGCGTGGAATCGATCTCGGTCCAGCCCGCCGGCACGGCGTCGCGCACGATGGCAGTGCCACGGATGTCGGTCATGGCGTCGAGGGTCTCGCCCAGCGCCAGGCGGTGTGCCACTTCCACCACGGCCCGCTCGGCATTGCCGTAGAGCAGGATGTCGGCATTGGAATCGATCAGCACCGACTTGCGCACCTTGTCGCTCCAGTAGTCGTACTGGGCGATGCGGCGCAGGCTGGCCTCGATGCCGCCGATGACGATGGGCGTGTCGTAATAGGCCTCGCGGCAGCGCTGGCTGTAGACGATCACCGAGCGGTCGGGGCGCTTGCCCGCCTCGCCGTGCGGCGTGTAAGCGTCGTCGGTGCGAATGCGCAGGTCGGCCGTGTAGCGGTTGATCAGCGAGTCCATGTTGCCGCCGGTCACGCCGAAGAACAGATTGGGTTTGCCCAGCACCTTGAAGGGTTCGGCCGAATCCCAGGCCGGCTGGGCGATGATGCCCACGCGAAAGCCCTGGGCTTCGAGCATGCGGCCGATCACCGCCATGCCGAAGCTGGGGTGGTCCACATAGGCATCGGCGGTGACGATGATGATGTCGCAGCTGTCCCAGCCCAGGGCGTCCATCTCGGCGCGTGACATGGGCAGGTAAGGGGCCGTGCCATAGCACTCGGCCCAGTACTTGGGCCAGGAGAACAGGGGACGAACCTGTTCGGAGGAGGGGGCGGGGCTGTAGGTCTGGCTCATGGCGTTACCGGGGTCAGAAATCGCAGAAAGGGTTCCAGCGCGATGCGCTGCGCGTTCAGGTTCAGGCCGCCTTCGAACAGCGCGGCCTGCAGACGGATCGTGTCCTGCTCGCGCTGCAGCAGTCCCTGATTGACATAGGTGCTGATCATCGCCGCGTAGGGACCGTCGGCGAACACCGCCTCGTTCACCGCCAGGTTCAGACTCAGATGCAGCACACGCAGCGCCCGCGCCAGGCTCACCCGGCGCTGGCTCAGCGCCGTGGGTTCGCCGGGCCAGCGCAGTTCCAGTTCGGCCTGCACGGGCTGATCCTGGTAGCGCAGGTCGAGCTGGGTGCGGGCAGTGACATTCTGACTGGCGATGCGCAACGTGAAGTCCTGGGTCTGCTGGGCCACATAGGCCTGCAGTTCCGGCGCTGGCATCACCGCGAGCAGGGGCTGGGCGTCACGCAGCAGGGTGAGCTGGGCCACGATGGCCGCCAGGTCGATGCCGTCCAGCTGGCTCTCCATGCGCAGCTGGGTGACGGGCTGCGGGCCGTCGAAGGCGTCGACGCTGAGGCGCTGCTGCAGGCTCAGGGTCTGGCCGCGGCCATCGACTCCCGGCATGGCGCTGGCGACATGCTCCACGCGCAGTCCCTGCAACCCCAGAGTCCGGGCCTGGCCGTCCTGCGACGTCATGTGGATAGCGGCCACCTCCAGGTCGAGCGTGCCGGGCAGGGGCGAGCGGGCCAGGTTCTGGCTGTGCAGATGCACGCGCGGGGCGTCGAGGGTCAGCGCCATGAATTCGTCGCGGATGCGCAGCTCACTGCTCTCGACGGTCAGGCTGACCGTGCCGGCGGGCTCGATGTCCACGGCCAGGCGCAGGGCGTCGATGGCGGTCTGGGTGCCCGAGCCCGGCAGGGTCCAGGACGGCGTGACCAGACGCGCGTGCAGAGCGCCGTCGAAGCCGGCCACCACGTCGATCACGCTGTCGGCGGGCACGCCCCGGATGTCCGGACGCAGAGTCGCGGCGACCAGGCCGATGCCGAAGCCCTGGGCCGTGCGCAGCAGCGGGCCATGCTGCAGCGCGATGCTGGCGCGCAGCACCAGGCCGGGATAGTCCACGCCTCCCAGCGTCGGGGCGCTGACTTCGATTTCGCCGCTGCTGCCGAACCAGCCGTTGTTCAGGCGCAGTTCCAGCCCGGGCTGGCCGGTCATGGCGCGCAGTTGCGCCTGGGTGCTGGCGTCGGCCAGCTGCAGCCCGATCAGGGCCGGGATCAGCAGAATCAGGGCGAGGAGCAGGCCAAGAAGCAGGCTGCCGAGCAAGCGTAAGTGTCTCAAGCGGCTCTCTCCGTCATGCTGGGACGTGCTGGCGCCCGGAGGGCTGGGGTGGCAGGCGCAGCATTTCGATATGCGGAATACCATCCTCATCATAGGCTGGGGAGGTTTGCACGAAGCCGAAACCGGTATAAAAGTCCTGCAGGTACTGTTGGGCCGAGATGCGGATGCCCTGCCCCGGATGGCGCTGCGCGCAGACTGCCAGGGCCCGCTGCATCAGTTCGATGCCCAGACCCTTGCCGCGCTGTGAGTGTGCTGTACAGACGCGACCAATGGACGCCTCGGCGTATTTCACGCCAGGCGCGAGAAGGCGACAGCAGGCGATCACCCTGCCGTCCTCCTGCTCCGCGAAGAGATGCACGGCACCGGGGTCTCGTCCATCCACGTCGAGATAGATACTGCTCTGTTCCACTGCAAATACTTCCTGTCGCAGACGCAGCATGGCGTACAACTGCACAAGACTCAGTGCTTCGAACGGCAGACATTGCCAGTGGAGACCAGGGGCCATCGGGGGCTTCAGCATGGCAATCCAGACCCTGGGCGCGCGCCCGGCTCAAGCCCTCCCCGTGCTGCGCTGCGGCCAGCGGCGCCGCGGGACCGAAGATCTGCGGTCCCGTCTGCGGGCTCTGGTGCTCCGGCAAGCTGCTGGCCACAGGCGTCAAGGGGAATGGGCAACAGGAAACGCTCTGGTCGATTGACTGAGGGACTGCACTGGCTGACATCCACGCTGGGTTGGTCTCCTGCTCTGCCTTTTTTCGCTGGTAGTTTGTCAGGGCCTATCATCACCTGTCACTGGCAATAGCGCCAGCCGCGCGGCGATTTCTGCGCGCAGACCGGGGTCGGCTGCCGCATTGCCCGACAGGACCGCCAGCGCCTGCTGGTACTGCTGTGCCGCCAGCGCATGCAGTGCCAGACGGGCATAGAGCTTGCCCAGCTCCAGCTGAATCCGCGCCCCCGCGGGGTGGGAGGGGCCCAGTGCCAGTTGCGTCACATGCAGTGCGCGCTTGTACAGCGATTCGGCCGACTGGCGCTCGCTGCGTGCCGCATACTGCGCGGCCAGTTGCTGCAGATCCTGTGCCAGCAGGGGCGGGAGTCCCGCAGGAGTGGCACGCACCAGCAGCAGCAATCCCGCCAGCCATGCGCTCCCTTCCTCGGTCCGACCTTGCTGAGTCAGCACGACTCCCAGATTGCGTGCCGCCTGCAGAGCATCCGCGCTGGTGACTCCCGCGCTGGTCTGGTGCCGAGCCAACGCCTCGCGCAGCAGGGGCTCTGCCTCAACGAAGCGTCGCTGCAGTGCCAGACTGATACCGAGATTGCCGGTTGTCGCGGCCAACACAGGATGGCGCTCGCCAAGGGCGGCGCGATCGACCGCCAACGATCGGCGGTAAAGCGCTTCCGCTTCCGCATACTGACCCCGGCGCATCTGCAGACCGGCGAGGAGGCTGAGCGCTGTGGCGACGTCCGCATGCGTCGCCCCCGCCGTGCGTTCCTCCAGCACCAGGGCGCGGGTCAGCAGCGGCAGGGCAGAGTCCAGGCGGGCCTGCTCCTGGTAGAGCAGCGCGAGCTGTTGCAGGTTGCGCGCCATGCTGGGTTCGTCGGGCATCTGGCCGAAGCGCTTCTGTTCAGCGTCGAGCCGCTGCTTCTGCAGGGGCTCCGCCAGCACATAGGCGCCTGCCCGAAAGTGGAAGCCGGCCAGACTGGGCGCCTGCAGGACCACATAGCCCTGAGCGCTCGCCAGTTCCAGCTCGCGTCGCAGCAGCTCGCCCAGGCCCGCAGGCACATGGGCCTGTGCCGCGGCACTGCCGGGCAGAGTCAGCGCCAGCAGAATCGTCAGGCAATACTGGCGCAGCAGAGGTACAGGAAGTGGGAGAACCATGCTCAAGATGCTAGCGGCTTGCGCCGCGGCCCGGCAAGCCCGGGTGCGTCGCGGGTTGACGAGCTTGCGTGTGCCCAGGCGATGTAGCACATTCTGACCAGGCCATTCGACTTCAGGAGAACCCCGATGATTGCAGGATTTCACCGCCCGGCCCGCGCGCGCCTGGCAGGATTCTGGGCGCTGCTCGCCACGCTGGCGACAGGCCCGCTCGTTGCCCAGGAACGCGTCCTGGTCGACGTGACCATGACCGAAGGCACCAATATGGCGGCGGCCCTGTCGCCCGATGGCGAGACCTTCATCCTGGCCATCCAGGGCACGCTGTGGTCGGTGCCGGCCACGGGTGGCACCGCCACGGCCATCACGCCGCCGGAGATGGACGCGCAGGAACCGGTGTGGAATCCCGATGGCGAGAGTCTGGCCTTCTATGGGTTCGTCGGCGATGCTTTCTCGGTGTGGACAGTGGCGCCCGACGGCAGTGAGCTGGCACGACTGCCCGATGGCGGTGGCGATGCGCGTTATCCGTCCTACAGCAGCAACGGCAGCACGCTCTATTACGCCAGCGACGAGAACGGCGGCTACTCGCTCTGGTCCACCAATCTGGACAGCGGCGTGCGCACCCAGCTCACCACGGCCGAGGAAACCGGCTATGTGATGCCGGACACCGCGTATTTCTCCGGTGTCGGCAATGCGGTCTACCCGGCACTTTCGCCGGCCGGCAATCTGCTGGCCTATGTCATCGACGGGCCCGAGAACATCCTGATGGTGCGCTCGCTCACCCCCGGCACCCAGGCGCGCGAGCTGTACCGCGCTCCCATACTCGGCGCGCCGCAGTGGTCGGCCGACGGGCAGGAACTCTATCTGGTGGGCATTGGCGAGGACACCAGTCATCTGGCCAGCGTGCAGGTGGATGGCTCGCGCATCACGCGCCTGGTCGATGGTGGCGACGTGTTTCCCTTCCGCCCCACCCTCGCGCCCGATGGCATGATCTTCTACACCGCCGACGGGGCCGTGAAGTCGGTGTCGCCCGACGGTGTGCCCGGCCGCAATGTGCCGTTCTCTGCCACCGTGACGCTCGACCGTACGCCCTACGAGCGGCGCACTTACGACTTCACCGACCAGACGCCGCGCGAGGCGCTGGGCATCGTCGATCCGGTGCTCTCGCCCGATGGCAGTCAGGCCGCGTTCACCGCGCTGGGCGATCTGTGGCTGGCGGATCTGGCCGCCGGCACCCCGCCGCGCAATCTCACCGACGACGTTTACATCGACATGTCGCCCAGCTGGTCGCCCGATGGCAGCCAGCTCGCGTTCGTGTCCGACCGCGAAGGCAAGGCCGACATCTGGCTCATGGATGTGGCCACGCTCGCCCAGCGCCGCCTCACCGATGTGCCCAGGCCGGCCAACTCGCCGGTGTGGTCGCCCGACGGCAGCAAGCTGGCCTATCTGGCCGACAGCGGCAACAGCATCTTCATCTCCGCCACGGTGAATGTGTTCGACCTGGCTACCGGCAGCGACAGCGTGATTGCCGACACCCTCTTCGGGCCGAGTGCGCCGTCGTGGTCGCCCGACGGCAGCAAGGTGCTGGTGTATTACCGCGAGCCGATGAACAGCCGTTTCCGCGAGGGCAAGAATGTGTTGTACCTGCTGCCGGCGGACGGGCAGGGCGAGAAGTTGATGATCTCCCCGGTAGCGGGCAAATCCCTGGGGCGGCGCCAGCACAATCGGCCCGCGTGGTCGAGCACCGGCGATGTCGTCTACCGCATGGACGGCGCTCTATGGTCGGCGCCGATGACTGCCAGCGGCGAGCTGGGCGACGCCACGCTGATCGCGGCGGCAGGCGAGAACCCGAGCTGGTCCGCCGATGGCAGCAAGCTGATCTACCTCGACGGCGAAGACATCCTGCTGTGGGACAAGGCGAGCGGCAGCACACAGGAACTGGCCATCAAGCCGACGTGGACGCAGGCGCTGCCGTCTTCGTCCTACACCATTCGCGCCGGGCGCATGTACGACGGCTTCTCCGACAGCTGGATTCCCAGTGTGGACATCGTGGTCCAGAACGGTGTGATCACCGATATCCGCCAGGCCGGCTTCAGTCAGCCGGTAGGCACGCTGATCGAGGCGGGGCGCCAGTTCGTGATGCCGGGCCTGATCGAGAACCACACGCATCAGTCCACTACCCAGGGCATCATGCTGGGCAATATGTATCTTTGCCGCGCCATCACCTCGGTGCGCGAGACCGGGGATGATCCGTATCACGCGGTGGAGCGGCGCGAGGCGGAGGCCTCCGGGCGGCGGCCGGGGCCCCGTGTCTTTACTGCCGGGCCGCTCAACGAGGGCACGCGCGTCTCCTACGGCGTGTCGGAAACCGTCGAGGACCTGGTGCGTATCGAGGATTCCTCGCGGCTGTCCACCGAGCTGCAGCTCAACATGTACAAGAGCTATGTGCGCCAGGACTACACCGTGCAGAAGCGCGCCATCGAACTGGCCCACGCCGCCGGCATTCCCGTGTCGTCGCATGAACTGTACCCGGCGGTTGCCAATGGCGCGGACCAGATGGAGCATCTCGCGGCCACCAGTCGGCGCGGTTTCTCGCTGAAGGCCTCGCGGCTGGATCGCTCCTATCAGGATGTCATCGCGCTGATCACCCAGTCCCGCGTCATCGTCACGCCCACCATGGCGCTGTCGGAGCGCGGCAGTGATCTGGCCGTGCAGCAGGACATTCTGAAACGCATCGTCGACGGTGGCGGGCGCATCGTGGC
>JBEDFR010000033.1:0-21897 GCA_041175045.1 Pseudomonadota bacterium | reverse complement strand
TCCCGGCATCACCCTGGGTCGTGGCAACAACCACCGCGGGGGCCGCGGTCTGGGCACCAGTGGCGACCTGCTGATCAATGGCAAGCGCGTGGCCGGCAAGGACAATTCCACCAGCAGCCAGCTGACCCGCATCGCTTCGGACCAGGTGGAACGCATCGAGATCATCGGGGGCTCCTCGGGCGAGATGGATGTGCGCGGCTCGTTCTCCTACGGCGGCCAGGCAGGCGCTCTGAACTACCTCTTCAACCTGGAGGTGGACCCGCGCTACAACGGCTTCCAGCGCACCGAGTTCAACTATCTGCCCGACCGCAGCCTCAGCGAGATCGTGCTCGAGGACAGCGACCGTGATCAGAGCGCGGTGCAGGCCAGCATGAATCTGGGCTATGACTTCGAGCGCGATCGCCTGCAGTTCAATGCGCTGAAGTCGGAATTCTGCCGCGATCGTCTGCGTTTCGACGGTCTGGTGGGCCTGGGGACACTGCGGGAAATCGAGGATTCCTGCAGCGCGGGCGGTGGGCAGAAGATCGCCCTGAAGATTCATACCACTTTCTGATCGGCTTGATGCCGAGCCCTGCTACCCACCCTGGGCAAGGCCGGCATCCCACGGGGCCCGCAGAATCACCTGCTGGCCCGACTTGCCACCCTGCGTGGCGAGATCATCGAGTGCTGAGTCAAGCGCGCTTCAGCGCTTGCTGAAGATCATCATGTGCTGCCAGGGCAGGAAATCCAGGGTTTCCTCGAACTGCAGGTCGAACACCGCCATTTCCCGCTTCACCTGAGCCTGCGTCATCTTGTGCAGCGGGCGGATGGGCACGCTGCGATCCTCGCCGCGATACTCCACCAGGATCAATCGCCCCCCCGGTTTCAGCGCCGTGAAGATGCTCTGCATCATCTCGTAAGGGTGCGAGAACTCGTGGTAGGCATCCACCAGGAAGGCCACGTCCACGGAAGCGGGCGGCAGGTTCGTGGTCTGCAGATCCCCCAGCACCCCTTCCACATTGCTCACGTTCTCGTTGAGACGACGCGCGTCGACCATGGCCAGCATCTCGGGCTGGATATCCACGGCCAGCACCTTGCCCTGGGGCACCTTCGCGGCGATGCGGAAGGTGAAATAGCCCGAGCCGGCACCGATGTCGGCGACCACGTCGGTGGGCCGCAGATTCATGTTCTCCACCACCTCGTCGGGCATTTCCTCATGCGTGCGCGTGGGGCGCTCCAGCCATTCGGCAGCCAGATGGCCCATGACGCCGGAGGTCTCCCGGCCCATGTAGAACATGCCGGTGCCGCCATCGATGCTGCGTTCCGGAGCGTAGACATAGCGGGATTCGGCCTGGTCCTGCGCCACGGCGCCGCAGGCGGTGGCGAGAAGGCCGAAACAGACGAGCAACAGACGGCGGGCAGACGACATGGGCGGGGCTCCTGTACGGGGTTGTTGTTCTTGTGCAGCGGGGTCGGGACGATTGTAGAGGATGCCCCGGGCGAAAGACACCAGGACACCGCAGGCGTCGTGCCGTCAGGGTCAGAGCAGTTTTCGCCGACGATGGCCACGGCCCTGGCAGGTCAGGCAGGTCTGCGCGTTTACCAGCGCATCAGGTGTCAAACCGCTCACCGAATCTCGCGCTGACGCCGCACCGGGCGCAATCTGTGACAAGGTTCATCCTTCTCGGGGCGCAGGGGGAAGCAGGAGCGCTTTCAACGCAGCGTGAAGCCTTGGCCGGCAAGAAATTCGCGCATGTGCGGGCGGGCCTTCTCGCTCAGCAGGCCGGCGACCTGCTCGCTCCAGCTCTGGCCGTGTCCGCCTCCCGTGCGGGTGCGGTAATACTCCCGCACCTGTTCGTCGTACAGGGCGATGCGCTCGGCATCTCCCTGCTCACTGTAGACTTCGTCCTTGAGCACCACCGCCAGCGGCAGGCGCGGCTTGCACTCGGGGTTCTGGTCGGGGTAACCCAGACACAGACCGAACACCGGGTAGACGCCCGCGGGCAGTTGCAACAGCTCGGTGACTTCCTGCGGGTGATTGCGCAGACCGCCGATGTAGCAGATGCCCAGCCCGGCCGATTCGGCCGCCACCACCATGTTCTGCGCCATCAGGGCCACGTCCACCGTGGCGATGATGAAGTGTTCCGTATAGTCCCCGGCAAACACCCTGCCTTGCTGCGCACAGGCATTGGCCGCCCGCTTCAGATCGGCGCACAGCACGAGAAACTCGGCCGCACTCTGCACATGGGCCTGATTGCCGGCCAGCGCTGCCAGCTGCCGCCGACGCTCGGCGTCACGCACGCGGATCACGGTACAGCCCTGCAGGAAGCTGGAGGTGGCCGCCGCCTGTCCGGCACGCACGATGGCCTGAAGCAGTCCTTCCTCGATGGGGGTGGTGTTGAAGCGGCGGATGCTGCGATGGCTGTTGAGCAGATCGATCACAGGGGTCATTGCAGCGCCAGCTCCGGGACGAGCAGGGCGTCGAGGAAATGCGGCACCACGTCGTTGGCCAGTGGGGTCTCGGCATTGAAAAGCACGATCATGCCGATATCCAGGGCCGGCACCAGCACCAGCTCCGTGCGAAAGCCCCGCACGCCGCCGCCATGGTGGACCACGCGCTGCCCCGCATAGTCGAACACGCGCCAGCCCAGCCCATACCAGGCATGCTCGAGATTCGGCCAGCGATTGAAGTAATTGCCCCGCGGCGTCTCCACCACCGGCGCATGCTGCTGGGCCAGCACTTCGGGCGGCAGCACCTCGGGGTGGGCGCCCAGATTGGCCTGGGCCCATATGATCATGTCATTGAGGCTGGCATTCACCCCGGCGGCAGGACCGACGCTGTAATAGGCCGCATTGGTGCTCACTGTCTGCCACTGCTCGCCGCGGCGCTGGTGCGGCGCGCTGACATTGGTGTCTGCCAGATAGTCCTCCAGGGTCATGGAGGCTCGGTTCATGCCCAGCGGCTCGAACAGCCGGCTCTCGACATACTGTTCATAGGGGATCTGCTCCGACACCTGCACCACGTCGGAAACCAGGGAGAACACGACGTTCTGATAACCGTAGCAGCGCCCCGGCTGACACACCGTGGGGATCTCGGTGAACTGCTGCTGAATCTTCTGATAGGCCACGCCGGCATCCAGCATGTTGGAGAAGGCGTGCGGCATGAGGCCGGTGGAGTGACTCAGCACATGGCGCAGGGTCAGCTCCCTGCTGCTGGGCTCGGTACCGATGACGAGCTGCGGCAGGGTGCGCGTGAGAGGGGTGTCCCAGTCCTGCTTGCGCTCGTGCACCAGGGTGGCGGCCACGGCGCCGGCAAAAGTCTTGGAGACGGAGGCGATGCGGAACACGGTGCTAGCGTCCACCGGGTCTGTCTGATCGATGGCGCGCACGCCCCAGGTCTGCATCTCCAGCACACGATCGGAGCTTACTACGGCCATGGCCACGCCGGGCACGGTGCTGGCGGCCACGCTGGCGTTGAACCACTCGACATACTGGGCATAGCGCGGTGTCTGGGCATGCAGGAATACAGGGGCGAACAGTGCGGCGGCCAGAAGCAGAAAACGAGAGGAGCGCGAAGAAGACAAGACGAGGAACCCCGAAGGCGAACAAGGCAGATGCGGCGGGAACATAGCATGGCCGGCGGGTTTTGCAAAAAAATGCCGGCTGGGGGTGCCCCGCAGCCGGCCAAAGTCAGGCACAGTGTTGAAAACCTGTCACCCTCGCCTTGCACTGGTAATGCAATCTCAGGACATGATGACCAGCATGCGACGGTTCTCGCGCAGCACGCTCAGGGCGGTCACCGGCGCGTTGGCGTCCACGCGCTGATTGAATTCCTGCAGCGTGGCCACCTCGCTGCGATTGACTTCGTAGATCACGTCGCCGGCGCGCAGCCCGGCCTGCCAGGCAGGGCTGCCCTGCTCGACACTCACCACTTCCACGCCGCGCTGCGCCCCGGCCACCGGATCCAGGCTGCGCAGCTGCGCGCCCTGATAGACGGGGTCGGCCGGCGCACGACCGCTGTCCTGCGTATTGGCGGCGACCACCGGCTGTCCGCCACCGACCACGGCGCTGATGCGCTGGGCCTGGCCGTCGCGGTAGACCAGCAGCTCGACGGCCTGATCACGGCGCATCAGGCCGATCAGATTGCGCAGCTCGCGCCCGCTGTCGATGCGACGCCCGTCCACTTCGACGATGACATCGGAGGCCTGAATGCCGGCCGCCTCGGCGGCACTGCCAGGCAGCACGCTGGTCACCAGCGCCCCCTTGCCTGCGCCCGTCTGCAGCGCCTGTTCCATGGCGGCATTCAGATCCTGTATCTGCACCCCCAGCTGGCCCCGTCGCACTTCCCCGTCACGCTCGAGATGGCTCATCACCGAGGCGATCATGTCCACCGGCACAGCGAAGGCGATGCCCGCATTGGTGCCGGTGCCGCTGATGATGGCGGTGTTGATGCCGATCAGCCGGCCTTCCAGATCCACCAGTGCACCTCCGGAATTGCCCAGATTGATGGCGGCGTCGGTCTGGATGAAGTCCTCGTAGTTGTCGTTGTTGAGTCCGGAACGCCCGAGTGCGCTGACGATGCCCTGGGTCACGGTCTGCCCCAGACCGAAGGGGTTACCCACGGCCACCACGTAGTCACCCACGCGCAGATCCTCGATGTTCGCAAACGGCAACTCCTGCAGGTTCTCAGCCTCGATCTGCAGCAGGGCCACGTCGGTGCTGGCGTCGCTGCCCAGCAGTTTCGCCTCGTACTCCCGCCCGTCCTGCAGGGACACGGTGATCACATCGGCCTCGTCGATCACGTGATGATTGGTGACCACATAGCCCTTGCCGGCGTCCACGATCACGCCGGAACCGGCGCCGCGAACGGCGGGCTCGCGCTGCTGGCCGGGAGCGGCCGAGGGATCGTTGAAGAAGCGGCGCATCTGTTCTTCATTCAGGAAACGCAATCCTTCCGGAGCGGGACGCGAGCGTGCAGTGGAAATGATGACCACGGCTGGCGTCACCTCTTCCAGCATGGGCGCGAGCGAAGGCACCCCATTGCCGGCGGCCTCTGCGCTCCCGGCAAAGGGGGGACTTGACGCCAACGCGCTCAGTCCCAACATCAACACCAGACTTGCTACATGCTTGTTCATCGCAGACACCTCTCATGCGTCAATCGAATCGTCGAAAGTGCAGGCCGCCCTGCAGCGGCCGCTCGTGGCATGACAGTGCGGTCGCGGGAAAGGAAATACCTGTGGAAAAGCGGAAGTTTTCATCCAGAAAATGTGAAGAAGCAGGCAAAGCGCCAGCGCAAGCTGGAAAGCTGAGCCAAATCCGGATAAAAGACGTAGAGAGCATGGAGAAGACATCGCGCAGGCAGACCCTGCCAACGATCCCAGCGCGCGCAAGCGCAGAGGCCGACATGAGTGACACGACACAGCGCAATGCCGACACCCGCCACTCGCCCCTGGAGGCACGCAGCGGCGCCTTCATCCTGCAGCGCTGGCTGGTCGACCCGGCAAGCCGTCAGCTGCAGCATCAGGACAGCGGCGAGATCCGCTCCCTGGAACCGCGCCTGATGCGCCTGCTGTGTCTTCTCTGTGCGGTGCCGGGACGCGTGCTGCGCCGCGAATCCCTGATCGAGGAACTCTGGCCGCGCGTGGTGGTGAACGAGAATTCCCTGACTCGCGCAGTCTCCGAACTGCGCCGCCGACTGGAAACAGACAGCACGGATGCCTCGCTGATCGACACCATCCCCAAGACCGGCTACCGGCTCGCTGCCCATTGTCGCGTGCAGGAGGCCAGTCCGTTCCTTGGTGAACAAGGCAGCGCGACCACCCTGCCAGCACCGGCAGCGGCGTCTGTCGCGCAACGCCTGCGCCTGCCTGCGAGGCCGCTGCTGGGCAGCGCCATGACCATGGCCCTCGGCGCCGTCATGCTGCTGGGCGCCCAGAGTCTGCTGACCGCCGATGCTCCGGCGCCAGCCTCCTACCCGCTGGCCGACATCTCCCTCAGCAGCGAGACGGCTGCCGAGCGTCTGCTGGGCGGGCGTGTGGCAACGGCCTCGGCGACGCTGCGCGATGACGCGAGGCCAGACGTCGACATCAGCCCGCTGTCCGGCACGGCGCCGGTGTTGTCCAGCGACGGTCGCCTGTTCGCCATGGTGCGCTACGGCGAAGAGGGCTCCAGCCTGTTGCTGGGCTCCGCCGATCTGCCGAATTCCCCCGTGACCGTCCTCAGCACGCAGGACGTGATCTACAACCTGCAATGGTCCCCGTTGGACCGTGCTCTGCTGTTTGCCCAGGCTCCGCGCCTGGCCCCGGCCTCGCTGCAGGGTCAGGACGAGCGCGCCAGCCTCGTGATGTTCGACCTGGACAGCTTCCAGACCCGCCTGCTGCAAGGCCCCGATGTGAAGTACGACACTAATCCCCAGGCCCGGGAGCAGACCCGCGGCTTCAAGCTGACCGCGCTCACCCGCCATTTCGACTGGCTGTCCTGATCTCCCGGACGCTCGGCTGGACGCCCTTGCGCTATATATGAAATGATACAGCGCACACGTCCCGCCCCCGCTCCGGAGTTCGTCCGATGTCCCCGATCCCTCCACTGCACCGCCTCGTCGCGCTCGTCCTGGCCTGGCTGCTGCCATTCGCGGCGGGCCATACCCAGACACCCACCGTCGCTGCGGCCTCGGACCTGCAGTTCGCGCTGCAGGAGGTGCAGGCTCTGTTCGTGCGGGACACCGGTCAACAGGTTCAACTGGTATTCGGGTCGTCTGGCAACTTCTACCGACAGATCGTCGAAGGCGCCCCCTTCGAGCTGTTTCTTTCGGCCGACGAAAGCTTCGTGAACCGGCTTGCCGAGCAGGGCCTGACCCGTGACTCAGGGACTGTGTATGCCATCGGCCGCCTGGCGCTGTTCGCCCCGCAGGGATCGCCGCTGCAGGTGGACACCGAATTGCATGGCCTGCGCATTGCCCTGCAACGCGGCGAGATCCGCCGCTTCGCGATAGCCAGCCCGGAACACGCGCCTTACGGGGCACGCGCCGAGGAAGCCCTGCGTCACGCCGGCCTCTGGGAGTCTCTGCAGGATGCACTGGTGCTGGGCGAGAATGTCTCGCAGGCCGCGCAGTTTGCGGCGTCGGGCAATGCCCAGGGCGGCATCATTGCCTGGTCCCTGGCGCAGGCACCGACGGTGTCCGCGCTCGGCACATCCGCCCTGCTGCCCGAGCAATGGCACAGCCCGCTGCGCCAGCGCATGGTGCTGATGAAGACTGCTTCGCCGGGCAGCGAGGCTTTCTACGCCTATCTGCAGCAGCCGACAGCACAGGCCATCATGGCTCGCTTCGGCTTTGCACTGCCGACCGAGGACTGAGCGGACATGGACTGGACCGCCCTGCTGCTTTCCCTGGAATTGTCCCTGTGGACCATGGTGATCCTGCTGCCCATCGGCATCTGGTCGGGCCGCCGCCTCGCGTGGACGTCCGTGCGCGGCAAGAGTCTGCTGGAGGCTCTGGTGGCGCTGCCGCTGGTGCTGCCACCCACCGTGCTGGGCTTCTATCTGCTGGTGGCGATGGGAGCGAACTCCCCGTTCGGCCGCGCCTGGGACGCCCTGTTCGGTCAGCAGCTCACGTTCTCCTTTGCCGGACTGCTCATCGCCTCGGTCATCTTCAACCTGCCCTTCGCCATCCAGCCCATGCAGCGCGCCTTCGAGGCAATCGCCCCGGAAGTGCGCGAGGCCGGACGCTGTTGCGGCATGAGTCCCTGGCAGATCCTGCTGCGCATCGAGCTGCCGCTGGCCTGGCCGGGCATACTCTCGGCCCTGGTGCTGACCTTCGCCCACACCCTGGGCGAGTTCGGCGTGGTGCTCATGGTGGGCGGCAGCATCCCGGGTGAGACCCGCACCATCGCCATCTCGATCTACGACCGCGTGCAGGCCTTCGACAATCAGGCCGCCGGAGTGATGTCGGCGGTGCTGCTGGGCATTTCCCTGGCGGCGATCAGCCTGTCCTACCTCGCCACCGCGCGACTGCAGAAGAGACAGTCCCATGCCTGACGGTCTGCACCTCACGCTGCAACAGCAGACACCTATCCCGCTGGATGCCCGCCTGCATTGCGCGCCTGGGGAGGTGCTGGCGCTGGTCGGGCCATCGGGGAGCGGCAAGACCACGCTGCTGCGCAGTATCGCCGGCCTGCACCCGCACGGGCAGGGCCGCATCGAGTGCAACGGCGTGCTCTGGTATGACAGCGCTTCCCGGCTCTGTGTAGCGACTCGGCACAGACGCGTGGGCATGGTGTTCCAGCAGTTCGCGCTATTCCCGCACTTGAGCGCACTGGACAACGTGGCGGCGGCGATGCTCGACCTGCCAGTGGTGGAACGCCAACTGCGCGCCCGGCGCTGGCTGGCGCGCATGCATCTGCAGGGACTGGAGAACAGGCGGCCGCGTCAGCTGTCGGGCGGCCAGCAGCAGCGCGTGGCCGTGGCCCGCGCGCTGGCCCGCGAACCACAGATCCTGCTGCTGGACGAGCCCTTCTCTGCGGTGGACCGCGCCACCCGCGAAGCGCTGTACTACGAGCTGGCAGAGCTGCGTGAGGAACTGCGCATGCCCGTGATCCTCGTCACCCATGATCTCGACGAAGCCACCCTGTTGGCCGATCGCATGTGCATGCTCGACCACGGCAGCATCCTGCAGACAGCGACCCCGGACGAACTGCTGCGGGCCCCGGCCAGCGCCGCCGTGGCGCGAATGCTGGGGATGCGCAATCTGTTTGCCGGCACGCTGCTGGGCCACGAGCCGGTGTGCAGTGTCGTGCGCTGGCAGGGTCAGACGCTGCGCATTGCACGCCAGACGCACATGGCGCCTGGCGAGGAAGTGATGTGGGCGGTGCCTGGCACCGGCGTGATGCTGCTCAGCAGTCATGCGACGAGTCTGCAGCCGCTGGAGAATCAGGTGCCGGTACAGGTGACGCGCATGCTCGCGCTGGGGGAACAACTGCGCGTGATGCTGCAATGCGGCAGCGACACCCTCACGATGAGCGTGCCGCGCCATGTCGCCCAGCGCCACGCGCTGAGCGAAGGCCAGACCCTGCAGGTGCGCCTGCGCGGCGAGCTGATTCACCTCATGCCGGCCACGCACGCTCAGGGCTGATACGCGGCACTGGAACCTCAGTCAGCCACCTTGACCAGCTGCTTGCCGAGATTGCGGCCGCGCAGCAGGCCGCGAAAATACTCGGGCGCCTTCTCGAGCCCCTCGCCCACCGTTTCGCGGTACTGGATACGCCCTTGCTTCACCCACTGCCCCAACTGCCGCGTGGCCTCGGGCCAGCGCGCAAACCACTCGCTGACCAGGAAGAAGCGGTGCTCGGGCACCACCGGCAACGCCTTGAGGATGTCGGCCGGCAGCACCGACTGACCGATGTCCTGGTCGTTGTAGTGGGAGACGTAGCCGCAGATGGGCACGCGTGCGCCGGGGTTGAGCAGCGGCGCCACGGCGCGGGTGATATCCCCGCCGACGTTCTCGAAATAGATGTCGATGCCGCGCGGACAGGCTGCCGCCAGACGTTCGGCCAGGCGCGGCTCGCGATAGTCCAGGCACTCATCGAAGCCCAGCTCCTCGCGCACATGACGGCATTTGGCCTCGCCACCCGCGATGCCCACCACATGCAGGCCCTTGAGCCTGGCGATCTGGCCCACCACGGAACCGACGGCGCCGGAGGCCGCCGCCACGACCAGAGTCTCGCCCGCCTGCGGACGACCGAGTTCCAGCAGCCCGAAGTAAGCCGTGCGACCGGGCATGCCCACCACACCCAGATGGGCGGACAGCGTGCCGTTGGCCACGTCGACCTTCATCAGCAGGGGGTCGGTGTCGTCCGCCACGATCATGCTGCGCCAGCCCTTGTGGAGGGTGACATGGTCGCCTACCGCGTAGTGGGCCGAGCGCGACTGCAGCACCACGCCGGCCGTCTCGCCCGGCATGACCTCGCCAATCTCCAGCGGCCTGGCATAGGACTTGGCGTCGTTCATGCGGCCACGCATGTACGGGTCGAGCGACAGCCACAGCACCTTGATCAGGATCTGCCCCGCGCCGAGTGCGGGGACTTCTTCGTGAACGATACCGAAACAGGCATCCTCGGGTTCGCCGACCGGACGCCGGGCCAGCACGATCTTCGTGTTCTGCATGAATTGCTCCTTGAGGGCGCGGCAGACATCCGCGCGCCGGCCATGGTACTCAATCCGCACGCAAGCCGCCGCCCCTGTGCCGGGAACTGCGCTCAGGCTGCACGGACAGCCGCAGGGACTTGCGCCAGCACATCGGCACAGGCACCGCGCAGGATGCCCAGCCCCTCCTCCCACTCGGCCTTCTCCAGCAGCAGACTTGGAATCAGCCGCAGCACGGCATTGCGGGTGGGAGTCACCAGCAGACCACGCGCCAGCGCTGCCTCGGTCAGGGCGCTCACCTGGGCGTCGCTGTGCAGCTGCAGCCCCAGCAGAAGGCCCTTGCCGCGCACTTCCCGCAGCAAGCCGGGGAACTCCTCGGCCAGTTGCTGCAGATCCTGCAGGAGGACCTGCCCCAGGCGCGCCACGCGCGCGGCAACATCGTGGGTCACGAGATAGTCCACGACGGCACTGGCTGCTGCACAGCCCAGCGGATTGCCGCAATAGGTGCCGCCGTGATCGCCCCTGGCTACTCCTGCAGCGACCCGCGCGGTGACGGCGAATGCCGCCAGAGGAAAGCCGCCCGCAATGCCCTTGCCCATGGTGAGAATGTCAGGTTGCACACCCACCGCATCCACGGCGAAGAAACTGCCTGTGCGACAGAAGCCCGTCTGCACCTCATCGGCGATCAGCAGAGCACCGCGCTCACGGCACAGCTCTGCCACCGCTGGCAGGTAGTCGGGCGACGGCAGGCGCACCCCGCCCTCGCCCTGCACCGGTTCCAGCAGCACCGCCGCGACCTCGGCGTCCATGGCGGCACGCAGCGCGTCGACATCGCCGAAGGGCAGAAACTGATGACCCGGCACCTGCGGCGCGAAGCGGGCCCCGTTCTCCGGTCCGCCTGACAGCGACAGCGTGGCCAGCGTGCGCCCGTGGAAGGAGTTGGACGCCACCAGTACCTTGCTGCGCCCGGTCACTTTGCGCGCCAGTTTCACGGCGGCATCGTTGGCCTCGGCACCACTGTTGGCGAAGAAGACACGTTCGAGCCCCGCCGGCAGCACGCCCTGCAACTGCTGCAGCAGCTTCGCGCGCACTGGCGAGTAGGTGAAGCCGGAGTTGGGGTTCTGCATCAGCCTGCCCGCCTGCTCGGCGATGGCGGCCACGAGCACCGGGTGAGAGTGGCCCAGAGACGTCACACCCCAACCCGCGGTGAAGTCCAGGAAGGCACGGCCCTGTTCGTCCCAGACGCGGGCGCCAAGACCGCGCGCAATGGCCACTGGCTGTTTCATGCAGACCGACAGCGCAAGGCTGTCTTCGATATCAATGGTGTTCATAAGCCCTCCGGCTTTCTTCAAGGCAAAAAAAAACCTCCAGGAGTCGGGACGCCTGGAGGTTTTGTCGGGTACTGCGTGACTGCTTACAGGGTCTCAGGCTTCCTCGATGAATGGGCGCGACGCGCGCGTGCGGCACGACGGGCCGCGGCGGCGCGCGCAGCGGCCATGGCGGCGGCCATGGCAAGGGCGGAAAGACGCAGAGCTGTCGTGTTCATGGAGCTGATCCAGAGTGGTGCAAAATTGCACAACGGGTTTGAGGCGGGCGAATCTATGTGATCTACTGGCACCTGTCAACCACCTGATCCAGGCGAATTGCGGCATGCACTCTCTGCCCCTGCAGGCTGTCCATCGATCTGCTCGTTTGCGCAGGGCACTGGCTCTGGCGGGCGTCGCCCTGCTGCTGCCCGGCATGACGAGCGTGGCGCAGGATGATGATCTCTCGAGCGCCATGCAGCGCGCCATCGACCTGGAAGCGCGCATCGCCCGGCACGAAGAGGCGCTGGGAGCGCTGCAGAGTGCGTACGGCCCCTTCGACACGCGCCTGCTGGAACCGCTGGACGCTCTGATCGGTGTCCACATCGAGAACGAACGCTTCGATGACGCCGCCACCCTGCTGGATCAGCAGCTGCAGATCCAGCGCATCACCCACGGCCTGTATTCGCCGGAACAGATTCCCGTCATCGAGACCCTGCTCGAGCTGCAGTCCCGCCAGGGGGACTGGGGGCGCATCGACGACACCCTGCAATATCTGAGCTGGCTCTACGAGCGCGACGACTCGCTGCCGGCCGAGGCCCGTCTGGCCGGGCTGAAGAAGATCAGCGCCTGGCACCTGCAGGCGCTGGAAAAGGACGAGCGTGTGCGCGAGGCCCATCACCTGGTCCGTCTCAGCACCATGGAAGAGAAAGCCGCCGAACTCGCCGAGGGACAGCTGGGTGCCGACAGCGAGGCGCTGGTGCCCTATCTTTACGACAAGTCCATCGCCGAGCTTTACATCGCCCTGGCGATCATGCTGACGGATGACACCTCCAAGGCGCTGATGCTGGAGACCGAGGGCCTCCGCGACCGCGGCATCCTCGCGGCAGGCAGCGGTGCCGGCGGCCTGGGGGTGGCGGAAGTCGAGGCCCTCTATGGTTCGCGCGCCAGCACGGTCATCGAGCGTTCCTTCAAGGCCAATATGGGCGCCAGCTACGATGAACTGGAACGCATCCGGGACATCTACGCCGGCACTGGCAATCGCGAGGCAGAGGCCATGGCCCTCATGGCGATGGGAGATTCGGTGCTCATGCGCACCCAGTTCGAGGATCGTCCGGGCAATTTCGCGGGCGTGCGGCGCGGGTCTTCCTCCATCGGTGCCGCCATGATGTCCTACAAGGAGGCGCTCGAGCTGCTGGCGCAGGCGGGCGTTGCCCAGGAGCGCGTGGCGGCTCTTGCCCGCTGCCCTGTCTTGCTGCCGCTGACGGTCTTTCATGCCAGCGTCGAGGCAGCCCTGCCAGACTGCCGGCATGTCGCCGACCCGGTCTCCTACACCCTGGCCGACCATACCCTGATCTCGACCCTGATCCCGGGGCTCGAGGGGGATTCAGGCAATCCCGACGGCACCCTGGAGGCCAGCCTGCGCTTCACCGTGCGCACCAATGGGCAGGTCGGCAATGTGGAATACCTGGAAGTCAACCCGGACAGCACCCCCAACCGCGTGAAACTGCGCAAGTTCACCGAACTGCTGCAATTCCGTCCGGCGCTGCGCGATGGCATGCCCGTGCGGGCCGAGAACGTGCTGCTGACAGTGCGTATGCCGGCCGCCCGCGACTGACCCGCGCGTCAGCGTTGGCGGCGGTGCTCCAGCACCACGCCAGCCTCGAGCAGTGTCTGGATATCGGCATCACACAAGCCCATTTCCAGCAGGACCTCCCGTGTATGCTCGCCATAGCGTGGCGGCAGGCTGCGCACGCTGCCCGGCGTGCGGGAGAACTTGATCGGCGTGCCTGCCAGGGCATGGCCGTTCTGCTGCAGCAACATGCCTCTGTGGGCCGTATGCGGGTGCGCCAGTGCCCGCGCCGTATCTTGAACGGGGCCTGCCGGTACGCCTGCCTGCAACAAACGCTCGCAGAACGCGGCGCCTTCGACGCGCATCAGGCGCGACTCCAGCTCCACTTTCAGCGTGGCACGATGGGTGACGCGATCGGCATTGCGGCCAAAGCGGGAGTCGGCAATCAGCTCGGGCGCCTCCAGCAGCTCGCACAACCTGGCAAAGGCAGCGTCGTTGCCGGCGCCGATGAAGATGTCGACACTGCCCGTGCGGAAAGTGTCGTAAGGGCTGATATTGGGATGGGCATTGCCCGTGGCCACCGGCACCTTGCCCGACAGGGCGTAATTGGCCGCATGGGGATGCAGCAGCGCGAGCGCGCAGTCGTACAGGGTCATGTCGATGAACTGTCCCAGACCCGAGCGCGAGCGCTCGGTCAGGGCCATCAGGATTGCCACCGCGCTGTAAAGACCGGTGCCCATGTCCACCATGGGCAGGCCCAGTCGCGTCGGCTTCCCGCCCGCCTCGCCGTTGACACTGAACCAGCCAGCCATGGCCTGCACGATGGCGTCGTAGCCTGGGTAGCCGCCGAGCGGGCCGTCGGCCCCGAAGCCGCTGATGCGGCAGTGAATCAGCCGGGGAAACCGCTCGCGCAGCACTGCCTCGTAGCCAAGCCCCCATCTTTCCAGTGTTCCCGGCTTGAAGTTTTCCAGCAGAATGTCGGCATCCTGCAGCAGACGCAGCAGCACGTCCCGACCCTCGGTGCAGGTCAGATCCAGTCCCATGGCGCGCTTGTTGCGATTGACTCCGAGAAAATAAGCCGCGTCGCCCTCGTGGAAGGGGGGGCCCCACTCCCGTGTCTCGTCCCCCAGCGGCGGTTCGATCTTGAGCACCCTCGCGCCATGGTCGGCCAGCATCTGCGAACAGTAGGGCCCCCCCAGCACGCGGGAAAGGTCGACTACCCTGATGCCCTCGAGGGCACCGCCGGCCGCTGCTGCGCTCACCGGGCATGCTCCTGCCGCGCGGCCTGCAGCAGTGCAGGCAGAAAGAATTCCGCCACCAGCAGCGGTCGAGCATGCAGGTAGAACAGCGAACGGCGGCCCCAGATCTCGTCGTGCTGCGTCAGCTCCAGCTGGAAGCGCTGCATGCTGGGTTCACGGAAGAGGAACTCGCCGAGCGGTCGCTCGTCCAGTCGACGCAGACGCTGGAGCGGCCCCTGCATGCTGCTGAGGGGAATCAGGGAATGAGCGGCGACCCAGGGGGTGTCGCCGCATTGCAGCAGCACCTTGCGCGACCACATGCGCTGACGCGCGACGTGGGGCTGGAAGCACTGCAGCAGGGCGGGCGAGCATTGCTGGACCCAGCCTTCCTCCAGCACCCGTACCCGGAACTGCAAAGCCGCCAACCCCTTGAGACGGGCCGTCAGCGACCCAGGGTCAAGCAACCAGGTCTGCACGCAGGGCGTCGGCCGAGGCAACACCTGGGCGGCGGGTTTCCAAAGCAGCCCGGACGCGTCAAGACCAGGCCATGCAGGAGGAGGGATTGGGCTCAATTGCTCACCTGTGGCGGAAGGCTCTGCCAGAGCCCGGAAGAAGACAGAAGTGTGGGACGCATGTGGCAGAAACTCCTCGAATACTACCCCAGGCATCGCCGTCGGCATTATAGCCCCGCTTGCGGCAGCGACGGCAGCAACGAATGCCTGCGGGCGAAGCAGGGTGACGCGCGTGGCACCGGCAACTGTCAACAATCTGTCACGTGAGTGACGCTGAACTGCAACATTGTCGACCTAGGATCAACCCTGCCAATTATCTTCCACGCATCCGCTCGCCTCGAGCCAGGACAACAGGAGTCTTCATGAACTTCACACGCCAACCCCTCTCTACCGCCGTCAGCGCCGTTGTGCTCAGCCTTGCTGCGCTGTCCGCTCACGCCGCGGAACCAGCCCTGAGTGCAGCCACTGCCAGCGGTGCCGCGACCACGGCAACCTTCACCGGTGGTGCCACCATCAACAATGGTTCATCCTGGACAACCAGCGCCGCCAGCAGCGCAGCAGTGGACGTTGTCGGCACCATCAAGGTGGCGGCAACCGACGTCGGCAAGAAAGGCGCCTTGGTCGCCCTGGTCCAGATTCCCGGAATGGGCGTCTATCAGATGGTCTCCGGAGGCTTCTTCCTGCCCTGGAATGGTCAGGTCAGCGGTCTGCAGCCCTTTGCCGTGAAAACCCTTGCGGCGACCGAGCCAGTGACCGTTCTGAACGACCTGATCGGCGTGAACTCCGGCCTCGCGGGTCTGAGCTTCCAGGTATTCTTCGGCTACTACACCAACGGCGATGTCAACACCATCGCTTACACGGGAACTCCGATTAGTTTCTCGATAGCGGCCAAGCCCGCGGCGGGCTGCCCGACCAACACGACGCTGTCATCGACCGGCACCTTCGAGGGCAAGCCGATCTGCGTGCTTAGCGGTCGGATCACCAGCAACACCCACCTGAATGCCAACAATGTGTACCTGCTCAATGGTGCGGTGTTCATTGGCGGTGACAACACCAACTCCGCCACCCTGACCATCGACGCCGGCGTCAAAGTCATCAGCCCGGTCGGCCTGAATTTCCTGGTCATCGCACGCGGCTCAAGGATTGAGGCCCTGGGCAGCGAAGCTGCACCGATTACCTTCACCTACGACGGCGAAGCCACTGCCACGGCCACCACGACTGGTCGCTGGGGTGGCATCATCATCAACGGCAATGCGCCGGTGAATGGCTGTGCGGTCGGCACGGCGCTGTGCGAACTGGAGGGCGAAGGTTCCACTGGCAAGTACGGCGGCAACAACCCGACGGACAACAGCGGCACACTGAACTACGTGATCGTCAAATACCCGGGTCAGAACATCACTGAAACCAACGAACTCAACGGCATCGCCTTCCAGGGCGTCGGCAGCGGCACCACGGTGGATTATGTGCAGGTGCACGGCAGCTCCGACGATGGCGTCGAATTCTTCGGCGGTACCGTGAACGCCAAGCACCTGGTGCTGACCAGCAACGAAGACGATTCCTTCGACTGGACCTTCGGCTACCAGGGCAAGGTGCAGCACGCGGTGATCAAGCAGCGCACCGGCTTCGGCGACCGCGGCATCGAGGCGGACAACAACGAGTTCAACTTCGACTCCACGCCCCGCTCCAAGCCGACATTGGTGAACTTCACGATGATCGGACGCGGCACCGGCGGCCGCGGCATGGAGCTGCGCCGTGGCACCGGCGCCAATATCCACAATAGCGTAGTGACCAATTTCGCCAGCTACTGCGTGGATGTGAACGATGCGGCCACCTTCACCAATGCCGGCACCTCGGCAACTGCCCTGACTGGCAATCTGACCATGACAGCGACGCGCCTTGACTGTGCCAACTCGTTTGCAACGTCCACGTCCGACCCCTGGTCGCTGGCAGACTGGTTCAATGGCCAGGTCCGCAACGGTATCGGCACCGCCGATCTGACTGGGTTTGTCAACGGCCCGCTGATCAATGCCGTGGTGGCCAGCACCTTCTCTGACAGTTTCTTCGACAGCGTCAGCCACATCGGCGCGGTCAAGGATCAAGCCAGCGACTGGACTGCCAAGTGGATCTTCCGCGACTGAGTGCAGCGCGCCATCGGTCAGGAACAGGGGCGCTCGCAGCGCCCCTTTTTCTTTCCGCTGAGAATTCTTGTTCCAGTTTTCTCTGACATATTTCTGTCATTCATCGCCTTGCAATATTTCTGTCACGTTACAGCACTAGACTGGCCCTGCAATCGAGACAACCACCCTGCTTACGGAACTTCTTATGATGATCAAGCGTGCTCTCCCTGCTGCCATCGCCATGGCGTTGAGCTCTCAGACGGCCCTGGCTCAGGACACTTCCACCGTCCAGACCGAGCGTCCCCAGATAGAGGAAATTTCAGTCGTCGGCCGCTTTGTGCCGGATGAGAAGCGCAGCACCTCCGCGCTGTCGAATGTCCTCAGCAACGAGGAATTCTCGCGCTCCGGCGACACCAATATTGCGGAAGGTCTGAAACGCGTGGCGGGGCTGAGTCTGGTGGGTGGCAAGTTCGTTTATGTCCGCGGTCTGGGCGAACGCTACTCGTCGGCGCTGCTCAATGGCTCCAGCATTCCCAGCCCGGAGCCCCTGAATCGAGTCGTGCCGCTGGATCTGTTTCCGAATGCCATCATGGACAGCGTGGTGGTGCAGAAAACCTACTCGGCGCAGTTCCCCAGCGAATTCGGCGGCGGCGTATTGCAGATGCGCACCAAGCGCAGCAGCGATGAATTCTTCTTCAATCTCGCCAGCTCCGTCGGCATGACCGAGCACACCGCGTTCTCCAAAGGTGTGCAGGCCGCCGGCGGCAGCCGCGACTGGCTGGGCTACGACGATGGCTCGCGCGAGATGCCGCAATTGCTGAGGAATGCCACGGCGGACGGTCAGCGCCTGCAGCGCCGCAGCCCCTATCTGAATACCGGTGGGGCGACACCGGCAGAACTTCAGGCGATCGGTCAAAGTCTGAGTCAGGACTATGCCCTCAGTGACAAGACACTGCCGGCAGATGCCGGCCTGACAGCAAGCCTTGGCAATTATCACGACCTCGGCAGCGCGCGCTTCAACTATCTGGCTGCGCTGGACTACAAGAACGGCTGGGACGCACACGAGATCGAGCGCAATTCCTACAAGGTGGGCGGTGTCGACGAACTGGTGCGCGAGAATGCCTTCACTTACTACGGCACTGAGAACAACATCGACATCAGCGGCATTCTTTCCACCGGGCTGGAACTGAACGAGAACCACAGCATCAGCGCCACCAATATCATGCTGCGCCAGTCTGACGACATCGCCGGCCAGGAAATCGGCTTCTTCGGTGACGAACGCATTGACAGCCGTTTTACTCAGATCGAATACATCCAGCGCGAACTTTACTCCAATCAATTGCAGGGCGATCACTACTTCCCGCAAGCCAATGAATTGAATGTGACCTGGCGCGTCAACAAGTCCACGGCCGACCGCATGGCGCCAGACACGCGCGAATACCGTTACGACCTGTTGGACGATCAGTATGTCTTCAATCTGCGCTCCGACGGCAATGTGCGCCGCTTCAGTGAGCTGCACGACGACAACACCGATTATGCTCTCGACACATCAATGGTGTTTTACGGTCCGCTGAGTTCCTCCATTGTGATGACAGCAGGCTACAACCAGCAGGACAGTGAGCGTGACTACGAGATTCGCCGCTTTGCCTTCGTCGAGCAAGGCGATGTGGTCAGCCGTGAAGGTTTCCTGCTGCAGCCACTGGAACAAATCCTGGCCGCCCAGAATATCGGCCCGTCGGAGTTTGAACTGACAGAAACCACACGTCCCACGGACACCTACGTCGCCACGCGCGCACTGGAATCCTGGTACCTGCAGGCCGATCTGAACTTCAATGATCGGATTCAGTTGCTGGCGGGCGTGCGCCAGGAAGACTACCGACAGAATGTCCGCACCTTTGATCTGTTCCGACCGGACAGCGCGATCGAGGCCACATTGACCTCTCGCGACCTGCTGCCTGGCATCACAGCCACCTACATCGCCGGCAATCACCAGTTCCGTTTCGGTTACAGCGAGACGAGCTCTCGACCCGATTTTCGCGAGCTCTCTCCGGCCACGTTCACCAACCCGCTGACAGGCTATGAAGTGGTGGGCAATCCGAATCTGCGCGTGGCCAGCATCAAGAACTACGACCTGCGCTGGGAGTGGTATTTCGCTGCGCTCGACAGTCTGTCCGTCGGCCTTTTCATGAAGGATTTCGACTCGCCCATCGAATCGGTGGTGCAGCCTGGCGCCAACAGCGCGCGCAGCTATGTGAATGCCGAATCGGCCGAAAACCAGGGCATCGAATTCGAGGCGCGCAAGCAGTTCGACTTCCTGGGCGAGCGCTGGGAAGACTTCTATGTCTCCGGCAATGTGTCCTACATCACCTCGGACGTGACTATCGGCGTGACCGAGCAGAACATCCTGACCAACAGCTCGCGTCCTCTGCAGGGGCAATCCGACTGGCTCTTCAATGGCCAGCTGGGCTATGACAGCTTCGACGGAATGACCGCCACTCTGCTCTACCATTACTTCGGCGAGCGCATCTACGAAGTGGGCATCCTGGGCGCGCCGGACCTGATCGAGGAGCCCCACGGCGAGCTGGATTTCGTGCTGAGCAAGGAGTTCCGCAACAACTGGAAACTCAACATCAAGGCACAGAACCTGCTGGATCGACGCAAGGAGATCACCCAGGGCGGCCTGGTGGCCACCGGTTACAGCGAGGGGCGCTCCGCCAGCTTGAAACTGGAGTACAGTTTCTAGCAAACCCAGACGCCGTGCGGCCCGCAGCCCATGCGTGTCACACGGATGTCACACAAGATTGCTTCAATAATGTGCCACTAAAGTGACAAGCCAATTGACGAAACGGTAGCATGAGACCATGAGCGATCCGACCATTCTGATAGTCGACGACGAGCCCGCCATCCGCGACATGATCGGCATTACCCTCGATCTGGCGGGATTCAACAGTGTGTCCGCCGAAACCGCCCACGAGGCTCACGTGAGCATCGTGGATCGCCGCCCCGATCTGGTCCTCCTGGACTGGATGCTGCCCGGCGGCAGCGGCATCGAACTGGCGCGCCGTCTGAAGCGCGACGAACTCACCGCCTCGCTGCCCATCATCATGCTGACGGCCAAGACCAGCGAGGACAACAAGGTGCAGGGTCTGGACGTGGGCGTGGATGACTACGTCACCAAGCCCTTCTCTCCGCGCGAGCTGGTGGCCCGCATCAAGGCCGTGCTGCGTCGCACCACAGGCGCCCAGGTGGACAAGGCCATTCGCGTCTTCGACCTGCAGCTGGATCCGTCCAGTCACCGTGTCACCATCGAGGATCAGCCGGTGGACATCGGCCCGACCGAATTCAAACTGCTGCGCTTCTTCATGTCGCACCAGGAGAAGGTGTTCACCCGCGATCACATTCAGGATCAGGTCTGGGGCGGCAATGTCTACCTGGAAGAACGCACCATCGATGTGCACATCCGCCGCCTGCGCAAGGCGCTGAGTTCGGTGCCCAATACCAGCATCGACTATTCGCGTCTGGTGCAGACCGTACGCGGTGCCGGCTATCGCTTCTCGGTAAAGCCCGCCTGACGTTCCCTTGGCACGGCGCATTCGCTATAGTGAGCCGCAGCTTCCAAGACCTCCGGGAAAACCGCCTTGCTCCGCGAATGGCAGATTGAACTCAAACGGCTCCTGCTTGTTCTGTCAGGAGCCCTGCTCGTCGGGGCGCTCTTCGGCATGGTCGGTGGTGCCATCGCTCTCGCCCTTGTGGGCTACCTGGCACATTCCTTCCGACAGCTGTACATCTTTCAGCGCTGGCTGCGTGATATCGCCGTTGACAGCCGCCTTGAACCGCCGGAAAGCTCCGGTGTGTGGGGCGAGATCTTTGATGGCATCTACCGGCTGCAGCGCCGTGAACGCGAAGCCGCTGTTTATCTGAAGAACATCCTCGACAAGGCACAGGAATCCTCGGCAGCGCTGGAGCTGGCCGTGGTGATGATCAATGCCAAGGGCAATTTGTCGTGGTGGAACAAGGCGGCGGAAGTGTTGCTGGGCTTTCGTCAGGGCCAGGATCAGCAGCAGAGCGTGACTAACCTCTTGCGCGAACCCCGCTTCATCGACTACTTCGAAAGAAACAATTACGCCGACCCTCTGCGCATCCCGTCCCCCACCAACAAGAAACAGATGCTGGAATTCCAGATCACCGTCTTCGGCGAAGGAGAGCGACTGATGCTGGTGCGTGACGTGTCGCAGATGCACCGGCTCGAATCCATGCGTACCGATTTCGTGGGCAATGTTTCCCACGAGTTGCGCACGCCCATCACGGTCATCAACGGCTATCTGGAAACCCTGCTGGATCACCAGGATGCGGTGGCACCCCGCTGGATCAAACCACTGCAGCAGATGCACCAGCAGGCGCAGCGCATGGAGAACATCGTGCGAGACCTGCTGACCCTGACGCGACTCGAAACCAAGGCGCTGCCGCGCGTGCAGGACGAGATCCACCTGCCCTCCTTGCTGCGAGAGGTCAAGAACGAGGCCGAACTGGCCTACGGTGCTAAACACCACCGCTTCGAGCTGACCTGCGAGGGAGAGTACCGGCTGCGTGGCAGCATGAACGAGTTGTACAGCGCGGTGTCGAATCTGGTGTTCAACGCCGCGAAGTACACGCAGGAAGGCGGAGAAATTCACATTCGACTGAACAGGACGAACACCGGTCTGGCCATCGAGGTGCAGGACAACGGCGCGGGCATCGACGAGCACCACCTGCCACGGCTTACGGAACGCTTTTATCGGGTCGATGAAAGCCGGTCTGCCGATACGGGGGGGACGGGCC
>JBEDFR010000032.1:0-4077 GCA_041175045.1 Pseudomonadota bacterium | reverse complement strand
ATGCGGGGCTGGGTGTGCGCTGGGAATCCTTCGACAGCGAGAACGGCTACTTCTCGCGCGATGTGGCGAGCACGCCGCAGTTCGATCTGGTGTCTGTGCCGAAGACCTCGCGAAGTGAGGTGTCACCCAAGTTCTCCCTGGGCTACCAGGCCAGTGAGACCTGGCGCTTTGCCTGGGCACTGGGCAAGGCCTATCGTTTCCCGATCGTGGAAGAACTCTTCAGTCAATACTCCGCCTACAACGCCATCAGTGTGGCGAACCCGGAGCTGCAGCCGGAAGATGGTCTGCATCAGAATCTGATGATCGAGCGCCAGATTGCGGGCGGTTATCTGCGAGTGAATGTCTTCCAGGAAAGCATCAAGGACGTCATCGAGTCCCAGGCTGAGACACTGCCCGGCGGGCTCAGCGTGCGCACCTTCATCCCGGTAGACGAGATTGAGACCAGGGGCATCGAGTTCATCGCCAATGTGGACGACGTGTTCATGCCGAATCTGGACATGCGCTTCAATGTGGTGAATACCGATTCCGAGATCGTGAAGAATCGACCTGACCCCAGCATCGAAGGCAATGTCTATCCGCGCATGCCGCAGTGGCGCGGCAATCTGCTGCTGACCTACAATTTCAGCGCCCGCTGGAATGCCGGACTGAATTATCAGTACGCCAGTGACAGCTTCGGCCGCAATGACAATACCGATCGTGAAGACGGAGTTTATGGCGCTCAGGACGGTTTCAGTCGCGTCGGTCTGAAGTCCGACTACAATTTCGCGAATGGCTTGAAACTGGGGCTGGGCATCGACAATCTCACCGATGAAGTTGCCTATGTGGCCCATCCATGGCCGGGAAGAACGCTCTATGCGAATGTCTCTTACGATTTTTGAACGATTCAGTCTTGCTCTGGCCTTGCTGCTGCCGGTCCTGAACGGCCCGGTACTGGCGCAGAGCTGTGAGGCCCTGCGCGCGGCGCAGGGCCAGGACCTGATCAGTGTTCATTGTGGCGGCGCACCCAGTGCTGTCTTCGATGCCGACGGCCACCTCTGGGTGGCTTTTGTGCTTGATGAACATGTGTATGTGTCACGTTCGGATGACGAAGGGGCCACATATTCCACACCGGTGCGGGTGAACGCGGAGCCGGAGGACGCCGAGTTCAATGGAGAGAACCGTCCCAAGATCGTCGTTGGCGCCGATGGCACCATCATGCTGTCCTGGACCACCAAGACCTCCAATCAGTTCACGGGCGAAATACGCTTCAGCAGATCGGTGGACGGCGGGCGCAGCTTTGCAACGCCCCGCACCATCAATGACGATGGTCTGCGCACAGGGCATCGCTTCGACAGCCTGTTCCTGACCCCTTCTGGCAAGCTGTATCTGACCTGGATCGACAAGCGCGACATGGAAGCCACGCTGGCGCGCAACGAAGCCTATCCCGGCGCGGCGATCTATTACACGGTGTCCACGGACATGGGCGCCACCTTCATGCCGAATGTGCGGGTGTCTCACAACAGCTGCGAGTGTTGCCGCATCGCGATGGCGGCCCATGGAGAAGACAGCGTGGCCATCCTGTGGCGACAGATATTCGACGATCACATTCGCGATCATGCCATCGCGGTCCTGGGCCCGCAGGGCGACGTGAGCGAGGTGTCGCGCGCCACCGTGGACGACTGGTACATCGACGCCTGCCCGCACCATGGCCCGACCATGGTGCCAGGTGCAGCAGATGGGCAGTACCACATGAGCTGGTTCAGCGCGGGCAATCTGCACAGCGGCATTCACTACGCGCGCTATGATCTGGCGACCGACCTGCCCGCCGACCTCATCAAGGTGGACGGCACGCCGGGGGCAGGTCACCCTTCCCTGGCACTGCACGAGGGCACCCTGTATCTGGTCTGGAAGGGCTTTGACGGCATGGGGTCACCGCTGCAGCTGATGCAGTCCCATGACGATGGGCGCAGCTGGTCCGCGCCGCAGACATTGATGACGACCACGCAGGGCAGTGACCACCCGCTGCTGATCACCTCACCCGGCGGTGTCTACCTGAGCTGGGCCAGTGAAGAGCATGGCTATGTCTTCAAGGAGTTGAGCAATGACTAGAAATCCGCTGCGCTCGCTATTCGCGGCACTGGCGCTGTGTGTGGCCGCCCTGCCAGGAGCCCGGGCAGACAATATCCAGGACTTCGGCCCGCAGACGTTCGCACAGATCAAGGCGCAGTTCGCCGGCAAGCCGTTCATCGTCAGCCTGTGGTCTGTCGATTGTGCGCCGTGTCGTGTGGAGCTGGACATGCTGGGCAAGCTGAAGCAGGCCGATCCTGATTTCCCGCTGGTGGTCATCTCCACTGACACCATCGAGAAGCGCGAAGAGGCCGCCGACATTCTCCTGGGCTATGCGCTGGACGGCGTGCCTACCTGGATGTTCGCCGACTCCTTTGTGGAACGCCTGCGCTTCAGTATTGACCCGATGTGGTATGGCGAGTTGCCGCGCAGCTACTTCTACGCCCCGGACCACAGTTTCACGGCGCACAGCGGCATTCTCACGGCCGCAAAGCTGGCCGAGCTTTTCCCCTACCAGGCTGACTCAGTCGATCAGCGCGAGCACGACCGCTGATTCTTCCAGTGCTGCCAGCGCAGGCCTTGCGCTGCGCAACCCTGCCTCGGGCGCGAAATAGCCCACCAGCTGCTGCCCGCAAGTCAGCGTCAGACTGGCTTCCAGCGTGGCGGCACTGCGCCGGGCCACGGTCCCCGCGAAAAGGTTCAGTCCTTCGCGCGGCGCGATCTGCGGGGCCAGCGTGACTGCTGCCGCCTTGCACAGCGCCAGCACCGGCAGGCCGGGGCGCAGGGCCAGCAATTCCACACTTTCGCGAGTCAGACGGGCATGCAGCGGGGTGCCGTCGGGCAGTGCCAGACTCACGCGCTGTATGCCCTTGCCCTTGCTGACAGCGGTCACGGTGCAGCGCAGCTGATTGCGCATGCTGGTGCGCAGGCCGAGCGTGACGGGCGCGCGCCGGCTGCCCTCGAGTTCCTGAGTCAGCGCGCTGCGGGCACTGTGCAGCCGCTCGGCGGCCTGCAGCAGGTCGATCCCGGCCTGGGTCAGTCGCGCCCCGCCCCCGCCGGCACCGCCCACCACTTTTTCCAGCAGAGGCGTGCCTGCCAGATTGGTCAGTGTCTCCAGTGCCTGCCAGGCAGCCTTGTAGCTGACGCCGGCGCCCCGTGCGGCGGCGGAGATCGAGCCGGCCGCGGCGATGCGGCGCAGGATGTCCAGGCGCTTGTCGGCGTGGCGATCGCCCAGGGCGTCGGGGCGCACGGCATTCTGGTCACTCATCTTGTATCCGGTACTCCACGCGCCTAAGCTAACGCTATTCAAAATTTGAATAGCGCTAGCTTCTCCAATGGTTTTTTCTCGATTGCTTTCGTCAGGCCTGGACGTGCCGCAGTCTAGCATGCCGACTTCCCCCGGCAGCAGCCAGCTGCCCGCCGCTCTGCCCCGTGGGGTCCTGCCCGCTGCCGTCGTGCTGGTGCTGCTGGTCTGGTTTCCGTCTGTTCAGGCGGCCTCGACGACCCCTACAGTCAGTGACAACATCCTCGAGATCACCGTCAGCGCCCGCCGCCGCGACGAGAACCTGCAGAACGTGCCGGCGGCGGTCTCGGTGCTCCATGGCGACCTGCTGGAGCGCGCCTATACCGTGAACACCCGGCAGCTCAGCGAGCTCATCCCCTCGCTGTATTACAACTCCGCCAACCCGCGCAATACCGCTTATACCCTGCGCGGCCTGGGTTCGAATTCCCTGTCCATCAGCGCAGCCAATGATGGCATGGAACCCGGGGTCGGCTTCTACGTGGATCAGGTCTACCACGCGCGGCCCGCCACGGCCTCCTTCGACTTCACCGATATCGCGCGTGTGGAAGTGCTGCGCGGTCCCCAGGGCACCCTGTTCGGCAAGAACACCACCGGCGGCACGATCCAGGTGCTGAGTCGCCTGCCGACCTTCAGCGCGGAAGCAGCCGGGGAGTTGAGCGTTGGCGAGAACGGCTGGCAGCAGGCGCGAGGCTCGGTGTCCGGTCCCCTCGGCGAGCAGCTTGCGGCAC
>JBEDFR010000031.1:0-4864 GCA_041175045.1 Pseudomonadota bacterium | reverse complement strand
ACTCGCGCGCTTTACGCGTGACAGACTGGCCAATCTCAAACCTGAGCGTGAGAGCCAGTGGCTGGCAGGCCTGGTCGTGGATTTTCGCTTCATGAAGAGTCGGCGTGGGGAACCCATCGCGCTGATACAGCTGGATGATCGCAGTGCCCGCTTCGAGGTCTCTCTGTTCGGCAAGGAATACGAACAGCACCGCGAGCTGTTGGTGAAGAACAGTATTCTGGTCTTCGATTGCCTGGTCAGCATCGACGATTACAACGGCACCATGCGTGGCCGCGGTCGCGAGGTGATGACACTGGATCAGGCCCGTGCGCGTTTTGCCCGCAGTCTGGACTTGCGGCTGCGCCACGATGCACTGACGCCGGATTTCATGCATGCCCTGGAGCGGCAGCTGCAGGCGCATAGAGCGCTGCCCGCAGTGCCTTGCGTCGCAGGGGATGGCGGGCAGAGACCTGCGCCAGCAGGCTGCCTCGTGCGCATTTTCTATGAACGGGGCGATGTCCGCGGCACGCTGGTGCTGGGTGATCAATGGCGCGTGATCCCGAGCCAGCCGCTGCTGCAGGCACTGCAGGAGGAGTTCGGCCGCAGTGCCGTGGCCTTGAGCTACCAGTCCTGACGCGCCGTCCGGCCCTGTCGCTATCCGCGCAGGCCTTTTGCTATCATTGCCCGCAAGCCGAGCATGACTACCGGGACACAAGACCTCATGAATCCGAATTACCTGGACTTTGAACAGCCGATCGCCGATCTCGAAGTGAAGATCAATGAACTGCGACTGGTGGGCGCTGACAACAAGCTCAACATCACGGATGAAATCCAGAAGCTGCAGGACAAGAACAGGAAACTCACCGAGAAGATCTATTCCTCGCTGACTCCCTGGCAGATTTCCCAGGTCGCGCGTCATCCGCTGCGACCCTATACTCTCGACTACATCAGCCATCTGTTCACCGAATTCGACGAACTGCATGGTGATCGCCTGTTTGCCGATGACCTGGCACTTATTGGTGGCGTGGCTCGGCTGGAGGGCCGACCAGTCATGGTGATCGGACACCAGAAGGGACGCGGCACCAAGGAGAAGGTGCGGCACAATTTTGGCATGCCGCGTCCGGAAGGCTACCGCAAGGCCCGGCGACTGATTGCCATGGCCGAACGCTTCAAACTCCCGGTGCTGAGTTTCATCGATACACCTGGTGCCTACCCGGGCATTGATTCGGAAGAGCGTGGCATCAACGAAGCCATAGCGGAGAACATGGCCATGATGTCCACTGTCCGCACGCCCTTGATCGCCACGGTCACCGGGGAAGCCAATTCCGGCGGGGCCATCGCCATCGGCATCGCCGATCACCTGAACATGCTGGAATACTCGACCTACACGGTCATCACGCCGGAAGGCTGCGCCACCATTCTCTGGAAATCCGCGGAATACGCCTCGGCGGCCGCAGAGGCGATGGGAGTCACTTCGCGTCGTCTGGAAGAGCTTGGCATTGTCGATACCACCATTCGCGAGCCCCTTGGTGGGGCTCACCGCGACGTCGCGGTCATGGCGGCCACTATCAGGGCGGCCCTGATCGAGCAAGTTGATCGTCTGAGTGCCATGCGCATTGAGGCACTGCTTGAACGACGTTATCAGCGCCTCATGAGCTACGGAGTTCCTGCCTGAGGCCATGTCCTTCACTGTGGAGTCACTGAGCGAGCAGTTGGCCCGGTTTCCGCCGGACACGCGCTTCGCGGTGGCCTACAGCGGGGGGCTTGACTCTTCGGTTCTTCTTCATGCCACCCATGCCGCACTGCGCCAGCGTGGGGCTGGCGCTCTGCGTGCCATCCACATTCATCACGGGCTCAGTCCCCACGCAGATGCCTGGGTCGTGCACTGCCAGGAGCGCTGCCAGACGCTGGGAATCGCGCTGCATGTCGAGCGTGTGCAAGTGCGCGTGCAGGATGGCGCGAGTCTGGAGAGCGAGGCTCGCGAGTGTCGCTACAAGGCCTTCGAGAGTTTGCTGGGCAGCGACGAAGTACTGCTGATGGCGCATCATCTGGACGATGAAGCCGAAACCTTTGTATTGCGCACGCTGCGTGGTGCCGGCCCCAGAGGGCTGGCTGCCATTCCTGTGATGCGCCCTCTGGGTCGCGGAGTGCTGTTCAGACCCTTGCTGGAGCAGCGTCGGACAGTTCTCCATTCCTGGGCAGTGGCAATCGGGCTGGATTGGATCGAAGACGAAAGCAATACCAGCCTGCGCTTTGATCGCAATTATCTTCGCCTGGCCGTCTTGCCTCTGCTCGAGCAACGCTGGCCGGGCTATCGCGAATCCTGGTTGCGCAGTGCCGTGCTGGCGCGCGAGGCAGATGAACTCAATGAGGCGCTCGCGGCCCTGGATCTCCACCGCGTCAAGACTGCGAGCCCCTTGGTGCTCGACCAGGGTGCCCTGCAGCAGCTCAGCGCGGTACGCCAGCGCAATGTACTGCGTCACTGGCTGCATCTGGCTGGTGCGCCTGATCCAGGCTGGAATGTGCTCACGCAAATTGTCGATGACTTGTTGACGGCGGCAGTGGATGCGCAGCCACAGGTGTGCTGGCGCGACGGATCTCTCAACGTGGTGGTGCGTCGTCACAGAGGCAGCCTGTATCTGCAGAAAATGCTGCAGACTATCGCCAGTGCTTCGCGCTACTCCTGGCACACTCGTGACACCCTGCACCTGCCATCGAACGGTTGTGTGTACGCGTTGGCAGTGGAGGGCGAGGGACTTGGATTGCCAGAGAACGCGCACGTGACCCTGCGCTACCGGCAGGGCGGCGAGACCTGCCGCTTGACAGGTCGCCGCACACGAGCCTTGAAAAAGATTCTGCAGGATGCAGGCATTCCTGCGTGGCTGCGCGAGCGCATCCCGCTGGTTTATGTCGATGACACCCTCGTCTGCGTGCCCGGTATCGGTGTCCGTGACGGTTGGCAGGCCGGTCCAGGCGAAGCGGGCTGGAAGGTGATCTGGATACCCCCCGATCGCGATCCTCTGTCTTGAATCCTCGACAGCCTGCGGCTGTCAATCCATGCCTGGCAGATTTTTGCGTTGTGATGCCACATGCCTTCTGGTAGTCTGTAATCCCATCTGTAGGTGCTTGTTTGAAATAATGTTTTGATCTGAAAAAACTCTGGATGGGGCGTTAATGACGCGATATATCTTCATCACCGGTGGTGTGGTTTCCTCGCTCGGCAAAGGCATCACCTCGGCTTCTCTCGCAGCGGTTCTCGAAGCCCGCGGCCTCAACGTCACCATGCTCAAACTGGATCCTTACATCAATGTGGATCCCGGCACCATGAGTCCTTTCCAGCACGGCGAAGTGTTCGTGACGGAAGACGGCGCAGAGACAGATCTCGACCTCGGACACTACGAACGTTTCATTCGCGCGAAGATGACCTCGCGCAATAATTTCACCACCGGCCGCGTTTACGAAGAAGTGCTGCGCAAGGAACGCCGTGGCGACTATCTCGGCGCGACCATTCAGGTGATTCCCCACATCACTGACGAGATCAAGCGGCGCGTCGTCGAGGGTGCCGATGGGGTGGATATCGCGCTGGTCGAAATCGGCGGCACAGTGGGCGACATCGAATCTCAGCCCTTTCTCGAAGCGGTGCGTCAGATGCGGGTCGAGCTTGGTTCCGATCGCGCACTGTTCATGCACCTGACCCTCGTGCCTTACATCGAGACAGCGGGCGAGACCAAGACCAAGCCCACGCAGCATTCTGTCAAGGAGCTGCGCTCAATCGGTATTCAACCGGACATTCTGATTTGTCGCTCCGACCACGAGATTCCGGAGTCCTCTCGCCGCAAGATCGCACTGTTCACCAACGTCGATCTGCCCGCCGTGGTGTCACTGCCCGATACGAATACCATTTACCGCGTGCCCGCACTGCTGCGGGCGAGCGGTCTGGATGACACCGTGCTGCGCAAGTTCAATCTCGACTGTCCGCCTGCCGACATGAGCGAGTGGGATCGCGTGGTGGATGCGAAGCTCAACCCCGATCGTGAAGTGAACATTGCCATCGTCGGCAAGTACATGGAATTGCTGGATGCCTACAAGTCGCTGATCGAGGCGATTTCCCATGCCGGCATTCAGACCCGCACCAAGGTCAACATCAAGTACATCGACTCTGCCGACGTGAAAGTGCACGGCACCGAGATTCTGGAAGGCCAGCACGCGATTCTGGTGCCCGGAGGCTTCGGCATCCGTGGTGTCGAAGGCAAGATCCGCACGGTGCAGTATGCGCGCGAAAACCGCATTCCCTACCTTGGCATCTGTCTGGGCATGCAGGTAGCCGTCATCGAGTACGCCCGCAACATGGCCGGGCTGGCGGATGCTCACAGCACCGAATTCAAGCCGGACTGCAAGGACCCGGTCATCGCCCTGATCAGCGAATGGACCTCTGCCGATGGCAGCCTGGAGAAGCGTGATGTCAATTCCGATCTGGGTGGCACCATGCGCCTTGGGGGACAGGAATGTCGCCTGGAGCAGGATTCCACGGCCCATGCCTGCTACGGCAGGGACGTCATCACTGAGCGCCACCGTCACCGTTACGAAGTCAACAACACCTACCTCGACCTGCTGCAGAAGGCCGGCCTCAAGATTGCCGGTCGTTCCATGGACGGCATGCTGGTGGAAGTGATCGAAGTGCCCGATCACCCCTGGTTCGTCAGTTGCCAGTTCCACCCGGAATTCACATCGACGCCCCGTGATGGTCATCCACTGTTCACCGGCTTCATCAAGGCCGCCCTGGCGCATCAGGCTGCGCAGGCGCAGTGAAGGAGACGAGCGGCGTGAGCAGCAGCCAACAGAAAACCATCACAGCGGGCGGCGTTGCCTTCGCCAACACAGCGCC